>DAINCW010000019.1:0-20073 GCA_036732205.1 Solirubrobacteraceae bacterium | reverse complement strand
CGTCGCCCCCGGTGCGAGTCGCGCTGCCCGACCAGCTCGTGCTCGCCGAGCGCCCGTACGGCCGCTGAGGCCGGTCAGGCCGTGACGAGCGGGCGGGCCGCTTCGGCGAGCAGCCGAACGCCCTCGCGAATCTCGTCGGGCGTCACACCTGAGTACGCGAGGCGCAGCGTGTTCTCGCCGCCCTCCATCAGGAAGTCCGTGCCCTTGACGAACGCCACGCCACGCTCGGCGGCGGCGTCGAACAGCGCGGCGACGTCGGTGCCCTCCGGTAGCTCGACCCACATGAAGTAGCCGCCCTCGGGCTCGGTGAAGCGGGCCTCCGGGAGGTGCTCGCGCAACGCCTCGCCGAGGGTCGCGACGCGCTCGGCCAGCGCGGCCTTCACGGTCTCGATCGAGCGGTCCAGCGAGCCGGACACGCAGAACTGGTGGACGATCCCCTGGGACACCATCGAGGGCGAGATGTAGGTGTCCGTCGCGAGCTTCTGGATGCGCTTGATGAGGTCCAGGGGCCCGACGAGGTACCCGACCCGGATGCCCGGGCACACGGTCTTGGAGAAGGACGAGGCGTACACGACGCGATCGCCGTCGTCCATCGACAGCATCGTGGGCAGCGACTCGCCGGTGAAGCGCAGCTCCACGTACGGGTCGTCCTCGAAGATCAGGAAGTCGTGCTCGGCGGCCAGGCGGAGCAGGTCCTCCCGCTTGCCCTGCGAGAGCGTGTAGCCCGCCGGGTTCTGGAAGGTGGGGATGATGTGCGCGAGCGCCGGACGCAGTCCGCCCTCGAGCTCGGAGCGCAGCGCCGCGGTGTCGATGCCGTCGTGCTCGAGCTCGATCTGGCGCACGTCGGCACCGAGTCCGCGCAGCGACAGCAGCGTGCGGTCGTACGTGGGGCGCTCGACCACCACCACATCGCCGTCGGAGACGACGGTCGAGAACAGGAAGGCGTCGGCCTGCATCGAGCCGTTGGTGACGAGCACCTGCTCGGGCTCCACGCCGTGACGCTCGGCGATCCACTTGCGCAGCGGCACGTAGCCGATCGAGGTTCCGTACGCGGTCAGGCCCCCCGGGTCCTCCGCGAACGCGCGGGCGGACGCGGCGGCGAGGCCCTCCACGTCCACGATGTCCAGCGACGGAGCGCCGCGTGCGAACGAGATGGCCATGTATTCCAGCTTAGCCGCGGTTGGAAACGCCGGGCACGCCGCCGCTGGACGGCGTCACCGGCGTGGTGGTCGTCCTCGCGGGCGTCGTGACCGTCTCGGTCGTCGTCGTGCCCTGCGGCGTGGTGACCGTGCGCGTCTGGACCGTTGCGCGCGGCTGCACCGGGGCCGGCTTGTGGCCGCGGTTGGCGACGGCCGCCTCGTCATCGGTGAGCTGCTGGTCGGTGATCGGCACCAGGCGGTTGCGCGTCGCGAACAGGCGGGCGTTGCGAAGCAGGAACTCGAGGTACCTCTGGACCTCGGTGCGCGCGAGCGACTGACGGGTGGTGAAGATGAAGATGCGGCGCGTCAGCGGGTACGCGCCCGTGGTGATCGTCACCTGCGACGGGAACACGCAGTTCGGGCCCGGGTAGATCCGCTGCCCGCTCTTCGTCTTGGCGGGCAGCTGGTTGCGCGCGGCCAGCAGCGCCGGGCTGGGCGCGATGCCCCGGGTGCGGGTCGGCGTGCGCAGCAGGCGCAGGGTGTTGTCGGACAGGTCGGTGAGCGCCACCGGCTGGCCCGACTGGAGCTCGGGCACCCCGAAGTCGATCTCCAGCGGGCGCAGCTGCTCCTCGAAGAGCTCGTAGTACGGGAACCGGAAGTACCCGAGCACGCCCGGCGCGTTGGCGGTGGCGAAGCGGCTGCGGAAGAACCGCCGCGCCCGCGAGACCAGGTTGGCGTCGAAGCGCCGGTTGACGAGCAGCGACGCCGTGCTCTTGGCCTGAAGGTCGCGGCGCAGGTTGCTGCGCACGAGGGCCGCCTGCTGGGCGGGCGACAGGTTGGCGTTGCGTCGCAGCAGCGACGCGTTCACCCGCGCGATCTGGCGCAGGATGGCGCGGTCGGCGGCAAGAACGGCCGCGTCGACGATGCGCTTGCGCTGGCCGCGCGTGCGGACCTCGAGGCGGTTGAGGAAGTTGCGAGCGGCTCGAACCGCGCCCTGGTCGCGCAGGTGGTTCGTCACCTCGAAGCGCTCGAGCTGGTCCGTACGTCGCGGGCGGTAGTCCGAGCGCACGTCCGCCACGGTGGGGTTCGCCAGGCCGAGGACGATCTGCCCGAAGAAGTCGAAGCTCGGCGAGCCGTCCTCGCGGCCCGTCGTGTGCAGCGGCACGTTGCCGAAGCCGAGCTGGCTCCAGTTCGTGTACGGCGAGCCGGCGCGATAGATGTCGCGCGCCTGGGCGACCGTGATGCAGTCGCCGCCGACGTCGGTCTCGTTCTTGGTGGCGAGGACGATCGCGTCCGCTCCGACCTGGAGCGCGTCCGAGAGGTCGACGCCGAAGTCGTGGCACACGGTCAGCTCCGCCGCCGTGGGCAGCCGCCCGACCTCGACGACGTCCGTGCGCCCGCTGCACAGGTCGCGGAAGCTCTGGGCCTCGGTGGCGTGGATGAAGGCGACCTGCGACGTGGACTGCCCGGCGAAGCCGCGCGTCGCGTCGGTCGAGAGCCCGGACCGTCCCGGCAGGCCGTTCACGCGCACGGTGTTGGCGGGCGCGGCTGGCAGCGGCCGCGTGTTGCGCTTGGGCCCCTGGTTGGTCGTCGTCGACTGCGGCGCGCCCTGCGGGGGCGGCGGGCCGGTGTCCTTCGTGTTGATGCCGCACGCGGCCAGGGCGACCGCCGAGGCGGCGCCGGCAAGGGCGCTGATGATGAAGCGGCGCAGGCTCACGGGATCCCGGGGGTGAAGGTTGCGATGGGCGCCGTCGGCGTGCTGTTCAGCGGCGGGAACTTCAGGATCGGCGGCAGGGAGATGACCTCGAAGTCCGACAGGCGCAGGAACTGCACCTCCGAGCCGCGCAGCCGCGGCGTCGCCTGGTTGGGCAGGCGACGCACGGACCGGCGCAGCGGACGGCCCCGCTCGTCGAGCAGGCGCCCGTCGGCGCCGCGCAGCGGCGTCGTCCAGTTGAAGTTCTGCTTGGCGTAGAGCGTCGGGTTGCGCGAGCGGTCCACCACGATGGCGCCGTAGGTGCGCAGCGCCTGGAAGATGGCCCGGGCGGCCTTGCGACTCGTCCGCGAGGGCAGGCAGTCGAAGCGCGGTCGCGGGACCTGGCCGCGCCGCAGCGCCGGGCAGTCTCGGTTGTGGAACACCGTCCCGGCGCGCAGGCGGATCCGCGCGCCCTCGGGCAGCGACGTGATCCGGCCGTTGCCGTCGGTCGACGACGCCGGCTGCACGTAGTTGCGCTGGGCCGGTCCGGGCAGCGAGATCGCCAGCGCGTGGTCGATGCGTCCCGCCTGGATCTCCTCGGGCAGGATCACGCCGGCGAACAGCGGCAGGCCGGAGCCGCGCGCGCTGACCGCGCCTTTCGTTCCGGGGTCCTGGAAGCCGGGTCCGTTGAGCGCCCACTTGCGCATGAACTGGTAGCTGATTACGTCGCCGTTGCCCGCGGCGCGGCGGGCGCGCCACATGTCGAAGGCCACGCCCTCGCGGCGGTTGAGCACGGTGAACCAGCCGTCGTACTGGGGCAGGGGGCGCTCGTTGGGCGGGATGAGCAGCGTGTTCACGGTCGAGCCGTCGCCGCAGTCCGGCGGGATCTGGCGGCAGATCACGCGGGTCGGGACGCCGCCCTGCTCGTCGACGATCGGCGTCGTCCACTTGGTCGTGTTGATGAAGAGCCCGGTGTTGATCCGCCGGCGTTGGGTGCTGATGACGTTGCCGCGCTCCTGGACCCCGATGCGCAGCTCGGCGGCGCGGATCAGGGCGTCGGAGTTGGCGTCGACCTGCTGACCGGTGACCTGCGTGTTCCACGGGCTCTGCGCGTTGAACGGCCGGATGATGCCCAGGACGCCTGTGGTGCCCGTGAGGCCGGCGGAGCCCGCGATGCCGGGAGTGAGCGTCGAGGCGGCGCCCGGCGTCCCGGCCGTGCCCGCGCCCGTGACGCCGATCCCGCCGCCGGCGAGGGTTGGCGCGTTGGTCGTCGGGTTGGTGCGGGTGGCGACCGTGCGCACGACGGTCTTCGTCTTGCTCTTGTTGGCGCTTCCGCAGGCGACAAGGGCCAGGGCCGCGCCGAGGATCGCCGCGGCGGCGAGCAGCGCGCGGGGCGGCCTCACGACGGCTCGGCCTCTGGCGCCTCCGTCCGGGGCGCCAGATCCGTCGCGTGCGCGGGGCCAGGGGGTGGCTCCCCCACCCGGGGCAGGTCGATCGCGGGGCGGTCCGCCTCGCGGGCGGCCTGCTCGGCGGCCGCGCCGAGCGCGATGATCAGCTCGTCGATCTGGCGGCGGACCGCCACGGCCTCGGCCATGCGCTCGGGGAGGTTCGCCGCGGCCTCGGCGAGCGCGTCCGTCAGCTCGGTGATGCGGCGGATGCGGGCGTCGGCGAACGCGTCCACGCGGCGCCGCGCGTCCTCGAGGTAGCGCCGCGCCTCGTCCTCGGCCTGCGAGCGCATGCGCAGAGCGTCGTTCTCGGCCTCGAGACGGACCTCGATCGCCCGCTGCGCACTGGCCTCCTCGACCTCGCGCTGGAGCTGGGCGGCCGCCTGCCGGGCCGAGGCGAGGACCTCCTCGACGCGGGCACCGAGCGACGAGCCAGCTTCGCCTGACATCCGAGCCAAGCTACCAGCGCGTTCGGCTGTATCCGCCAGGCCCGAACGAACTCGGCGAGCCCTCGGGGAGGGTCAGCCGGTGGCCGGCGCGAACGTCGGCGTCCGTGTGCCACGACGGGCGCCCGACCGTGTCGCCGCGGCGGGCGCGACCGGGTTGCGGGCGGCCACGGAGACGAGGATGTAGCGGTCGGTGCGGAAGGCGACGTGGAAGCCCGGGACGCCGTTGCTGTTCATTTGCGGGTAGCGGCGCTCGATGAGGTCGCCCGACCGCGGGTTGAACGCGAACACGAACCAGCGGACCTTGCCGAAGGGCTGCTCGAGCACCGCCCGCCACTTGGCGTCCCCCCTGTCGATGCGGTCGAAGAACTGGTCGGCGCGGCCGGTCAGCAGGATCACGGCGAAGGTCTGCGCGTTGTCGGTGAGGATCGCGTTGCGGCCCGTGACGTGGTCCTTGATGTACTGGGCCATCTGGGCCTCGGGGCGGATCCCCACCCGGAAGCCGCCGCGCGAGGGCTGGCCCTCCTGGTCGGAGCCGGTCTTGACCGCGCGCACGAAGGCCTGCTCGAGCGACTGGAACGGGTAGTCCTGCATGCCCTGCCACGCCGTGAACAGGTTCACCACGAGCAGCGCGAGGGTGGCCGCCCACGCGACCACGCGGAGCGTCACGAAACTTCGGAAGACCCAGGCGGCGCCGACGAGCGACGTGAGCATCATCGGCATCGAGTCGCGCAGCGTCAGCAGGCCCTCGTTCTGCGACGTGTACGCGTGCACGCCGATGATCACGATGCCGAGCACGATGAAGCTGGCGAGCCACAGCGCCATGTCGTTTCGCTGCGACAGGAACGTCATGACGAGCGCCGGCACCACGATGAAGGCAAGCGGGAACACCGCGACGTTCAGCTCGAGCAGTCGCCGCGAGATGTCGTCGAAGCCCAGGTGCCCGGCCGTCGTGATGCCCGTGGCGTTGACGGCCTGCGCGGATGTCGTGTCGCGCACCCAACCGAACGGGTCGCCGACGATCAGGGCGTTGAACAGGATCCACAGCGCGACGGCGTAGATCACGGGTGCGGCGAAGGCGACCACCGAGCCCTCCACCTCGATGCGCGACGCGCGCCGCCGCACGAGCGCGACGCCGATGAGCAGCGCGACGAGGCCCGCCCAGATGAGGAACGCGTAGCGGGTCATGATGAGCAGCGAGATCCCGAAGCCCGCGCCGATGAGGTAGCGCGGCTCCGTCGTCTCGTACCAGCTCACGAAGCAGTACAGCGAGAACGCCAGGAACGCGAGGTAGATCGCCTCGCTCATGCCGTTGCCCGCGTAGAACACCCACAGCGGGTTGATCCCGAACGCGACCAGCAGCGGGAGGCGGAGCACGAACGTCATCTCGCAGCGAGCCAGCGTGCGGTCGAGCATCACCATCGCGCCCGCGGCGAAGACCGCCGTGGTGAACGGCAGCGCGATGAGCGTGGTCGCCACGGGCTTGATCGCGGCGAACGGCAGGAAGACGAGCGTCGTGAGCGGCGGGAAGAGGAAGCCGATCGCGGCGAGCTTGGGCGGGGCGTTGTGCCAGATGAGGAACGCGCGCGTCAGCCGGTCCAGCGCGTCGAAGACGACGACGTGCTGGTCGATCACCACGTGGTAGCCGATCGCCCCGTAGACGACGGCGAAGACGACGAACATGATCAGCCCGACGATCGCCCCGAGCGGGCGGACCTGGGGCTCGTACGGCTGGTTGTCGAGCAGCGTGCCGGAGCGGTGCGCCCCGCCACGCTCGACGACGACGGGGGGCGGAGGGGCGTCGACGGCCATCAGTGGTCGCCGCTCGGCGTGTCGAGCCCGTGGACCGTCTTCTCCCAGTAGAAGGGCCGGTAGAAGAGCTGGAGGAAGCCCTTCCAGGCCGCGATCGACATCAGTCCCCAGTAGAGGGGCGACAGCAGCGCGTACTTGGCGAGGTCGAAGTAGCCGCGCTGCACCGACCCGGCGACGTTCAGATACATGAAGACGAAGTTGCCGATGAACAGCTGGAACGCGGCCGCGTAGAAGATGAAGCTCGGGAAGAGCTGCTGGATCAACCCCGCCTCGGTGAAGAAGAACACCGTCGTCAGCGCCCAGAAGATCGGGTTCAGCAGGAAGATGAACGTTCCGCCGACGACGAGCTGGAAGCTCAGGAAGCTCTTGAACCCGATCTGGCGCAGCAGCCGGGCCGGGTGGCGCATGTGCACGAGCCAGGTCTGGATGTAGCCCTTGATCCACCGCGACCGCTGCCGGATCCAGTTGTTCAGGTCGGAGTTGGCCTCCTCGAGCGTCGTCGAGTCGATCATCGCCGTCTTGTAGCCCGCCTTGTGCAGGCGGATGCCGAGGTCGGCGTCCTCCGTCACGTTGAACGGGTCCCACGCCGCGAGGTCGATGAGACGGTCGGTGATGAAGTGGTTCGAGGTGCCGCCGAGCGGGATCGGCACGTCCTGCGCGTCCAGGCCCGGCAGCAGCAGGTCGAACCACATCGAGTACTCGGTGGCGAACCAGCGGGTGAGCAGGTTCTGGTCGGAGTTGAAGTAGTTGAGCTTGGCCTGGATGCACGTGACGCGCGGGTCGACCTTGTCGAAGGCGATGACGACCTTCTTGAGCTGGTCGGGGTCGGGCCGATCCTCGGCGTCGAAGATGACGACGTACTTGCCGTCGGCCTGGAGGAGCCCGTAGTTGCACGCCTTGGGCTTGGTCTTGGGCTGCGCGTCCGGGACCACGATGAGCTTGAAGTGCGGCGGGAGGTTGAGCTCGCGGATCACCGACATCGTCTCGTCGTCGTCCTCCTCGCAGAGCAGGCGGACGTCGAGCTTGGTCTTCGGGTAGTCCAGGCCGCCGATGCCGGCGACCAGCCGAGGGACGATCGACGCCTCGCGGTAGAGCGGGACGAGGATCGTGTACATCGGCAGGTCGCGCTCGTCGAGGGCGTCGACCTCCTCGTCGGCGACGCCCACCTCGTACTGGTGACCGAGGGCGTCGTAGGTCAGCTTGAACTTGTAGAGCGAGGTCGACAGGTAGAAGATCGAGCACGCCGCCATCACGACGATCAGCGTGAGCTTCGGCGCCAGGACGAGCGCGATGACCAGGACGATCGCGATACCGATGAAGGTGGCCTTCTGCGCCTCGGACAGGACGCGGTTGGCCGACTCCTCGGGGAAGCGGGTGAGCAGCTCGGAGCGCGCGACGGTGACGTAGTCGCCGCCGTGCACTCGCTGGAGCAGCTCGTCGATCGAGTTGCGCGACGCGAGGAAGCCGCGCAACTCGAGGTTCGTGTGCTCGCGCAGCGCGCTCACGGTGTCGTCGTCGAGGACGTCGGCGATCGCGAGGTACAGCGTCGTGTCGTCCACGGCGATCGGCACGACGCGCAGGTGGCGGGCCAGCGGCTCGGGGATGTGCTCCAGCGCGGCCGGGTCCGGCTCGTACTCGGAGAGGTCGACGAGCGGCAGCGAGAACTGCTCGGCGAGGATGGCGATGAGCTCGGGCTCGGCGATGATGCCGGAGTGCACGAGGATGTCGCCGAGGCGGCTGCCGGTGCGCTCCTGCTCCTCCAGCGCCTCGCGGACCTGCTCGTCGGTCGCGATCCCGCGCGCAACCAGCAGGTCCCCGATGCGCGTGGGATAGCTGGGCTCGGTGACGCGGTCGGCCAGCTCCGGCGGAAGCTCCGACCCGGGCGCGAAGCCCTCCGGCCACTCGGCGAAGACCTCGTCGAGCGCGCGGTCGATGTCCTCCTCGGGGCAGACGACGAAGCGCACGGAGCGCCCGGTCAGCGCGGTGGCGACCTCGCGGGCGACCTGGTCGAACGGCTCCGGGGTGGCGATCGTGACGACCCCGTTGGAGTACGAGACCGGGAGCATCTGGTGATAGCGGCAGATCTGCTCGGAGAGCAGCCGCGCTGCCAGCGGGTTGATCGGCTGGAAGTCCGGGTCGTCGGCCGCCGCGGGGTCGAGCACCACGAAGTCCAGGCCGGCGTGTGCGGCAAGCCGGCGGAAGAAGCTCTTGTTCGGCTCGGGAGCCGTGGCAATTCCCATTATTTGGGCCTCGGTGCCGGCGCGCGCTGCAGTGCGAGGTCGATCTCGCTCCCCGGCGCGATGACGATATCGACGGCCAAGTACGGAAAACGTGAGCGGACCAGTGAGATGTCCGGATTCGGGCGTGCGCTGGCCAGCTTCAGCGTGTCGCCGACCAGCACCACCGGCACCACGCGCTCTCGCGCCGCGAGCGTCGCTGGGACGTAGTGGAAGAGCTTGGAATCGGGCGTGAAGTTGCGCAGGCCCGTGTACTCCAGCCCGGCGTCGAGCGCGACCGCGAGCGCGTCATGTGCGTCGTCGCCGGCCATGGCGGGCGCTCAGACGACTCGGCGCTGCTCGGACTCGCCGCGCTCGATGACGTGCAGGCGGGCCTGCGCCTCGCGTGCGAGGAGGGCGGCCGACGTCCGGGGCGCCTCGTTCCCGCCGATGCGCTCGGTGGTGGCGGGCGCATCGCCGAGGCCCGCCGGCCCGGGCGCCGCGCGCCCGTTGCCGTTGGACCGCTTGGAACGGTCGGAGGCCGCGAAGCCGACGTAGAAGATCGCCAGGATCGCCAGCGGTGCGACGAGGAACGACAAGAAGAAGACGGCGAAGCCGAGTAGCGCCACGAGGGTGATGCTGATGAGGGCGAGCGGCTGGTAGCGCTCGTCGCGCTGGTCGGGGGGCATGGGCTAGCCCCCACCAGCCTGAACGTCGATGCGGACGCGGCCTGGGCCCGCCTCGGTCACCACGAAGCCGACCGGGATGACCGCGCGCATCTCGCCAACCAGGGCGACCGGCGTGCTGAGGCGCATCTCGATGAGCGCTCGGTTGCCCTCGAAGCCCGACACGTAGACGTCCTCGGCGCCCGGCACGCGGGCCAGGCCCTGCTCGAAGGCGCTGAGCGCCGCAATATCGGTGAACGTGCCCGCGTCGACCACGACCGGCCCCTCGAACGGAACCGTGTCGTGGGGTGCCGGCTCGGGCACCGCTGCGGGTGCGGGCACCGGGGGCGGCTGGATCATCGCCGGCGGCTGCTCGTAGGTCACCGGCGCCATCGGGTGGGCCTGTGGCGGCAGGACCGTCCCGGGGGGCGCGACGGGCACTCCGCCCGGGTACCCGGGCGGAGCCTGCGGGAAGGGCGCCGGCGCACCATAGGGCGCCTGCGGAGCGAACGGCGCCTGCGGAGCGAACGGCGCCTGCGGAGCGAACGGCGCCTGCGGAGCGAAGCTGGTGGGCATGGCCGGCGGGGCCGGCGGCGGGGCGATCGGCGCGCGCAGCGGCGACGCGGTCGCGCTCCCGGACCCGGGTCCCGTGCCGATGCTCTGGAGCACGCGGCTGTACTCGTCCTCGAGCTCCTGGGCGGAGCGCTTGAGCTGGTCGCGGAAGCGCAGCAGCTCGTCGACCTGGCCGGTGAGCCCGCCCAGGCGGGCGCGGGCCTCGGCGACGAGGCGGTCGGCGTCGCCGTTCGTGGAGTCCGAGTGGCCTTCGTCGGCCGTGTCGGAGGGGATCTCGGGGCGTTCCGGCGCAGGGGCGACCGACGAGAGCTCTCGTTCCAGGTCACGCAGTTTGCGCTCAAGGGCGCTCAGGGTGTCGGAGACATCTCCGCCACCGTTTGCTCGTGGTGCCCGTGCCGCCACCGGACTCCTTGCTGAAGACATGGGTATGCCCTCGTAGGTTCGAGCCCAGGGTACCAGTCCCTTCTGCCCGGACTGGCCGCATTTTCGAGGGTTGTGGAGCTTTGCGACCCCGATCCTGCACATCCGTCCCCGGACGCACGAACGCCGGCCTTTCAGCCGGCGTTCGCACCGTCCGCTTCGGAGGGGCCGCCCCGGAGATTGCGACCCACCCCTCTGCTTAGCCTGGAATCTTGCTCGTCGTCCTCACGTGGATGCAGAGCAGACCGAGACGCGCCGCGTAGTCGTTGCTCGGGTCGCTGTTCCAGATGCGTCCGTGGGCCTTCATTCTCCGGGGAACTCCTTTTCCAGCGCGTCTTCATGGCGCTTGAGCGACCGTAGCCGCGGGCGGACGCCATTCCTAGCGTTCGGGACCGAAATGGACGAAGGTTCGATGACCCGGAATCGTGCAAACCGGCACGCTGGGCGACGCGTACGGACCTGCGTTTCCGGAGCGCGAGCCCAGGGCATCGTCGGTGATCTCGCCGCGATTCACCAGTCCGACCGCCGCTCGCGCTCAGGCGGGCACGCCGCCGAGGATCTCGACGGCGATCTCGGCGACCTGTGTAGGGGTGCGCCCCACGCGCACGCCCCTGCTCTCGAGCGCCTCGATCTTGGCCTGGGCGCCGCCGCTGGAGCCCGAGACGATGGCGCCCGCGTGGCCCATGGTCTTGCCGGGTGGCGCGGTGACCCCGGCGATGTAGCCGACCACCGGCTTGGTGACGCTCTCCGCGATGAACGTGGCCGCCTCCTCCTCGGCGGAGCCGCCGATCTCGCCGCTCATCACGATGAGCTCGGTCTCGGGGTCGTCGGAGAAGAGCGCGATGACGTCGATGAAGCTCGAGCCCGGGACCGGATCGCCGCCGATGCCCACGATCGACGAGTTGCCGAATCCGCGCCGGGCCAGCTCGTTGCCGACCTGGTAGGTCAGCGTGCCCGAGCGCGACACGACCCCCACGTTGCCCGGCTCGAAGAAGTCCGTCGGGATGATCCCGACGCTCGCCTTGCCCGGCGACAGGACGCCCGGGCAGTTGGGGCCGACCAGTCGCGTCGCGCCGTCGCGCCGCAGCTGCGTGTAGACGCGCAGCTCGTCGTGGGCGGGGATGCCCTCGGTGATCGCGATGACCAGCTCGATGCCGGCGTCGGCGGCCTCGAGGATCGAGTCCGCGGCGAACCGCGGCGGGACGAAGATCATCGCCGTGTTCGCGCCGGTCTCCTCCACGGCGGCGCGGAAGGTGTCGAAGACCGGGACGCCCTCGACGTCCTGTCCGCCCTTGCCCGGCGTCACGCCCGAGACGACCTGCGTCCCGTAGCGCCTGTTGTTCATCGCATGAAACGTGCCCTCGCGGCCGGTGATGCCCGACACGCAGAGCTTCGTGTTCTCGTCGACGAGGATCGACATCAGGCAGCCCCTCCGGCGAGCTCGACGACCTTGCGCGCGGCCCCGTCCATCGTGGCCTCGGTGTGGACGTTGGGCAGCTTGGCCTCGGCGAGCAGCGCCCGGCCCTCCTCGCCGTTCGTGCCGTCCAGGCGCACGACGAACGGGACGGTCGGCTTGATCTGCTCGAAGGCGGTGATGAGCCCTCGCGCGACCTCGTCGCAGCGTGTGATGCCGCCGAAGATGTTGAAGAGCACGGCCTTGACCTTCGGGTCGCTGAGGATGACCTCGACCGCGCTCGTGATGGCCTCGGCCTTGGAGCCGCCGCCGGCGTCGAGGAAGTTCGCGGGGCGCCCGCCCGCCTGGGCGACGACGTCGAGCGTGCTCATGACGAGGCCCGCGCCGTTGCCGAGGATGCCGATGTCGCCGTCGAGCTTGACGTAGGTCAGCCCGCGCTCGGAGGCCATCTGCTCCTGCGGGTCCTCCGCCCCGGCGTTGCGCAGCGCGGCGTTGTCGGCGTGGCGGAAGAGCGCGTTGTCGTCGAGGGTCACCTTCGCGTCCAGCGCGCGGACCTCGCGGTCGGGGGTGATGATCAGGGGGTTGACCTCGACGAGCATCGCCTCCTCGGACTCGTAGGCCTCGTAGAGGCGGGCGAGCAGGGCGCCGATGGGGCGGACGACGTCCGCGTCGACGCCGGCCTCGAAGCACAGCCGCCGCCCGTGGAAGTCCTGGAAGCCGATCAGGGGGTCGACGTGCAGCTTGGCGATGGCGTGGGGCGAGGACTCGGCGACCTCCTCGATGTCCACGCCGCCCTGGGTCGAGAGCATGGCCAGGGTGGCCTTGGCGGCGCGGTCGAATACGAACGAGGCGTAGTACTCGCTGGCGATGTCCGAGGCCTTCTCGATCCACAGCTCATTGACGGTGTGGCCGCGGATGTCCATGCCGAGGATGGCCTCCGCGTGCTCGCGCGCCTCGCCGGCGTCACCGGCGAGCTTGATGCCGCCGGCCTTGCCGCGGCCGCCGATCAGCACCTGCGCCTTGACGACGACCGGGTAGCCGATCTCGTCTGCTGCGGCCACCGCCTCGTCGACGGTCGTGGCCGCGGCGCCGGGGGAGATGGGGACCCCGTGGCGCGCGAAGAGCTGCTTTCCCTGGTACTCGAGCAGGTCCATGAACGGCGCGGGAGGCTAGCGAACTGTCCGATCCGCGAGCGGCCGGTCCGAATCGCCATAATGCCCCGCCCGATGGTACTCCCAGCCAAGATCACCTTCGTCACCTTCGACGTCTATGGCACCCTGATCGACTGGGAGGGCGGGATCGCGGACGCCTTCGAGAAGGAGGCCAAGCGCGATGGCTTCACCCTCGACCGCGACGAGGTCATCCGCCTCTTCCACGAGATCTCGCGGGACATCGAGAGCGGCTCCTACGAGCTCTACGCCGAGGTTCTGCGCCGCACCGCGATCGAGATCGCCAAGCGGATCGAGTGGCCCCTGGAGCCCTCGCGGTCGGGCTTCCTGCCGGACTCGGTCCAGCGCTGGGCGCCGTTCCGCGAGACCGCGGCACAGCTGCGCAAGTTCAAGAGCGCCTACGAGGTCGGGCTCGTCTCGAACATCGACGACAAGCTCCTGGGCCAGACGCGCCGTCTCATCCCGGTCGACTTCGACCTCGTCGTGACCGCCCAGCAGGTGCGCTCCTACAAGCCCGACCCGGCGCACTTCAAGGAGTGCGCACGGCGCATGGGCGGCAAGAAGGGCTGGGTGCACATCGCGGCCGGCCTCTACCACGACGTCGAGCCGTGCGTGAAGGAGAAGGTCCCGGTCATCTGGGTCAACCGGCGCAAGGAGCAGCTCGACCCGGGCCAGCGCAAGCCGACGGCCGAGGTGCGGAACCTCCTCGAGGCCGCCAAGCTCCTGAAGCTCTAGCGGCGCGGCGCCCTGCGGGTCCAGGCCCTGCACCCCGACGTGCTCGTTGCCACCAGCCGGATCTGGCGCACGACGTGCACCGTGCTGCGCTCCGGCAGCGAGGCCTTCGTCGTCGACTCGCCGGTGCTGCCCGATGAGCTCGAGGCGCTGCCGGCGGTGCTCGAGCAGTCGGGCTTCCCGGTCTCGGGGCTGCTAGTGACGCACGCCGACTGGGACCACCTGCTCGGGCGCTATGCGTTCGGCGACGCGGCCATCGGCTGCGCCGAGACCACGGCGGCGCGGCTGGCCGGTGAGCCCGGTGCCGCCCAGCGGTCGCTGCGCGACTTCGACGAGCGCCACTACGTGCAGCGGCCCGGCCCGCTTGGCCTCGGCTCGGTTCAGGCGCTGCCCGTGCCGGGGCGGATCGACATCGGCGGCCACGACGTCGAGCTGCACCCGGCGGACGGGCACACCGCGGACGGCATGGCCGTGTGGGCCGAGTGGGTGGGCGTGCTCTGCTGCGGCGACTACCTGTCCCCCGTCGAGATCCCGATGCTGTCTGCGGGCGGCTCGCGGTCGGCGTATCTCGCGACGCTCGCGCGGCTCGAGCCGCTGGTCGGGGCGGCGACGTGGGTCGTGCCCGGCCACGGTGAGCCGCTGGACTCGGCCCGCGCGCTGGCGATCCTGCGCGAGGACCGGGCCTATCTGGAGGCGCTGCCCGGCGCCGAGCTGCCGCTCGCCCGCCGGACGTCCGAGCAGCGGCGCATCCACGCGGAGAACGTCGCACGCCAATAGGCTGCGCCGGTGGCGCGCGACCTCAGGCTGGGCCTCAACACGGGCTACTGGACCGGTGGCCCGCCGCCCGGCGCCCAAGAGGCGGTGGTGGAGGCCGATCGCCTGGGCTTCGACTCGGTGTGGACCGCGGAGGCCTACGGGTCGGACGCGTACACGCCGCTGGCCTGGTGGGGCGCCGCGACGGAGCGGATCCGCCTCGGCACGGCGATCACGCAGATCTCCGCGCGCCAGCCGGCGGCGACGGCGATGGCCGCGATGACGATGGACCACCTCTCGGGCGGTCGCTTCATCCTCGGCCTCGGCGTGTCGGGGCCGCAGGTCGTCGAGGGCTGGTACGGGCAGCCGTTCGCCAAGCCGCTCGCCCGCACGCGCGAGTACATCGACATCTGCCGCGCGATCTTCGCCCGCCAGGGGCCGGTCACCTACGAGGGCGAGCACTACCGGCTTCCGCTCAAGGGCGGCACCGGTCTGGCCAAGCCGCTCAAGAGCTCGATCCGGCCGCTGAAGGAGGACATCCCGATCTTCCTGGGGGCCGAGGGGCCGAAGAACGTCGCGCTGGCCGGCGAGCTGTGCGACGGCTGGCTCGCGCTCTTCTTCGCACCGGAGAGCTCCAACGACTTCTATCGCGACGCGCTGGCCGAGGGCTTCGCGCGCAAGGGGGCTCGGCGCAGCTTCGACGACTTCGAGGTGTGCGCGACCGTGCCGGTGATCATCGGCGACGACGTCGAGGCGTGCGCGGACGTCCTGCGCCCGATGTACGCCCTGTACTTCGGCGGCATGGGCGCCCGCAACCGCAACTTTCACGCGGACGTTCCGCGGCGGATGGGCTACGGCGACGTCGTGGAGCAGGTCCAGGAGGCGTACCTGGACGGGCGCAAGGACGAGGCGGCGGCACTGCTGCCGACCGAGCTGATCGACTCGATGACGCTCATCGGCCCCGAGGACAAGATCCGCGCGGACCTCGAGCGGTGGCGCGAGTCGATCGTGACGACGCTCCTGGTGTCGGGCGACCCGGCGACGCTGCGGAGGATCGCGGACCTGGTGCTGTAGCGGCGGTCCTAGGTCGTGTTGCAGACCTTGAAGCCGTCGCGCCTGGCCACGGCGTTGAGCTTCGCGTTCGTCTTCTGAAGCTGGGCGTTGAGGTGGGCGATCTCCGGGCTGGTCTTGGCGAAGATCAGGCGGCGCTGGCGCGCGATCGCCTGGCCGAAGACCCGCACGATCGTCTCGTGGTCGGCCTGGAGCTCGCGCGGCGGCTTCAGCTTCTGGAACTGGACCAGGCCGTCCTCGTTGATCGTTACCGACGTGCGCACGGCGTCGCGGTACGACGTGATCGACGTCGGCTGGGGCAGCGCGCGAGCCCGCTTGGCCAGGTCCCGGCAGATCGCGTCGCCCTTGTTCAGGTAGTCCTGCCGCGACAGCTGCCCCGCGCTGCCCCCGCCGCACCCCGCCAGGGCGAGCACCGCCAGCGCAGCGGCGGCGATCGGCGCTCTCATTCGATCGGCCGGCCGAGGAAGAGGTCGCGGCCCGGGCCGCCCTTGCTGCGTTCCGAGAAACCGAACCCGTGGTAGAGCGCCAGCGCCGCCGCATTCTCCTCGTTGGTGTCGAGCTCCACGCGACGGCAGCCCCGATCCTTCGCCCGGTCCAGCGCCAGCTCCAGGAGTGCCGCACCGCAGCCGCCGCGCCGTGCGGCGTCGACAACGAAGAGATCTTCCAGCCAGCAGTCGGGCGCGGCCTTCCAGACGCTGAAGCGGAATCGCAGCTGCGCCACGCCGGCTGGGGGCGAGTCCTCGTCGGGCGACGCGAGCAGGTAGTCGACGTCGGGCAGCTCGATCAGCCGCTCGACCGCCGCGAGGATGGCGTTCTCCGACGGCCAGTCGTGGCCCAAGTGATCGCGGAAGCCCACGAGCAGCCGCGTGACGATCTCGGCCTCGTGGGGCTCGGCGCGCCACGCGCGCGCGGTCCTGGTCTGCGGTGCGCGGTCGATGAGGTTGGGCCCGTAGGCGGTGTCGTCCTGCTCTGCGCTACGGATGCTTCTTGGGGTTGCGCTTCGCCGAGCCGTGGCGGTGGTAGTGCGAGCTGTGCTTCACCGCGCACAGGTGGTACGTGCGCTGGCCGATGTACAGCCGGCCGTTCGTCGCGCGCACGCGCACGCGGACGACCACGGTCGCGCCGTTGAGGCCGCGCAGCACCACGAGTCGGTTGTCCCCGCGAACGCGCTTGATCACCTTGCCGTTGACCTCGACCGTGGCCCTGCGCACCTTCGCGCGGTGCACGGGTGCCACGACGTGGAAGCGGATGACGCGGCCCGATACGCAGCGCCCGCTCGAGGGCAGGCCGAGCGACGTGCCACTCACGTTGAGGTGCCCGGCGACGTTCGCGGGGTTGGTGGTCGACCCGGTCGTCGATCCCTGTGTCGATCCGCCGCTGCCGGGCTTCGATCCGCCGCCGGTCGAGCCGCCACCCGTGTCACCGGGCAGGGCCCCGAAGGTCGGAGCGATGACCGTGCGAAGGGCCTTCTCGAAGCTGCGCCCGTACTGCTCGCCGGCGGTGCCGTCACGCTGCCCGGGGAGCATCACCATCCGCGTCTCGGAGACGATCTCGTCCACCGGGAACGTCTGGCGGGCGTTGTCGGACTCGGCCACCATCAGCAGGTGCAGGCCGTGGGCGCCGATGTCGCCCTGCCAGAACTGCGGATCGCCCGCTGGAACGGCGGGAGTGCCGCGCCAGCAGTCGCGGCTGCTCACGCCGAACGGCTTCCACCAGTCCGAGCCCGGGGGGTAAGGGGGAAGGTTGCGCTCCTGGTCGGGGTGGCGCGGGTACATCTCGATGCCCGGGTCCGAGCCGGTGCCGTCGTCGAAGCACGCGTCGTCGCGGTAGTAGGGCGTCGCGAAGATGGCCTGGGCGCCGCCGCCCGGCGAGATGTCGGTCACCTCCGACGTCGTGCGGTCGACGATCGAGCCGTACGGGCCGGCGACCTCGGCCCAGGCCAGCGCTGCGTTGGCGTCCGAGAACGTGGGGTCGAAGGCGTCGATGCTCTGGTGGTAGGGGAACGTCTGGCCCCCGAGCGACCGGCTGCAGATCTGCGTCTCCTGATAGAGGGTGCGGTAGCCCTGGTCGGCCTGGCTGGTGTCGTTCTTGTTGTAGTTGGAGTTGCAGGGGTCGTCCAGGTTGCCGAAGGCCTCATCGTTCTTGCCGTCGACCGGGACGCCCTTGTCGGCCGTCCGCGGGTTGTAGAAGCGGTTGACGCGCCCGGCGTTGAAGTCCCACTGCGCGTAGATGCCGTCGAGCGGTGGGATGACGTGGACGCGCAGGAACGTCTTCTGGCGCAGCTCGTCCTTGTAGAAGGTCTCGCGGCGCACCACGTTGGTCCCCGAGTCCGCGCCCCACGTCTCGCGGATCGTCCGCACCGGGCCCGACCGTTCGCCTAGCAGGCTGCTCGAGCCGCCCCAGTTGGAGTCCTCCTCCTCGTAGCCGCAGCACGGTGTGTTGGAGGACGGGTCCTGGGCGAAGGCCCGCGCCTTCCAGCGGTCGACGATATCGGGGCCGTATGTCCAGTTGTCGTTGGGCGAGATCTGGATCTTCGTGAGCAGCCAGCGGCCGTCGTAGCGGAAGCTGTAGCGCTTGGTGGAGATCGTCGCCGTGTCGATGGGCCGCCGGCGGCCGTACCCGGTGGGCTTGCCGGTCGCGGGGTCGCAGTAGATGCCGCTCGGCGCGTTCCCGTAGTCCTTGTAGTTCGACTGCGAGAACGCGAACGTGTCCGCGTTGGCGTCGCGCTGGTAGCGGACGTAGCCGTTGGACGCGTCGTACGCGGGCTTGGGGCCGTCCGCACGGGCCTTCATGACGTAGACGTAGTTGACGTTGCCCTTGTCCGTGGGGTCCACGATGGCGACCTGGCGGGCGTCATCGATACCGGCGGGCAGCGGCGTGCCGGCGGGCGCGGCGCCGGCCGCGTCCGCGGCCATGAAGGCCACCTCGTCGTTGGTGTCCAGGCCCTGGATCGGGTCCTTGGCGACATCGGAGTTCGGGCGCGCCTGGCAGGGGTCGTTCGGGTCCTCGCTCGTCCAGCGGAAGCCCTCGCGGTCGAACGCGTAGCTCGTGTGTGCGTCCTGGCCGGAGTAGATGGCGAAGCCCGAGCGGCTGTTGTCCAGGTAGCGCGTGAAGACCTCGTCGACCTGAAGCGGGATCTGGCGGAACGCCTTGCCGTTCCACGCGTAGCCGAGGATCCGGTCGGTGGGCGTGCCCGCGGGCTGTGCGGACGCGGTGTCGAGCTCGGGGTTGGCGTAGTGCTGCGGGGGGCACTGGTCGGGGCCGTACGTGACCACGTCGTTGGTGAGAGGCCCAGGGTCGGGGATGCCGACGCCGTTGTCGCCCAGGGCCTGGAGCTTGTCGAACAGGTCCTGCGGGGTCTGTGCCGTCGGGCTCAGGCCGGCCGTCTTCGACGGGTCGACCTTGGAGGCGCACGACTCGCTGCCCGCGAGGTCCATGAACGGGAACTTCACGGTCTGATTCGCGGGCACCGCCCAGGGCAGCAGGTCGGAGCCCTTGAGGATGATCGGCTCGGTGTCGCGCTTGGCGGGCACGGTCGGGTCGACGACGGGCGAGCTCGCGGCACCGGACGGGCCCGGGACCACGCAGGCGGTGATCACGGCGGCAACGGCGCCCAGCAGACAGAGACGACGACCCATGCGGTGTACCTCGTTCGGGGAGGAGAGCGACGCCACACCGAAATGCGGCACCTCGTCTCCATCGACAACCTAGCGCGTCTTGAGCGCCTAGCCTCCCAGGCGTGCTACCCGCCGCCACCGAGCGCATAACCGCCTGCCTCGGCCCCGACGACCTCGTGCTCGATGTCGGCGGCTGGGCGGCGCCCTTCAACCGCGCCGACTGGGTGCTCGACCTGATGCCCCACGAGACGCGCGGCGTGCTCATGCCGGGCGGGCACGGCCCCGGCGCGGAGCGCTTCAGCGCGCAGACGTGGGTCCAGCGCGACATCTGCGACCGCGAGCCCTGGCCCTTCGCCGACGACCAGTTCGACTTCGCGCTCTGCGTGACGACGCTCGAGGACGTCCGCGACCCGGTCTGGGTGTGCAGCGAGCTCAGCCGCGTCGCGAAGGCAGGCTACGTCGAGGTCCCCTCGCTGTGGGAGGAGCTCGCCTACGGGATCGAAGGTGCCCACCTCGGCCACTCACACCACCGCTGGATCTGCTCGGTGGTCGACGGCGGCCTCGCCTTCACCCACAAGCCGCACTCCATCCACGGCGACTGGCGCCTGCGCGTGTTGCCGCGCTGGCGGGCGGAGATGTCGGTCGAAGACCACCTCCAGGGCCTGTTCTGGGAGGGCGGGCTGCCCGCGCGCGAGCGCATCGAGGTCTGGGGGCCGCCGGTGGAGGAGTGGCGCGCCGCCGTGCGCGAGCGCTTCCGCCCGTCGCGGACCGAGGTCGCGGTGAAGGACGCGCGCGATCGCGCGCGCCACGTGCTGGGCCGCGCGCGGGGCGCGGTCGAGCACGCGCTCATGCGGCGGCGCTAGATGTAGTTCCTGAGGACGTTGTTCATCCGGGCCTCCTTGGAGGCT
>DAINCW010000018.1:19688-22185 GCA_036732205.1 Solirubrobacteraceae bacterium | reverse complement strand
TGGTCATCGACCAGATAGACCTCGCACCCGAAGATCGGCTTGATGCCGTGCCGCGAGCATGCCTTCTGGAGTTCCACCGCCCCGGACATGACCCCGTGGTCCGTGAGCCCAAGCGCCGGCTGGTCGAAGGAGGCGGCCCGCTCCACCAGAGCGTCGATTCGGCACGCGCCGTCGAGCAGTGAGTACTCGGAGTGCACGTGCAGGTGAGCGAATGCCACGGGCTACCGGTCGCGCCGCTCTCGAGGTTCCTGACAATGCGCCATCACAAGGGGCGTGTCGACAGGGAGCGATCCGCGGCGCGACGGAAATCGCCCGATCATTCCGTCCGAGCCGCCCGGTACGTTGAGCGGTTCCGCTTGATGGCTGGTGATGGGGACTTCCGTGAGCTTTCCGAGGCTCAGCTTCAACGTCTTTCTGATGACGAGCTGATCGCGTACCTGCGCACGGCGGCAGCCCGCGGGAACACCGCGGCGGCGCGCAAGGCGCTCGGGATCCTCATGTACGGGCGGATGGACTACGTCGTGAAGCGGATGCGCATGCGCGTGCCGCGCGAGGTGGCCGACGACGAGGCCGCGACGGCCCTCACCAACGCCGTCGCCTCAGCGTTCGACGGTGTCTCCATCGGCGAGTTCCACAACTGGCTGACCACGATCATCGATCGCACGGCGATCAACTACCACCGCCGCACGGGCCGGCGCCCGAAGGAGTCGCTCCTGCCGACCGAGCACCAGGGCGAGGACGACGTGTGGGGCGACGAGCCCGCCCAGCCCGACGACAAGGGCATTGTCGGCACCGAGCAGCTCGTCAAGCGGGCGCTCGACGAGCTCAACGAGACCCACCGGCAGGTCGTCGAGCTGCACGTCTTCGACGACCTCGATGCCAAGACCGTCGCCGATCAGGTCGATGACATGACCGCCGACAACGTGGCGCAGATCGCCTCGCGGTTTCGCAAGCGGGTCCGGGACCTCCTGGACGAAAGCGATACTGGCTGAGCCGTGTCCGACGTCGATCGACTCCTCAAGGACTACATCGCCGAGCACAAGGCCGGCGGCGAGGCCGACCCGCTCGCGTTCCTCGACCAACTCGAGGCCGACGGCGACCGAGCGGAGCTGATCGCGCTCATCGACGCCTACCTCGCGCAAGCGCCGCGCCACGAGTTCGACGCCGAGGCATTCCGAAGTTCGCCCGCGGCGGCGATCGTCGACGACCTCTCACGCTCGCTGCACGGCGTGTCGGGGCTGTGGCCGTCGCTGCTGCCGGCGCTACGCAGCAGAGCCAAGCTCAAACGCTCGGAGATCGTGGAGCGCCTCGCGGAATCGCTCGGGCAAGCCGGGCGCGAGGAGAAGGTCGGGCGCTACTACCACCAGATGGAAACCGGGGACCTGCCGTCGACGGGTGTGTCGCAGCGCGTGCTGGAGGCGCTGGGCGCGATCGTCGGTGAGAGCGCCGACGCCTTGCGGCGTGCCGGGCGTGCGGTGGGTGGCGCGGCCGATGCATCGGCGCCAGGCGCGGTGTTCGCGCGCACCGCACGGACGCAACCCCAAGCCATGACCTCCGCCCCAGCCGCCGGCCCGGCAGATCCCGGGACCGGTGACGAGTGGGACGAGGTCGACGACCTTTTCCGCGACGGCTGATTTGTTCGTCAAGTCTTCCCGCGCACCCGCGACCCTGTGCGCACCATGCTCGTCTCGCCCCTCCACCGGCTGCTGGCATATGCCCGCAAGTCGGGCGACGAGGCCCTCGCCGAAGCGCTGGCCAAGCCACTCGGGGCCGCCGGCGAGCTACCTACGGCGGAGCGGGCGTACCGAACGCTGGTCGAGCGACTTGGCTTGACCGAGGCACCCGACTAGGGTCGCGGGCCGTGGTCCAGCCCGAAGAGCGAGCGCAGGAGATCCTCGCGGCCGTGCCCGAGTACGTGTGGAACGGTCGCTCGCTACCGGTGCCGATTTCGGATATCGCCGACACGTGCTTCGGGCTGCTCGTGCGCGACGCGGACGATCTTGGCGCCGCTCCCGGAGCGCCGACGCTTGGCTCTGACCAGACGCTATCCGGCCTCCTTCTCGCCGACCGCCGCGAGATCTGGGTCAATGCCGCTGAGGGGTTGGAGTGGCCGGGACGCCGCCGCTTCACGATTGGCCACGAACTCGGCCACTGGTGCCTGCACACCGATCGCGCCGAGCACTCGGTCTTCTGTCGGCCGACGAGCATCCAGGACGAGCCGAAGCCCGAGATCCCGCCAGAGGAAGAGGAAGCAAACGCCTTCGCCGCGGCACTGCTCATGCCGCCCGAACTGCTGCGACAGCAATACGTCAAGACGGGGCGGGACTTCCACACGCTGTGCCGAATCTTCGGCACCTCACAGAGCGCTATGGGCCGGCGTCTGCACCAAGTCGTCTGAGTCGTCCCGGGGACATCACGCGTCCCACCGCTCGCCGTCGGCGCGCAGCCGCGTGTTGGGGACGCTGGCCGCGCAGGCGTGCGGCGAGGCGGTGTGGAT
>DAINCW010000018.1:0-19678 GCA_036732205.1 Solirubrobacteraceae bacterium | reverse complement strand
TCGTGGCCAGCCTCGTCAGGTCGTCGCTCGTGGCGTGGCCTGACGTGTGGATGTGCCTGCGGGTATGGCCGTTCGGCGCGTCTAACCCTCCGCGAGAGAGCTAATCCACTGGCCGATCTCCCACGCCTCGTCAGCGGCCTCGACCGCACTCTTGTTGCCCGCGTCGAGCTTCCAGACGCGGAAGTTCTCTTTGGACGACCGCCTCCCGTGTATCCAGTCGGTGCCCGGAGGTTCACTGAGCGATTCGACCATCCGAACGCGATCCTCGCTTGTGCCACCACCTGCCTTGACCGTGATGACGTACTCCCACCCCCCGTGCGCCGCGACGACGTCGACGTACAGGCCGGCGCCATTGAAGTCACCCGGTTCGCGCCAACTGCCCTCCCAGAACACGCCGTAGTCATGGGGCGTGTTGCGCGCGATCACTTCTTGGCCTCCCTTGGCCCGCAGCAGGCGTCCCACCTCTGCCACCCAGGCAACAGCCTCGACGTCTTCACCGGTCACGTTAGTAATGCCTGGGTCCCGTGGAAAGTCTTCGACCTCGCCGCGGACACACTCGCGCGCGAGGTTCATCCGTTGAGCTTGAACCTGGACTTCGTCGACGTATGACTGCAGCAACGCCGGGAGCTCGATGCCCTCCAGGGCAGCTACGAGTTCGCCGCCCGTGACCCACTTCTCGCACCCGATCGGGTCGGCATCGCTGTGGAGCATTCCCGTTAGCCCGGGCCCGTAGATGACGACATCCGCGCCGCTGTCGCAGTACGCCTCGATTTGAGCTTCCTTGAGATCGTCGTTGACCTTGGTCTCGAGGAGCATCGTCCGCGGGCGACGCTGCGCGTCGATGGCTTTGATCCTGAGATCGGCGCGATGGCGGCCGACCTTGTATTCGCGTTCGACCGATCCCTGGAGCTTCCATGGCGCAGCCCCGTCCGCGAGGAAGGTGTCAAGTACAGCGTCGCGCGTCGCGTCGTTCCCAAGCATCCACGCGATAGCCCATGAATGCGCATAGCCGTGCGTCCACGGCACGACGTCGAGAAGGCCGACTTCGAGATCAGGCATGGCGCGGACGCTAGCCGATGCTTCTTGCCCGTTGTCGTTCCCATCGCTCCTTACGAGTGCGATAGGCGGCGAAAGCATGTGCACGCGACAACAAAATTCCACGGTGCCTCGAGCCATGGCCGAGGATCTGCACGATGCAGCACGCGGGGTAGCCGAAGCGAACCCCGTTTGCTAGATGCCTGATGAGCAGCCACAGTCGTGGCTCGGCGCTAAGCGAGATCACGGGGGGAATGCCTTCGTGGGACGAGTCAGACCAGCGTGGCGCCAATTGAACGGATCGTCGAAAGCCTCCGCCTCCCGGTAGCAGACGGAGGCCAAGAACAGACGGAGTACCTCAGGCTGCCTGGTGTCAGCATCCGTAAGTGGCTCCCATCCTTCACGCCGCCGCCTCCACGCGGCCGCTATGAGCACGTCAACTCGCTCCCGCGCATTTGCCAGCAGTTGTCGCGTAGCCTCTGCCAGCGCCGATCCCGGGGAAGCGGCGATCAGCAGCGCCAGCATCTGCTCGACGGTGGCTATGTCCACATGCCACGTGTTGTCGCTGGCAGGGAACGGGAAGTCGTCGGCTTCCAGCGCGTCGGGGTGGCTGCGAAGCAACCGGGCGCGACGCCAGTAGCCAATCGGTCCCGGATCCCGCAGCACCGGGATGGTCAGGTCAAGTGGTGCACCTGGCCAGGCGGCGAGTACCTCTGCTGCTTCCTCTGGATGACCGCTGAGGCGCTTACCGACCTCCAGCAGCAGGTTGGGGTCGATGCGGTCAAGAACGGTCGGTGATACTCGTGACAACCCCCGGCACATCCGGATCCAGGCTTCGGTCGGAGCGTGGGCCGCATCCTCCAAGAGTTGTGCGATGTGGTCAGGCGCGAGGTCTTCGGAGAGGCCGCGGAGAGTGCTGAGACGTGATGCCGGGTCGCTGTCGTGCTGCGCCTCTGCGAGCAGCATCTCGTCGAGCCGTTGGCTGGGTACGAGCTCGCGCACCCACTCGCTCCACAGGAGCGCAGTGATCGATTCGTCGCGCAGGCAACGCTCGATGGCTTCTCGTGCGGCTGTCGGCGACGCCATCCGAAGTGTTTCGGTGTGCAGTGGCAAGCACGCCGTTCGTTCGAGCACGCGGTCAGCCACCGTTCGTGCAGCAGCGGGCTCCAGCCGGCGCAAGGCGCCGGTGATCGTCCGCGAACTCATCGACTGGGCCAGGATCGAGACCAGCCGCTGGGGAGGCAGAAGATCTGCAACCAGAGGAGTGCTGATCTCGAAAAGTTCTCCTTCACGATCTTCGAGTGCGATCTGAAGTGCCAAGCGCTGCTCATCGGGGCTGCACCATCCCTTTGCGGCGGGTAGCGCAAGTACTGCATGAGCATCGTCAGGCCGGATCACCGCCTTCGTTGAACGGTGAGCGGCAACGGCGAGTGGCGCCGCCTGGGCCAGGAAGGGCCCTCGTCCCTCGAAGCACGCGCCTTCCACCTCCAGGCCGATCGCCACGCGCTCCAGTAGCCGAGGAAGTGACTCCAGCGCGGTCTCGCGAGTCGATCGCGCGCAGGGGCGGTCGTGGCCATGCGGGTCGCGATCCGCAAGCACGCGCGGTGTGTCGATCGAGCTGTCGCCGGAGGGCAGAAGGGCCATGAACGCGGCCATCTGCTCAGCGGAGGCACTACCCGTGCTGCGCAGCGCAGCGGCGTCGCAGGCACGGCACCACCAACTTGCCCAGCTCTCACCAGGGCGGGGCGAGCCACCAGATGTGCCGTTGAGGAACTCGAGAAGACGTAGCAGCACCGCGCTCCCGGCGCGGCGGACGGCTGGAGATGACCCCGGTACGCCGATGCCAACGCGGTCGAAGCAATCGAGCAGTAGGTCCGTCGGGGAGTACGGCCGCTCGTCGACCGGCACGGGCTTCCCCCATTCCGCTGCTGCGCTCTGGAGGTTTCTCTCCTCGACCAGTGGCACGCCATAGAGCGCCGCCAGCGGCTCGAGGACAGCCCTGGGCGTGTCTTCCTGGACCAAGGCAAGCGGACGGGCGAATTGCGCCCTGACTCCGATTCCGTGCACCGCCAGTCGACCCCACATCACGACCGCGCCCCTGACGAGCCCTCGTGTCTTCGCCGGAACGAGGTGGAGCGCATACAGGCCGCACTCACAGCCGGGTTCCGGCGGCTCGTGGTCAGGTCCGTAGCGGCACGTGGCTTCGACAGATCCTGGCTCCCACGGAGCGCCTCCGCCAAGGGGACAGAGCTGTCCGCCGTCGACGCTCCAGGCCCGGAACCCAACCACTGGCTCGTCGAGACCAATCACGTCCATCAGGCCGGGACTGGTGCCGGTGCAGGCGGCACTGGGGCGGGCGTTGTCGGGGCGGGAATCGTGACAGGCGCCGGCGCTGTCGCGGGGCGTGAAGGCCCGGGAAGGTTGGCCGAAGGGTGGAGTGGCATCGCGATACAGGTCGCCGTCCACGAAGAGGTCCTGACACACGAATGTACGCCCGAACGGCTGGCTTGGGTCGAGGCGGTTCCGGCTGGCATGAGAGGGCTCTGCGCATCATGGGTGCATGCGCAGGACCCGCGGTGACCCCGCGCGCCGCTGAGACGATCACCAACGAGCTCGGCGAAGCGCAATGTGGTCGGTGCCGGGACCAATGCCCTGGCTCTGCGCGCTGAATCTGATGAACGCCCTCTCGCCTCGTGCAAGTGCGATGTCGATCTCGTCGGGCGCGTCAAACCGAATCCCGACGTTCGAGAAGACCAGGTAGTCGTGCTCCGTGTGCTTCTCCATCCCGATCTTGCTGTCGAAGCCCGAGACCTGAGTCCAGTGGTTGAGATCACTCGCTCGGATCGAGATCTCGTCAAAGCCGATGTCTTCCCCGTCAGCGAAGTGCTTGCCGATCAGCGTTACGTCCCGCCTACATGTGGCCGTAGCGATCCCAGGAAAGCTGACCGTGTGGGGCGCCGTCTGGTGGCCTTCGAGGGTGATCAGCTTGCCTTCGGTGCTGAGGCCGACGATGCGCGGCTGCGCTGCCAGGTCGAAGGAGTAGGTCTTCTGTGTCTCGGTCTCGGAGAGCAACTGATGACCAAAGTGCCCGATCACCTCTAGCGCCGCTGCACCGTTCGTAACGGTCAGGGTTCCCGAGAGCTTCTCGGTGTCGTCGCTCGGCAGCCACCACAGGCCCTTGTATTCGTGTGTCTCTAACACCCAGTAGACGCTAACCCGTCGGGCGGGTCTGTCTCGGTGCTTTCCGCGGCGCCAATTCTCCGCGGGGTGCCTGGGCGGTACGGCGGCCCATGGCGTCGCGCGTTGCTGGCGCTGGCCGCGCGACGCACTCCCGCTTCGGACGAAGTGCGGCCGACCGCAGCAGGCGTCAGGCTGGAGCTCGATGAGGATCGCGACGTGGAACGTCGAGCGGCCGAAGCCGAGAGGCTGGAAGATTGCGCCCGCTCAGCTGCGGCGGATGGCGGAGGTCGACGCGGATGTCTGGGTGCTCACAGAGACGCACGTCGATCACCAACCTTCGCGCGAACACGCCCACGCGGCGTTCTCTCCGCCGCACCTCCTTCGGCGGCCGGCACAAGAGTAGGTGCCGTGGTGGCGCATGGACCCGATCTCGATCCGACAGTGAGATCCTCAAGCTGATGGGTGTCCTTCCCCAAATCGCAGACCTGAGTCAGTGCCTGTTCTGTGGAATCGCGCTGGACGACGAGAACCGCACGCGCGAGGACGTGTTCCCAAAGTGGCTTCAACGCGAACACGGGCTGGCTGACCAAGAATTAGTTCTTCTCAACGGCACCGCCATCACCTACGGCCAGCTTCTGGTACCGGCCTGCCAGGACTGCAACAACGTCCATGCGAGTCAGCTTGAGAAGCGGATTCGTGAGGATCGCGCGTCTCACCAGGACATGTACATCTGGCTGCTGAAGCTGCAGCTAGGGACGATGCACTGGGAGACATCCAAGCCAATGTCGCGAGACATGCGGACCGAGAAGTCGCGCCTGCCGATCTTGCCGAGCGATGCCTTCGATATCGGCTTCCTGCACGCCCTCTTCGACGTGCTTAAGCGACCAGACCCGCAGTTTGTCCCGAACCCGCTCGGCAGCGTGTTGTGCTTCCCGACCGAGCAGGAAGAGTTCTTCTACGCCGACAAGCTCTACCGGCATCCCTTGGCGGACCAGGATGCCGACAACTACAGCGCCTCGTGCATCGTGATCCACAAGCGCTGTTGGATCGCGCTGTTTGACGATGCCGGCCAGATCCGCAATGCCGCGGTCGACATCGACGCCATGACCTGCCAGGTGGAGCAGGGCAAGGACCCCGTCTTGTTCTTCCCGGAACTGATGTGGCTGCGGGCATGCATGGACTGGACGCCGAACACTCTCGTGATAGGTGGGGACGACGGCCCCGTGGAAGGAGTCATGTTTCTGCCGACGATGGGTCGGCCGCGCGAGTTCGAGCGACGCGCAGAGGACCTGCGTCTCTTCTACGAGGCCTGCGGGATAGCGAGTTCCTCGAGTTGTCCTGACGAGTTTCGTTGAGGTACCTCAAGTACCTACGGGTGCAGCCGGCGGTCTCTCAGCTACAAGCCGCGGCTACCGCTTCGGACGAAGACCGAGACCTGCCACGGTGGGCATCGAACCCCGGTTCGATAGCTATAAAGTCGTCAGCGAGCAGTTCGGCTTCCTGCACGACGGTGTCGACGGACCTGCGGTCGGGTTCAAGATCCTCGACTACTCGGAGTTCGATGCCGACGATCCCGAGGTCTCCGACATCTGGGGCCAGCCGCACTTCGATGCTCCCCAGCTCGGCCTGACCGACGTCTCGGCCGGGGAAATCGTGGTCGCCGCACGCACATTCTTCGCCGGGACCAGCTCGGTCAACCGCTACTACTTCAGCGCGGCGATCGAGGAGCAGGACCGCTCTCCGGAGCAAGCCCTCGCGCTGTGGCTCTGCTGCCTGGAAGCCGGCGACTCCATGGCGCACTTCGCCGTCGGCTACACGCTCTATGAGCTCGGCCGCTACCACGAGGCCTACCGCCACCTGCGCCACTACACGGAGATCGCGCCGTTCGGCGCCTGGAACTGGTGCTGGTACGGCAAGGCCGCGGAGGCGATCGGCGAGGTCGACGAGGCGCACGCCGCGTACGAGCGGGCGCTCGAGCTCAGCGTCGGCGGCGACCAAGAAACAGACGCCGGCGAGCTGCTCGACGCGCTCGACGCGCGAGCCGCCTGAACTCCGCTTTCTCTAGGGGTACATCGACGATGCCTTGAACCCCGTATCCCTGGCCGCCTGAGCGCTCCCGCACGGCGTTCGGCGAAGCACCCAGCGGGGTTGGCGGCGAAGTCCGAGTCGTTAGGTATCGAGCGACTCGTTCCAGTCGGCCCCGAGCACCCACGACAGGGCGGACATCCGGCCGCTCAGGAGACCCCATTCATAGTCGTCCCAGCCTAGGTTCTCCCGTCCGTACCTCTCCTCGATTCGGACGGCTGCCTCCGCCGCTCGCTCGAAGACGGCTTCCTGGGCTTCGCTTAGCGACTCTTCGCCGCTCTCCAGGCTGGAGCGCCAGCTCTGGTGGCGGTTCCACCAGACCTTGTCCCAGAGCTCCTTGTATGTCTCCAGAATCTGCTTGTCATTTCGACGGAGTAGGAGGGGCCAGGACTTGCCTGGGTCTTCGTCGTCCGGGATCCATTCGACCTTGTCGCCGTCTTGCGTGTAGCCGATTCGATGACCGTTAGGACCCACCTCTGGGTCGGCTGGATCGGAAGTCTGCGCGTCGCTTCGCTCTGGTGTTTGTGCACCGGCATGGAGTCGCGCGAACTCGCGGTTGAACTCTTCGATTTGGGCCATCAGGTCTGGGTCAAACCGAGCGATCTCGATCCCCGCGTCTCGAAGGCGGAGTTCGCCGCGACCGCGGATTGCGTCGTTTGGATCCAAGACGCCGATTACTACCTTGCGGATCCGCCGTTCGATGATTCGCTCGGCGCACGCGATCTTCGGCCGGTTGCGCGTAGTGCATGGCTCCAGAGTGGTGTAGAGCGTTGCCCCCGCAAGCGTCTCGTCAGGGAGTTTCTTCTCCAGAAGCGCGAACTCAGCATGATCTCCAGGAGCCGTCTCGCTCCGGAACGCTTCGCCCAGCACAATGCCGTCTCGGACCACGACGGCCCCGACCTTCGGCGAAACCTTGCCTGGCTCGCTCTCGCTCAAGCGAGCGAGAGCGATCGCTCGCTCCATGAGCGTTCGGCTACTGATCGTGCCCGGGGGCGTCGCTGCTCGCGGGTCGTCGGCCACACGCCGATCTTGTCACGCGCGTTCGATTGCTCGCTGATGTCGAAAGCTCGCCGACGCAGCGCTACCGCCGCGCTCTTCTGGGCCGGCTGCGCGAACTGCTCGGCCAGCTGGCGTAACAACTAGTACACGGCCGCAAGTTCTGATCGCGTCGCACGCGCCTCGTCGGGAAACCGTCCGGGCAGTTCACCGCATCTCGCTACCCAAACACGAAAGCCCCCTGGCGAGAGGGGGCTTCCGCGAGACTGATGTTAGCCGCCAGCTCGGCCCCGCTCGCCGCCGACCTCGAGTTTGCTCCGAGAGCCGACTGGGTGAACGATCTCCCTCACACCAGCCACGTCCCAGGGATCAGCGCTTCTCCATCGCGCCAGCGCTCGACCACCGATTCGGCGAACCAGTCGTCCTCGAAGTCGGCGTGGTCGAGGGCGATCACCTGCAGCCCGCCGCCCATCTGCTCGACCACTCGATGCGTGAGCTCATAGAGGCGACGGGTGTTCTCCCGGTCGGTGTCGGTCAGCTCGCTGAGATCCCCGCCCGCTTCTCGGTCGCGTGGGAAGAACGCCTGGCTTGGCTGATCGAGCACGATGAACGCGGGCACCGGTCGGGCGTGCTCGATGAAGAAGCGCTGCAGCGCCAGGTAGGCGGTGAGGTGGCAACCGACCCAGTTCATGCCGCTGCCAATCTCCCCGCGGTCCATGTACGCGGGGCCATCGGGGGTGTCGGCCACGATCGTGAGCCGGTCGAGATCGATGTGCGCTCCGTCTTGGGAGTGCTCGAGCTCGAGCTCTTGGGCCCAGGTCGTCATCTGCCGGCTGACGTTGCGCAACAGGGATGTCGTACGTGAGCGCAGCTCGTCGACGTCGAGATCGTCGGCGAGCTCGCCGACGACCTGCTCGGCTCCGCGGACCTCCGCGCGCAGCGCTTCGATCTCGGTGTCGCCCGTGTCCTCGGTGCCGTCGAGGTACTGGGCGATGCGGCCTCGCACGTAGCTCTGGACATTGACCGCGTCCCTGGCGCGCATCACAACCTCGTCCTGGCTGGAGAGCGCGTCGAGCGCGCGATCGGTGTCTCTGATCTCGTCCCGCAGCGCTCGTTGGCGATCGAGCAGAGCTGCGCGCGCCTGCTCGATGCGGGGGCGATCACGGTGCGCCAAGCTCAGTCGGCGCTCGGCGCGTCCCAACGTGCGTTCGATCGCAGCGCGCTCCGAGGACCGGTCGTCCCCGAGGGCCTGGTCGCACATGGCACACCGCGCATCGACCTGCCCGTCCGGCACAAGCCCGATCGACGCCAGGCGGGCGTGCTGCTCCGCCAGTTCGGTCACGTGACTCTGGTCCGCGTCGGCGTAGCGGAGCGCCAACGGCAGCGCGTGCTCGGGTCGCTCGCGGCCCGTCAGCACCGATTCGGCGCAGTAGGCGCAGACCGCCGCGGTAACTGGACCGCGCGAAGCTCCACCTGTTTCGACAGGAGATTCCGACAGGAAATCACATTTTGCCATCTCGCTCAAGAAACAAGAAAGGCCCGCTTTTGCGGGCCTTTCCTTGCTATAGCGGGGGCGGGATTCGAACCCGCGACCTTCGGGTTATGAGCCCGACGAGCTACCAGACTGCTCCACCCCGCGGCGTGGGGCGAAGTCTAGCCAACCAATGCCTACCCGTTCAACACGCGAACGAGGAGGACCAGGGTGGCGAATCGCCAGCTTCAGCGGGGAGATCGGGTGGAGTGGAGCTTCAGGGGACGGACCGTGGTCGGCACGGTGCGGCGGGTCCTGAAGAAGCGCACCGAGGTCGGCGGGCAGGTCTTCGCCGCGACCCCGGACGACCCGCGGTACCTCGTGCGCAGCGAGAAGAGCGGCAAGGAGACCGCGCGGCGCGGCGAGGCGCTGCGGCCGGTCTCCTAGACGCGCTGGCGCTCAGGTGCCGGGCAGGTCCGGCGGGGGCAGCGGCGGCACGGTGGTCTCGAGGCCCGGGTCCGCCGGCAGCCCCGCGGCCGCCGGGGTCGGCTCGCCCTTGATCTTGAGCAGCTCGAAGTACATGACCGAGGCCGCGAGCGCGCCGAGCGGCGCGGTCGCCGTGCTCGCCACGAACTGCCCGATCGCCCGGCCGACCGTCCCGCCCGACGCGCCGATCGCCCCGACGATGCCGCCCGCGATCGCGCTGATGACGAAGAAGAACACCAGCACGGCGAACACCTGCCAGCCGTTGTCGCGGACGAGCGCGCGGCTGCGGCCCAGCGCCGCGAACACGCCAGGGCGCTCGAGCACGATCACCGGTGACGTCACCGCCCACCACGTCAGGAAGATGAGCCCGGGGACGATGATCAGCACCAGGCCGATGCCGACGCCGATGGCAACGACGATCGAGGCGCCGATGAGGGGCCAGAAGACCGGCGTGACGGCCGCGAACAGGTCACCGACCGACTGGTCGCGACGGCCGTCCTGCACGTCGGAGACGAGCCCGACGACCATCCCTGTGTAGAAGGTGCTGAAGATGATCCCTACGACCGACGCGATCAGCGCCAGGCCGGCCGAGATCGAGAACAGCACGATGAAGAGCACGAGCTCGACGGCGAAGACCGCCGCTGCGGCCGGCAGCAGGATTCCGGCCTGCTCGCCGTAGGCTGCGTCCGTGGGTGGAGTCACACGGCGATCGCTGCTGATCGGCGCAGCCGGCGGCGCGGCGTGGATTGCGACGCCGGGCTGGGCGCGCAAGCGCCCGGCGCCGATCAGCGGCGGCGCGTTCGCGCAGGGCGTCACCTCCGGAATCCCGGGCCAGTACGGGACGACCGTGTGGACGCGCGTGCAGGGCATCGAGCGCGCCGGGTTGGTCACGCTCGAGGTCGCGCGCGACGCCGGCTTCTCCTCGGTCGTCGAGCGCCGGCGCGTCGCCGTCGACCCCGCCGCGGACTTCACCGTCAACGAGCGCCTGCTCTCACCTCACCGCTACCGCCCCGGCGAGGAGTTCTTCTTCCGCTTCGAGTCCGCCGACGCGCACTCGATCGCCGGGCGCTTTCGCACGCGCCGGCCGGCCGACAGCCACGAACCCGTGCGCGTCGCCTTCTGGTCGTGCCAGAACTGGCAGACGGGCTACTACACCGCGCACGCCGGGCTGGCGGCCGAGCCCGACCTCGACCTGGTGGTGTGCGTCGGCGACTTCATCTACGAGGCGGCGTCGGACCCGGGCCCGCGCACCGACACGATCGGACCGGACCAGTCCGCGCAGACGCTCGACGAGTACCGCCAGAAGTACCGGATGTACCGCACCGACCCCAACCTGCAGGCGATGCACGCGTCGCACCCGTTCGTCATCTGCTGGGACGACCACGAGGTGATGTCGTCCTACTACGACGAGGTCGCCGGCAACAACCAGGGTCGCCAGACGCGCGTGCCGTTCCCGCAGCGCCGCGCGAACGCCTACCAGGCGTTCTTCGAGCACATGCCGCTGCGCCGCCTGTCAGAGCGCGACCGCATCTACCGCCGGGTGCCGCTCGGCGCGAACGCCGACCTGATCCTCACCGACCTGCACCAGTACGCATCGCCGCCGCCGGACTGCGGCTCGACGCCGAGCGAGGGCGCGATCCTGCTCGGGCCCTGCCCGCCGGCCAAGGACCCCAGCCGCACGCTGCTGGGCGCGACGCAGCGCCGCTGGCTCGTCGACCAGCTCATCGACGCGCCCGGGGCCTGGCGGCTGTGGGGCTCGTCGATGATGCTGATGGCGCTCGACTCCGCGCCGAACACGGCATTCACCACCGGCGAGTGGTCGGGCTGGGAGGGCGAGCGCAACGACCTCGCCGCCGAGCTGCACCGCAAGGGCGTGCGCGACGTCGCGGCGTTCTCGGGCGACATCCACACGTTCTTCGCCGGGAAATGGACGACGACCGGCCGCAGCGACGGCGACCCCGTCGGCGTCGAGTTCGTGTCGGGCTCGGTAACGTCGAGCGGCATCGCGGATTCCTTCGGCGGGCAGTCGGCCTTCACGGACCGCGTGACGTTGCTCAACCCCCACATCGCCTACGCCGACACGCTGCGCCGCGGCTATGCCGTGGCGACCGCGAAACAGGACGAGCTGCACGTGGACTTCCGCTCGCCGGGCACGGTCAAGGCACCGCAGAGCCCGGTCACGACGACGGCGCGCTTCCGCGTGCCGCGCGGGTCGGCGACGGTGCAAACGCTCTAGCCTCGCGCGCGTGTCTCCCGGTCCGCTGGTCTCCCCCATCGTCGTCGTGGGCGCGCCCGGCAACGGGGAGACCCTCGTCGCCGACGCGCTCGCCCGGGCGGGCGGCCTATGGCGCCCGCGACCCGGCGCGGCCCCGTTCCCCGACGCGGTCGAGGGGCTCGACGCCGCGAGTCGCGGCTACGACAGCCACCGCCTGACCGCGGACGACGCGCAGCGCGACGGCACGGCCGAGGCGGCGCGCGCGTCGCTGGCCGAGGCACTGATCGATCGCGAGGGGCGGGCCGCGAGCGAGGCGGACGGCGCGGTGCGCCCGCTGCTCTGGGGCCCGCGCCTGTCGCTGCGCATTCCGTTCGTCGACGCGCTGGCGCCCGACGCGCGCTTCGTGCTCGTCCACCGCGAGCCGGCCGACGCGCTGGCCGACGCCATCGCCGCGTGGCGCTCGGAGCGCCGACGGCGTGACTCTCGTCCTCGCCGCGATCAGCTGACTCAGCGCTGCATGGCCTTGACCTGGAGGAACTCCTCGATCGCGAAGCGCCCCAGCTCGCGCCCGTGGCCCGACTGCTTGTAGCCGCCGAACGGGGCGAGCGGGTTGAACGCCCCGCCGTTGATCTCGACCTGCCCGGTGCGCAGCCTGCGGCCCACCTCGATCGCGTGCTCCTCGCTGCCGGCCCACACGCCGCCGGCCAGGCCGTAGATCGTGTCGTTGGCGATCCGCACGGCCTCGTCCTCGTCGTCGTAGGGCATGATCGACAGGACCGGCCCGAAGATCTCCTCCTGGGCGATCGTCATGTCCGGCGTGACCTCGGAGAACACGGTCGGGCGAACGTAGTAGCCGCGCTCCTCCAGGCCCTCGGGCGGCTCGTCGCCGCCGACGACGAGCTTCGCGCCCTCCTCGACGCCCTTGCGGATGTAGCCGCGCACACGCTCGCGCTGGGCGTCGCTCACCAGGGGTCCGAGCACGCTGTCGGCCTCGAGCGGGTCGCCGACCTTCGTCTGCTCGACCGCGGCCTTGGCGATCGCCTCGGCCTCGGCGAGCTTCGCGCGTGGGACGAGCATGCGCGTCAGCGCGCTGCACGTCTGGCCCGAGTTGAGGAAGCACTTGCCGATGCCGTCGACGACGGCGGTCTGGAGGTCCGCGTCGTCGAGGATCACGTTCGCGGACTTGCCGCCGAGCTCGAGCGCCACGCGCTTGATCGTGCCCGACGCGACCTCGCTCACGCGCTTGCCCGCGCGCGTGGACCCGGTGAAGCTGATCATGTCGATGCCGGGATGCGCGGCGAGCGCCTCCCCCACCTCGGGCCCGGTGCCGCAGACGAGGTTGAAGACGCCGGCGGGCAGGCCGACCTCCTCGACGATCTCGGCGAGGATGAACGCGTTGAGCGGCGTGACCTCACTCGGCTTCACGACGATCGTGCAGCCGGCCGCCAGCGCGGGCGCGACCTTTGCGGCGATCTGGTGCAGCGGGTAGTTCCACGGCGTGATCGCGCCGACGACGCCGACCGCCTCGCGCACGATCAGCGAGTTGCCGACCTCCTCCTGCCAGGCCACGTCGGCCATCAGGCCCGCCATCGAGTTGAAGCTCATCGTCGGGAGGCCGGCCTGGAGCGCCGCGCTCAGGCCGATCGGCATGCCGACCTCCTGCGCGATCAGCGTCGCGATCTCCTCGTTGCGGGCGGCCAGCCCCTCGCCGATCGCGGTCACGAGCGCGGCACGGTCGTCGACGCTGGTCTGCGACCAGGAGTCGAACGCCGCGCGCGCGGCGGCCACGGCCCGGTCGACGTCGTCGCTGTTGCCCATGCGAACGCGCCCGATGACCTCCTCGGTGGCCGAGTTGATCACGTCGGCCTCGTCGGTCCCCGCGGACGGGACCCACTCGCCCCCGATGAAGAACTGGTCCTTGACGGTGAGCTGCTCGGTGGCCATTTCAGTTCGCCTCCTTGGTGAGGATTGGTGCCGTCCCCTCTCTCGGTCTGCGGCGGCACCGTCATCGTGACACGCGCGGTGGGTTCACGCGCGATGATCGCGGCCGAACCGTCGTGGCCCGTGTCACCGTCACCCGCTCGCTGCCCTTCCCGGCGCTGGACCGCCTGGCCGCCGTGCACCCGGTCACGACCTGGGACGGAGCCCTGCCGCCGGCTCCCGACGAGCTGCGCGCGCTCGTCGCCGGGGCCGATGGACTGCTGTGCCTGCTGACCGACCGCGTCGACGCCGCGCTGCTCGACGCCACACCGTCCCTGCGCGCGATCGCGGTCCTGGCCGTGGGGACCGACAACGTCGACCTGGACGCCGCCCGCGAGCGCGGCGTCGCCGTCGGCAACACGCCGGACGTGCTGACCGAGGCGACCGCCGACCTCACGTGGGCGCTGATCCTCGCCGCGGCGCGGCGGCTGCCCGAGGCCGCGGCTGCGGTGCGCGACGGCGAGTGGCGCACGTGGGAGCCGGCGGGCTGGCTCGGCCTGGAGCTGCACGGGGCGACGCTCGGGGTCGTCGGCCACGGCCGCATCGGCCGCGCGGTCGCCCGCCGGGCCGAGGGCTTCGGGATGCGCATCGTCCACACCGGCGACACCCCGCTGGACGACGTGCTGGCGGCCGCCGACGTTCTCACGCTCCACCTCCCGCTGACCGAGCGCACGCGACATCTCATCGACGCGCGCGCACTCGCGCGCGTGAAGCCAGGGGCCATCCTGGTGAACACCTCGCGCGGTGGCGTGATCGACCAGGACGCGCTGGCCGCGGCGCTGCGGGAGGGCCGGCTCGGGTATGGCGCGCTCGACGTGACCGAGCCCGAACCGCTGCCGCCCGACCACCCGCTGCTCGGCGCGCCCAACCTCCTCGTCGTCCCCCACATCGGCTCGGCCACCCACGTGACGCGCGGGCGCATGGCCGACATGGCGGTGGACAACCTGCTCGCCGCCCTCGCCGGCCGGCCGATGCCGCACGCCGTCGCGTGATGCGCGTCGCCGTCGTCGACATCGGGACCAACTCGACCCGCCTGTTCGTCGCCGACGTCGCGCCGGACGCCGGCGTGGAGACGATCGAGCGCCGGTCCGAGGTGACCCGGCTGGGCGAGGGCGTCGACCGGGCCGGCCGACTGACTGACGAGGCGATGGGCCGGGTGCACGCCGTCCTCGACTCCTACCGGTCGGCGATCGACGAGCTGCACGCCGAGGCCGCGGTCGCGGTGCTGACCAGCGCCGTGCGCGACGCAGCCAACGGCTCCGCGTTCGTCGATGAGGTCGCCAAGCGCCACCGGCTCGATGCCCGCGTCATCACCGGTGATGAGGAGGCGGAGCTGACGTTCCTGGGCGCCGTCAGCGAGCGCCCGCACGGGGCGGGCGTACCGACCGTGGTCCTCGACGTCGGCGGGGGCTCGACCGAGCTCGTCGTCGGCACCTGGCGCGACATGCGCTTCCACGTCTCGACCCAGGTCGGCGTCGTGCGGATGACCGAGCGCCACCTCCACGACGACCCGCCGCCCGCGGAGGCGCTCGCGGCGCTGCGCGACGACGTGCGGGGCGCGCTGGAAGACGGCCTCCCGGCGAGCGAGCGCGAGGACGTCTGTGCGGCCATCGCCGTGGCAGGCACGGCGACCTCACTCGCCGCGATCGACCTGGCGCTGGACCCCTACGACCCCGACCGCGTCCACGGCCACGTCCTCTCGGTCTCGCGGATCGAGGAGCTGCGCGACCAGCTCGCGGCGATCCGGCTGGCCCAGCGGCGCGAGGTCCGGGGCCTGCATCCCGACCGCGCGCCGACGATCGTCGCCGGCGTGGTGATCCTCCTGGAGGCCCTGGCCGCGTTCGGCCTCGACACCGTCGAGGTCTCCGAGCACGACATCCTGCGCGGCGTGGCCCTGCGCCGGGCGGGCACGGCCTGAGACAATCAGGGTCGAAAAAAAGGAAGCCGCCACAAGGACGGCTTCCTAAGTGGCCCCGACAGGACGGGCAGGGGTACGTGCCATGCAGGGACCGATTGAGTGGCTCAGGCGGCGGGAGGCGCCGAAACGATGCGGCTGCGCCCAAACCTATGTTGCCGGTCACGGAGAACAACGCCTATTCGGCACCAATCCCCTGTACCCGACGTGAGGAAGTATCGGCGCCTGGCCGGTCGGCCAACAATCGGACAAATGTCCATGTCCGCGCCACAAAACTGGGTATGCATGCGACGCGCCGGTTTCAGGCGAGGTTGGACCGGCGGGGATACACCACGTTCGGGTCCGTCAGCACGTTGACCAGGGCCGGCTGCCCGGAGGCGAACGCGCGTTCCAGCGCCGGCCGCAGCTCGCCCGGCTCGCGGACCAGCTCGCCGTGGCAGCCCAACGCCTCGACGACCTTGTCGTAGCGCGTCTCGGGCCGCAGGTCGGCGGCGACCGAGTAGCCGTAGAGGAACTCCATGGGGTGCTTCTCGAGCGCCCAGATCCCGTTGTTGCCCATGACGCCGACGACCGGGATCCCGTGGCGGGCGAGCGTGTCGAACTCCATGCCCGCGAACCCGAACGCGCCGTCGCCCAGCAGCAGCACGACCTGGCGGTCGGGCCGGGCGATCTTCGCCGCCATCGCGTAGCCGGGACCCGCGCCGAGGCAGCCGTACGGGCCCGGGTCGAGCCAGCAGCCCGGCTCGTAGGAGTCGATCACGCGACCGGCGTAGGAGACGAAGTCGCCTCCGTCGCCGACGATGATCGCGTTGCGGTCGACGACCTCCGCCAGCTCGCGGTACAGCCGCATGGGGTGCAGCGGCGAGCGGTCGTCGTCGAGCTCCGCGCGCTCGCCGGCACGCTTCTCGGTCTCCGCCGCGCGCAGGTCGTCGACCCAGGACTGCGTATCCAGTGCCCCGCCGCCCGTCAGCGCGCGCAGCGTCGCCGGCAGGCCGCCGTACAGCGCGGCCGCGGGAGTCCGCGGCGGCTCGCGGTCGGGCGGCGCGCTGTCGATGACCACGACCTGCGTGTCGTCGCCGAACGAGGCGCCGAAGGCCAGGCGGAAGTCCATCGGGACGCCGACGACCAGCGCGACGTCGGCCTCCTTGAGCCCCTTCGACCGCGTGCGAGAGAAGAAGAGCTCGTGGTCGGCCGGCACGCAGCCGCGACCGAGGCCGTTGACGAACGCCGGGATGCGCAGCTCCTCGATGAGCTCCATCAGCGCGACCTCGCCGCGCCCCCAGTACAGCCCGGTCCCGGCCATGACGACCGGCCGCTTGGCGTTGCGCAGCAGCTCGACCGCGCGCTCGGTGCCTTCCGCGGCGGGCGCATCCTGCGGATCGGGGATCCGCGCGGTCGACTCCGGCTCCTCGGGGATCTCCGAGAAGACGACGTCGAGCGGGAAGTCGACGAAGGTCGGGCCCGTGGGCGCCGTGGTGGCGCCCACGATCGCCTCGTCGACGAGGGCGGGGATGTCCGCGGTGGTCGTCGCCGTGCGCGCGGTCTTGGTGACCGGCGCGACGAAGGGCACGTGGTCGATCTCCTGGAGCGAGCCCTGGCCCCAGCGCATCTGCGGCGCGCGGCCGCCGAGGACGACGAGCGGCGAGCCGTTCTGGAGCGCTGCGGCCATCGGGCTCATGCCGTTCGTGACCCCCGGGCCGGCGGTCAGCGCGGCGACGCCCGGCTCGCGCGTGACCTTCGCCCAGCCCTCGGCCGCGAACGTCGCGGTCTGCTCGTGGCGCGTGTCGACGAGGTCGATCCCCTCCTCGCGGCAGCCGTCGTAGATCGAGAAGAGATGGCCGCCCGAGAGCGTGAAGAGCTTCGTGACCCCGTGCGCCTTCAGGCGCTTTGCGACGAGGCGCCCACCGTGCAGGCGGGTCTCCTGCTTGGTCTCCGTGGCCACGGCCGAAACGGTACTTCACCTCAACTTGACCGGAGCTTCAGGGCCGGCCCCTACCGTGGGAACCGTCCGCAAGCGATGACGAAAGAGGGAGGCTCGAGATGATCGAGACAACCGTCGCGCTGGCCGGAATGGCGCTCCTGGACTATGACGGGCCCGACGACGACCCCGCCCCCACGCGGGTCACGCCGCTGGATCACTACGTCCTCCAGCTCCACGACGACAGTGCACCGGAGCCCGAGGCGCTCGACGCGGCGATCTTCGCCGCGCTCATCACGCCGTAGGCAGGGCTCGCACAAGCTCCGCGGGGTCCGGGTCGCGGTCAGGTGAGGCTCATGGTGTTGAGGCGCAGCCCGCCGTCCACGCCGATCTCCTCGCCGGTGACCGACCCGGCGTCTCGCGACGCGAGGAACGCCACCACCGCGGCGATCTCCGCCGGCTCGACCATGCGCCCAGCCGGCAGCGTCGCCCGCACGCGCTCGAGCACGTCGGGCGGCATCGCGAGCACGTTCTCCGTCGCGACCATGCCCGGCAGCACGGCGTTCGCGGTGATGCCGTGGCCCGCGTTCTCGGCCGCGATCGTCCGCACCATGCCGCCGAGCCCGGCCTTCGACGCGCTGTAGGCCACCTGGCCCGGCAGGCCCGAGCGCGCGGCGCCGCTGGAGATCACGACGATCCGCCCGTACCGGCGCTCGCGCATGCCCGGCAGGCACGACCGCACCACGCGGAAGGCGCCGGTTGAGGTTGACCTCGATGTCGCGCGCCCACATCTCGTCGGTGAAGCGGTGCGCCGGGCCGATCGTGTCGACGATCGCGGCGTTGGACACGCAGACGTCCACGTCGCCGAGGTCGGGCACCGCATCCGTGCGCAGGTCGACCTGGAGGTCGCAGCCCTCGGCACGGTCCAGCGTGACCACCTCCATCCCGTCGTCGCGCAGGCGCTGCGCGATCGTGGCCCCGATCCCCCGCGCGGCCCCGGTCACGAGCGCTCTCATGGCACCGCATCATGGCGCGCTGAACTTGCAGTCGTACTCGCTACGCCTCACGCGGCCCGGGACCTACCGCCTCTTCTGCTCGCTGCACCCGGTCGAGATGACCGAGGTCGTCACCGTCCGCTGAGCCCGGCGCGGTGCGCGGCGCCCACAGGCGCACGCGCTCGCTCTTGCCCTTCAGCTCGACCGTCGGGCGCTCGTCGAAGCCGCAGAACTCGCGGGTCAGCAGGCAGCGCGTCGCCTCGGTGACCAGGATCTCGTCGCCGGTCTCCCGGGTCACCGCCTCCACGCGCGAGGCGGTGTTGACCGCGTCGCCGATGACCGTGAAGTCCAGGCGGCCGCCGCCGCCGATCGCGCCGGCGATGACCGGGCCCGAGTTGACGCCGATCCCGATGAGCAGGCGGCCCCGGTACTCGCGGCGGACGAGGTCGGCGATCTCCAGCGCCGCGGCGACCCCCAGGTCGGCATGGTCGGACCGGCGGTCCGGGGCGCCGAACACGCCGAGCACCCCGTCGCCGATGAACTTGTTCGCGTGCCCGCCGTGCTTGGTGAGGACCGGCACGACGTGGTCGTAGAACCGGTTGAGCTGGGCCACGACCTCGGCGGCGCTCGACCGCTCGGCGAAGGCGGTGAACTCGCGGATGTCGACGAACAGGATCGTGACCTCGACCTCCTCGCCGTGGAGGTCGGCGCCCTCGGAGAGCACCCGGTCGGCGAGGTCGGGGTCGACGTAGGCGCCGAAGGCCTCGCGCAGCGTCTCGCGCTCCTGGAGGCCGGAGACCATCCGGTTGAACGAGCCCGCCAGGTCGCCCGTCTCGTCGGTGGAGACCACCGGCACGCGCGTGGTGAAGTCCCCGTCGGCGACGCGCCGGGTGGCGGCCTGGAGGTCGGTCACCGGCTCGAGGATCGAGCGCGACAGCAGGATGGTCAGCTCGAGCGAGATCGTGAAGGCCACGGCGACGGCGACGACGACGGCCACTCCGAGATCTGACAGGTGCGCCTGCCCGCGAGTCGACAGGCCGGCCACGACGACGCCGCTGATGATGTTGATCGCCGGCAGGCCGGCCAGCAGCTTCCAGCGCAGCGGAATCCCGGCCTCGCCGAGGTCCGAGCCGTCGGGGATGTGGCGCGCGACGTCGCGCAGCACGGGGCGCAGCGTCAGCTCCATCGAGAAGAACCGCAGCACCCCCGCGTAGAGCAGCGTCACGGCGGCTCCCCCCACCAGCGCGACCGCCGACAGCCAGGACAGGCCGAGCAGCCACGCTGCGAACAGCGGGACCGGGATGAGGTCGAGCAGCAGGACCCACGCGCCGCGCTGGAAGACCGCCTCGCGCGGCAGGCCGACGAAACCGCATCTTCGAGGGAGGGAGCTGCTTGCCGGGGC
>DAINCW010000017.1:10436-22657 GCA_036732205.1 Solirubrobacteraceae bacterium | reverse complement strand
GGTGCCGCCGAGCGTCACGCCCTGGTAGAGCGTGACGTCGTTGCCGATCTCCGCCGTCTCCCCGATGACGACGCCCGAGCCGTGGTCGATGAACAGGCCCTCGCCGATGTGCGCGGCCGGGTGGATCTCGATGCCGGTCACCGCGCGCGTGGCCATCGAGATCGTGCGCGGCACCATCGGGACGCCGGCGCCGTGCAGCGCGTGCGCGATCCGGTGAGTGAGCACGGCCTGTACGCCGGGCCAGGTCGCCAGGATCTCCGCCGGGCCCACGCCGCGGGCCGCCGGGTCGCGGTCGCGCGCGGCCTTGACGTCGCGGCGAACCTCGCCGGCGACACGCGCGAGGGTGCCGAGGCCGAGCATCGCCCTACAGCGTAACCAGGCCGCTACGGCGCGAAGAAGGGCGCCGAGATGTAGCGCTCGCCGGAGTCCGGCAGGATGGTCACGATCCGCCGGCCCCCGGACTCCGGGCGCCGCGCGACCTCCAGCGCCGCCCACACCGCGGCGCCGCACGAGATGCCCGCGAGGATGCCCTCGCGCCGGGCCAGTTCGCGCGCCGTCTGGATCGCGTCCTCGTCGGCGACCGCGATCACCTCGTCGAGCAGATCGCGGTTGAGGACGGGCGGGACGAAGCCCGCCCCGATCCCCTGGATGCGGTGCGGCCCGGGCGCGCGGCCCGACAGCACGGCGCTGGAGCGCGGCTCGACGGCGACGATGCGGCACTTCGGGTTGCGCTCGCGCAGCACCTCTCCCGCTCCGGTGATCGTGCCTCCGGTCCCCACGCCGGCGACGAAGACGTCCACGCTGTCGAGCGCCTCGAGGATCTCGGGCCCCGTCGTGCGCCGATGCGCCTCGGGGTTGGCGGGGTTGGAGAACTGGTCGGGCAGGAACACGTCGGGTGAGGTCGCCATCGCGCGCGCCGCATCCACGGCCTCGTCCATGCCGCCGAGCGATTCGGTCACTTCCACGCGCGCGCCGTAGAGGCGCAGGAGCGACTCGCGCTCGCGGGTCATCCCCTGCGGGAGCGTGAGGACGAGGTCGTATCCCTTCGCCGCGCACACGAACGCCAGCGCGATGCCCGTGTTGCCGGAGGTCGCCTCGACGATGGTGGTGCGCCCCGGCTCGATGCGCCCCTCGGCCTCGGCGGCCTCGATCATCGCGACGCCGATGCGGTCCTTGACGCTGCCGCCGGGATTCAGCGACTCGACCTTCGCGTAGAGCTCGACGCCATCGGCCACGCCTGGCCCGAGCATGCGCTCGAGACGGACCATCGGCGTGTGCCCGACGTACGCGGCGATGTTGTTCGGGACGCCCCCCATTCGAGCGCCAGCGTAGCCCCGAATCCCTCATGCCGAATTCCTCCCCGACGTGCGCTCCAACGGCTACCCGGCCCTCCGATGCTTGACCACCTGCTCAACAAGTCCCGGAGGACCACCACCATGGCCATTCTCTTCATTGCCGCTCTCGTCTTCGTCCCGCTCGTCCTTCTCGTCACCGATCTGGCGCTCAACACGCGCCGCGAGGACGAGGTCCACGTGCCCTACACCCAGAAGGTGCACGGCTTCTAGGACCCACAAGCATCGCCGTCCCCGGAGGCCCCAGGTTGCAGGGCCAGGGGTTGGACGGTGATCGGCGGTCGCGGTGCCGGGGCTTCGCGACCGCGCTGCGCTGAAATGCGGGTCCGGGCGGACGTCCGCCGCCCGGGCCCGCAGCAGCGCACGCAAGAGAGCCCCGCCGGAGACGAAAGGCCCCCGCCAAGCGGGGGCTTTTTCGTTGTCAGGCGGTGGCTACTCGGCGGCCGCGGGCCGACGAGCGTCGGCCTCCGCGTTCGCCAGGCGCTCGTCGGCGCGCCGGCTGGCGAGTTCGAGCTCCCGCATCCGCGCGGGAGTCGTCGGCCGCGAGCCGTAGCTCTTGGCCAGATAGAGATCGCGCCGCTGGCGGTGAAACCGCGCAGCGGCGCGAAGCTCTTCCAGATGGGACGCCCCGTTGAAGGGGCGGTCGCTAGGCGAGCTGGACGTTGACGGCCTTCGGGCCCTTGTCCCCGGCCTCGGCGTCGTAGGAGACCTTCGCCCCCTCGGCGAGCGAGCGGTACCCGTCGCCGACGATGCCGGTGTGATGCACGAACAGGTCCTTGCCCTGATCGTCCGGGGTGATGAAGCCGAAGCCCTTGTCGTCACTGAACCACTTGACGGTTCCGGTGGCCATGTGTTCCTCCACTGCTGGTGCTGTGCTGCGATCGCGGAGGTAGCCTGAGGCAACAACGGCGGCGCTGGCACTGCGGTGTTTCCCGCACTCGTCGTACGGGCTGATTCCTGCACGATACGCCGCTGGCACCCACAGCGATAGTCTGGGTTGCAACATGCCTCCTCAGGATCGATCTCCGAAGACCCCGCCCCGCCCCGCGAAGAAGACGCCCGCCGAGCGGGCGGAGGAGTTCACGGCCGAGCAGCGCCGCCTGAAGAGCGAGGCTGCGGCACGCTTCCAAGCACGCGAGAAGAAGGCCGGGAAGCGCAAGGACTGAGGCACGCCGGGGCGGCCGCGGGCCGGTGCGCGCGTCGCGCGCGGTCAAGCGTCAGCGGATCGCACCTGCTGGCGTTCTCTGTACAGAGCCTCGTCTGCACGCGCGATGACGTCTTCGACAGCATCGCCTGCCTCGAGCTCCGTGAGCCCAACGGTGACGGATCGCCGCGGGCGCTACTGACGGATCGAGGCTAGAGTCGTCGGCCTGGCCCGTCTGAGCGAGATCAACGTGGGGAATCGCAGCAAGGTGGCCGCTCTCCGGGCGCCCTTTCAGCGCGGCCACTACCGCGCCTTCGCCGGGATGGTCTTGCGATACCCGAACTTCGCCGAGAACCTGCGGCGCTACCTCACCGCGCATGGTGAGTACCCGTATCGGTGCTCCGTCCGGACGCCGGTTGGCCTGGTTGCGCCGACGCTGTATTCCAGCCACGACATCTCGACGGTCAACGAGGTGTTCTGCCGCCAGGACTACCGAGCCGGCCGCGATCTGGGCGTCACGGTCGACGTGGGCTCGAACATCGGCATCTCCGGCCTTTACTTCCTCACGCGCAACACCACCAGCCGCGCCTACCTGTTTGAGCCCGACCCCAAGAACGTCGAGCGCTTGAAGGGCAACCTCGCCGCCTACGACGGGCGTTTTGAGGTCCAGGCGGTCGCCGTCGGACTGACCAACGGCGAAGTCTCGTTCGGTACCGAGCCGACCGGACGCTACGGGCGCATCAGCGACGACTACGGCGAGGTCATCACCGTACCGTGCCACGCAATCGACGAGGCGATCGACCAGATCCTCGAGCGCGAGGGGCGAATCGACGTGCTGAAGATCGACACCGAGGGCATCGAGGAGCAGCTGGTCGCCGCGATCCACCCCGACATCCTCGATCGGATCAGCGTCATCTACTACGAGACCAGCCAGCCGAAGCCGTTGCATCTCGACCGTTTCGAGCACCACTACGAGTGCCAGACGAACCGCCTTCGCGCTCGCGGCTGATCCGACCTCGGCGATAACGGCATTACTCACTACGAGCGCTACCACGACGGTGACGCTGCCTCAACCCACCGGAAGCATCCAGGGCGGATATTTGTGGCTGGGCTCGTCGAACGTGCCGGTGTGGACGTCGGAGTCCAGCGCGTCGATGGCCCAGCCGAAACTCTGGATCACGACATCGAAGGGGATGGAGGAGAAAGGGCGCGAGCACTTCATGCGGTCAATCCTCCCACCGCCGCGCGACCGTCCGAGATCCGGGCTCGGACTGTCCCACGCCCTGCTCGGCATCGCTCGCGCGACACTGGCGCGACAGTCGAATCCCTGTTCCAGCGGTCGAGAGCGGTTCCCCAACGGTCGAAAACCCCGGCGCAGAGCCAAACTCCGCTCTGCGCCGGGGGCTGGTCAGATGTAGTACATCGCCGCGCCGGCCTCCCGGGCCTCGCGCTCGACGACGTCCGCGATCGTCGTCGTCTGGAGCACGCGCCGCGCCGCCGCGGCCGCGTCGGCCAGGATGCCCGTCGCCTCGCGGCCGAACGGGCCCTCCAGCAGCTCGACGACCTCGAGCACGGTGATCTCCGACGGGTCCCGCGCGAACGCGTAGCCGCCCTTGACCCCGCGCTGGGAGCGCAGGATGCCTCCACGGCGCAGCGTCGCGAACAGCTGCTCGAGGAACGCCACCGGGATGTCGCGGCGCTTGGCGAGCTCGCCGATCGGCACCGGCGCGTCACCGCCCATGCGGCCCAGCTCGGTCAGTGCCTTCAGCGCGTACGGCGCCTTGGTCGTGATGGAGATCACGGCGGCGAGACTAGCCAGCGGCCCAGAACGACGAGAGCCCGGCGGCAGCCGGGCTCTCGTGCAGGTCGGGGTGGATCAGGCCGTCTACAGCCAGCCGCGCTCGGTCGCGAGCAGAACGGCCTGCGCGCGGTCGACGGCGCCGAGCTTGCCGTAGATGTTGTGCAGATGGGTGCGGACCGTGCTCGTGGACAGCGTGAGCTCGAGCGCGATCTGCTTGTAGACCCTGCCCTCGGACAGGCGCTTGAGGACCTCGAGCTCGCGCGCGGAGAGCGGGCACGGGTCGATCGCGCGCGGCCGGCCCGTCTGGGCGTAGGGCAGGTCGTACATCACGGAGCGCAGCTCGGTCGGGCCGATCCCGATCGTCCGCGCCGCACGCAGCAGCTCGGTCGGCGAGACCGCGCCGCCCTGCGCGTAGTGGGCGAGCATGTCGGCCAGGCGGACGTAGGCGGCCTCACCGGTCGAGTCGTCAGAGTGATGACGCTCGATGACCGAGGCGATGGCCTTCGGCAGGCCCCAGCGGCGGGCCAGCACGCCGCCGACCAACGCGTGGTCGACGCCGAGCTCGCGGCGCTCGCGGTGGACGCGCTCCTCCGGGGTGCGGGCACCCTGGTGGACCTGGGCCGGGTAGCCCGGATACGCGTGCATGAGGACGAGCTTGCCGATGTCGTGCAGCAGCGAGGTGACCATCAGGCGGTCGCGATTCTCGTAGCCGGTCTCGGCCGCCAGGCGGTCGGCCGCGCGCTGGGTGGCGACGCCATGGAGACGGAAGCGCTCGGGCGCGGCGTCCCATGTCGCCGTGCGCTCGAAGAAGTCGAACGTACGGGCCCGGGAGGCCAGCGACTGGACGGCCTCGGGCGACAGGAGCTCGACGGCCTTGACGACCGACTCGACCTTGCCGCGGCTGCGCCCCTCGACCTGGTTGGCCAGGCGCAGCACCGCGATGATCAGCGCGACGTCGGACTCGACGGCGGCGACGACCTCGGCGGGCGAGACCCGCTCCTCGCTGACGACGCGCAGCAGACGATTGCGCGACTCGGCGAGGGCCGGGAAGGACTCGAGCGCCTCGAACGCAGCGGTCAGCCGCCGGCCGTGGCCCTCGTTGTGGTGACGGCCACCCGCAGCAACGGCGGGGGACTCGACACGCGTTGCGATCGCTGGCTTGTTCATCTTCTCCGGGTCCTCGTCCATGAGTGAAGGCGGGAGTGCCTCGCCCCGGTTATCGGCAGGACTGGACGTTTGGTTGAGAGACGAATTTTGGACGGCGTCTAGGACGCGAGGGCGACGTCCATGCGCCGCAGGGCCTCGTCGCGTCCCAAAAGGGCCAGCGTCTCGAAGATTCCAGGGGAAACCGTGGTCCCGACGAGCGCCACGCGAATCGGCTGGAACACGTCGCGCGCCTTGACCGCGCGGGCCTCCACGACGCCGCGCAGGGCGGCGTCGATGGACGCCGCGTCCCACTCCGGCAGGTCGGCGAGGGCGGCGCGCCCGGCGGCGAGCGCGGCGTGCCCGTCGGACCCCAGCCACTGCTCGCGCGCTTGGCGATCGTCGACCGGGCCGTCGAAGATCGGCCCAGCGAGCGGCCAGAAGTCGGCCAGCGTCTGGACCTTCTCGCGCGAGATCTCCACGGCGCCGCGCAGGCCCGACCGGCCCGTGTGGGCCTCGAGGCGCTCGGTGAGCTCGTCGACGTCCAGCGCCCGCACGTACTGGCCGTTCATCCAGCGCAGCTTGCGCTCGTCGAACTGCGCTGGGTTCTTGGACACGCGGGACACGTCGAAGCGCTCGACGAGCCGCTCGGTGGACAGGATCGTCTCGTCGTCCGTGTCACCCCAGCCCAACAGCGACAGGTAGTTTCGCACCGCCTCGGGCAGGTAGCCATGGTCGCGCAGCTCCTGGACCGAGGCCGCGCCATGGCGCTTGGACAGCTTCTTGCCGTCGGGGCCGTGCAGCAACGGCAGGTGAGCGTGCACCGGCTGCGGCGCACCGAGCGCTTCGAGCACGAGCAGCTGCTTGGGCGTGTTGGAGTAGTGATCGGCGCCCCGGATGACGTGGCTGATCTCGGCGTCGAGGTCGTCCACGGCGACGGCGAGGTTGTAGAGCGGCGTGCCGTCGGCGCGGGCGATCACGGGATCGTCGAGATGTACGTGCTCGAAGGCCGTCTCACCGCGGATGAGGTCGCGGACGACCGTCGCGCCGTCGTCGGGCACGCGCAGCCGCACCGCGCCGTCGCTCTCGGCCTGCCCGCGGAAGCCGCGCTCGGAGCCCTCGCGCTCCTTGAACGTGTGCACGTCGTCGGCGGTCGCGTTCGAGCGATAGGCGTGACCGCCCTCCAGCAGCCGCTCGATCACCTCGCGATGACGCTCCGCGCGCTCGCTCTGGAAGATCGGGCCTTCGTCGGGGTCGAGCTCGAGCCAGCGCAGGGCGTCCAGGATCTGCTCGACGTTCTGCGGCGTCGACCGCTCGCGGTCGGTGTCCTCGATGCGCAGGACGAACGTGCCCCCGTCGTGGCGCGCGGCCAGCCAGTTGTACAGGGCCGTGCGGGCGCCCCCGATGTGCAGGGCGCCGGTGGGCGAGGGAGCGAATCGGACTCTCACAGGGAGACCATCATGCCCTGCGGCTCGTGGCTAGGGTGCGCGCCCGCATGCTCATCGGCGCCCACGTCTCCCCCGCCGGCGGGCCGGCCAACGCCGTGGCCCGCGGCGTCGAGCGCGGCTGCGCGGCCATCCAGATCTTCAACCAGAGCCCGCGCGCGTGGAAGGCGCGGGAGTACACCGACGAGGAGCTCACGGCGTTCCACGAGGCCTTCGAGTCCTCCGACGTCGAGGCGGTGGTCATCCACGCCGTGTACCTCATCAACTGCGCGTCAGAGGATCCCGAGATCCGCGCCAAGTCCCACACGGCGCTGATCAACGCGCTGCGCGCGGGCGATGCCCTCGGCGCCCGCGGCGTCGTGCTGCACGCGGGGTCGGCGAAGGCGGGCGACGTCGACGAGGCCATCACGCGCGCGGGGGAGGTGATCCGCGAGGCGCTGGCCGAGAGCGAGCGCTGCCCGCTGCACCTCGAGAACACCGCCGGTGCCGGCGGCACGCTCGGCCGCTCGTTTCGCGAGCTCGCCGCGCTGATGGACGCGGCGGGCGGCGGCGAGCGCCTCGGCCTGTGCCTGGACTCCTGCCACCTCTACGCCAGCGGCTTCGACGTCCGCACGCCCGAGGGCCTGGCTGCGACCCTCGACGAATGCGTCGAGCTGGTCGGGCTCGAGCGCCTCGGCTCGTTGCACGTCAACGACTCGATGGCCGTGCTGGGCTCCAACCGCGACCGCCACGCACCGATCGGCGCCGGGGAACTGGGCGACGACGGCTGCGCCGTCTTCCTGTCGGAGCCGCGGTTCGAGGGGCTCCCCGCGATCTTCGAGGGACCGGGCCTCGGCGGCAAGCAGGCCGAGCCCGAGGACGTGGCCAAGATGCTCGAGCTGCGCAGGCTCGGGCTGGCGCGGCGTTAGCCGCGGCCCCCCACCCCCGGTCCAGCGGAAAGGCAGGGGACCGCGCGCACGACACTACACCGCGTGCGACCCGCCACGCCACCGCTCTCAGCGCCATTCGTGGCGCGTTGACGCTCGGAACTGAAGGCGAGTCAGCTCACGCGGCGGGAAGCGCCGCGGGACCCAGCACGTGGTCCAGCTCCGCCCGCAGCGCAGGGGTCGCCGTCACCCGGAACTCCGGGCCCAGGCGCAGCTTCCGCGCGCCGGCCGTCGTCCGCAGCTCGAGCACGACCTCGCTCTCCCCCGGGAAGTTCCCCAACAGCGACCGCAGCTCGTCGATCACGCTCGCCGGCAACTGGGCCGCATCGAGGTGCAGGTGCAGCGGCAGCGCAACGGCTGCAGCGACCGCCTGCGCCGCCTCGCGGGCCTTCTCCACCTCGGCGGCCGTCGGCTTGAAGGGCTCGGCCGCCTGCACGATCACGCACGTCTTCGACGCGTCCTTGTGGTCGACGCGGCCACGCACGAGGACGATCTCGTCGACGGCCAGGGCGCCCTCGTTCTCGTTCAGCGTGCGCTCGAAGGCGACCAGCTCCACCGAGCCCTCGAGGTCGTCGAGGGTGGCGAACATCATCTGCGAACCCGTCTTCGTGCGGAACTTGCGCGCCTGGGTCACGATGCCGCCAATCGTGACCCACTCCTGATCGCGCTTGCCCTCGATCTCGGCGATCGTGCAATCGCACTTGGCGCGCAGCGCCTCGCGCACCTCCTTGAGCGGGTGGGCCGAGATGAAGAGCCCGATCGACTCCTTCTCCACGGCCAGCAGCTCGGCCTGCTCGAACTCGTCGGGCGGGATCGGCGGGTACGCGGGTGCCGCGAACGCCGGGGCCCCGGCGTCGTCGGTGCCCCCGAGGTCGAAGATCGAGCCCTGGCCCACCTGAGCGTCCTGCTGCTGCTTGGAGCCCGCCGCCTGCGCGGCCTCGAGGACGAGCAGCATCCCCTTGCGCGACGCGCCGGTGGACCCGAAGGCGCCGCACTTGACGAGCGCCTCGATCGCCTTCTTGTTCACGGCGCGACAATCCACCCGGGAGCAGAAGTCCCACAGCGACTCGAACGGCCCGCCGTCCTCGCGCGCCGCCTTCATCGCCTCCACCGCCTGGTGGCCGACGCCCTTCACGGCGTCCAGCCCGAAGCGGATGTTGCCCTCGACGACGGTGAACTCGTGGTCGGAGAGGTTGACGTCGGGCGGCAGGATCTCGATCCCCATCTCCTCGCAGCGCGCGACGAAGAACGGGACCTTGTCCTTCGTGCTCATCACCGAGGAGATCAGCGCCGCCATGTACTCGGCGGGGTGGTTGGCCTTCAGCCAGGCGGTGCGGTAGGCGATCAGCCCGTAGCACGCGGCGTGACTTTTATTAAACGAGTAGTCAGCTGACCTCTCGTTGGTCTGCCACAGCCAGTCGACGACGTCTGCCGCCGTTCCGGACGCCTGGCAGCCCTCCTTGAACTCGGCCTCCAGCTCCGCCATCGCCGCGCGGTTCTTCTTGCCGATCGCCTTGCGCAGGTCGTCGGCCTTCGCGCCCGAGAAGCCGGCCAGGGACTTGGCGATCTGCATCGCCTGCTCCTGGTAGAGGATCACGCCCTTGGTCGTCTGCAGGAACGGGCGCAGGCGGTCGTCGCGGAAGACGATCGACTCGGGCTGGGACTTGCCACGCGCGTAGGTGCCGATCTGGTCCATCGCGCCGGGGCGGTACAGGGCGACCAGCGCGACGAGGTCGTCGAACTCCGTCGGGCGCACCTTCTTCAGCGCCTCGCGCATGCCCTCGGACTCGAACTGGAACACCCCGACCGAGTCCCCGCGCCCGAGCATGTCGTACGTCTTCGGGTCGTCGAGCGGCAGCGTCGTCATGTCCGGCCGCGCGCCCGCCGAGCGCTCGATGATGTCCAGCGCATCCTCGATGACGTCGAGGTTGCGCAGGCCCAGGAAGTCCATCTTCAGGAGGCCGATGTCCTCGATGGGCTTCATCGAGAACTGGGTCACCGTGCGGAAGACGCGGTTGCCGTCCTGGTCGGTCGTGCCGGAGTCGGCGAGCTGGAGCGGGACGATGTCCGTCAACGGGCGGTCGGCGATGACCACCGCGGCCGCGTGGATCGACGAGTTGCGGACGATCCCCTCGAGACCCTTCGCCACGTCGATGATCTGGCGCGCGACCGGGTCCTCGTCGTAGGCCTTGCGCAGGTCCTGGCCCGGTGCGAGGCATTCCTCGAAGCTCGGCGCCCGGCCCATGATCGGATCGGGGATGAGCTTCGCGAGCTGGTCGCCCTCGTTGTACGGCCGGCCGAGCACCCGCGCCGCGTCGCGCGTCGCCGCGCGCGGGAACATCTTGCCGAAGGTCACGATCTGCGCCACGCACTCGCGCCCGTACTTCTCGCTCACGTAGCGCATGACGCGATCGCGCCCCCGCACGGAGAAGTCGATGTCGATGTCCGGCATCGACACGCGCTCGGGGTTGAGGAAGCGCTCGAACAGGAGGTCGTAGCGCAGCGGGTCCACGTCGGTGATCGACAGGCAGTAGGCGACGATCGAGCCGGCGGCGCTGCCGCGCCCGGGACCGACCGCGATGCCGTTGGACTTCGCGTAGTTGACGAAGTCCCACACGATCAGGAAGTAGGCGTCGAAGCCCATGTTCTGGATGACGCCGAGCTCCATGTCCGCGCGCTCGCGCGCCTCGGCCGGGATCGGGTCGCCGTAGCGCAGGCCCAGCCCCTCGTCCACGCGGGCGCGCAGGTAGTCGTGCTCGGACGTGCCATCGGGGACCGGGAAGCTCGGGATCAGCTGCTTGCCGAGCTCGATCTCGACGTTGCAGCGCTCGGCGATGTCGAGCGTGGACTGCATCGCCTCGGGCCACTGGGCGAACGCGTCCGCCATCTCCTGGCTGTCCTTGAGGAAGAACTCGTTCGTCTCGAAGGTCAGCTTCGGGTCGGCGAGCGTGGACTTCGTCTGCACGCACAGCAGCGCGGTGTGGTGGTGGTAGTCCTCACGGCGCAGGTAATGCACGTCGCCGGTCCCGACGACCGGCCGGCCCAGCTCGCGCGCGATGCGCACGATCCCCTCGTTGGCCTTCTCCTGGTCGGCGATCCCGTTGCGCTGCACCTCGAAGAAGACGTCCTCGGGTCCAAAGACTCCGACGAGGTCGTCCGCGTGGGCGCGCGCGTCGTCCGGGCGGTCCTGCACGAGCCGCGAGCAGAAGCGGCCGGCCAGGCAGCCGGTCAGGGCGATGATCCCCTCGGCGTGCTCGGCGAGCTGGCCCATGTCGAGCGTCGGCTTGCCGCGCGAGAGGCCGTCCAGGTAGCCGGCGGAGCTGAGCTTGACCAGGTTGCGGTAGCCGACGTCGGTCTCGGCGAGCAGCGTGAGGTGGTTGCGCTCCACCCGGGTGCCCCGGCTGGTGTGGTCGTCCACGAAGTAGACCTCGCAGCCGACGATGGGCTTGATGCCCTCCTTGCGGCAGGCCTTGTAGAGCTCCACGGCGCCGTTCATCACACCGTGATCGGTCAGCCCGAGGGCCGGCTGGCCGAATGCCGCGGCGCGCTGTGCGAGGGCCTCGATCTTGCAGGCGCCGTCGAGCAGGGAGTACTCGGAGTGGACGTGCAGATGGGCGCAGGCCGGCGAGCTCACGAACGATCCACTCTAGGCGCCGGGGCGGACGGCGCCAGGCGCGTTTTCGCCCACGTTGCGGGCTACTCCGCGATGCCCTGGGCGCGGTCGAACCAGCCGGTCAGCAGCTCGACCGCGTGCAGGTTCCCGCGCACCCACGACCGCTCGCCGGGAGGCGGCGCGAGGCGGGCCAGGAGCGGCAGGAACGCCGCGTGGCTCACCGAGATCACGGCCGCCGCCTCGTCGAGCGGCGGGTCGCGCTGCACGATGACGTCGTCGCCGTCGCGGGAGACGAGCCCGAAGACGCCGGCGCCCTCGACGTCGTAGGCGATGGTGAAGCGGTGCCCCGTCGTCCACGCGGGGTCGATGGCCAGCGCCAGCACGTCCAGGATCAGACCCGGGTCGACGAGCAGGCCCTGCTGGGCGAAGTCGGCGAGCGCGACCGGGTTGCGCCGGGCCTTCAGCAGCTTGCGCAGGCGGCGCTTGTGCCCCTCCACGCGCGCGCCGCGCAGGCGGCGTCCCGCATTGCCGGCCACGAGCCCGGCGAGAGAGCTCGCCGGGCCGGTGATCCGCACCTCGACGTCGCCGACCGCCTCGGCGCCGGGACGCTTCTCGACCATGCCGCGCCCGGCCCCGAGCTCGACGCGATAGGTGCCGTGCCCGTCGATCGTCACCGCGTAGGCGAAGCGGTCGGCGAGCGCCGCGCCCTGCGCGGGCAGCAGCTCGACGACGAGCTGCGCGGCGGCGGCCTCGTTCGTCTCCCCCAGCACCTCGATCGCCGGGCTCAGCCAGCCGAC
>DAINCW010000017.1:6076-10426 GCA_036732205.1 Solirubrobacteraceae bacterium | reverse complement strand
ACCGCCGGCCGCCGGCCGCCACGACGCGGGGCGCAAGCAGCTGAGCGCCCGAGGGTGTCACCTCGGGCCGCGCCGCAGACAACGCGAGCGGATCGGGCAGCTCCGGCGCCTCGCTGGGCACCACGTGGTCGGCCGCGCCGTCCGGCGCCTCGGACTCGGACTCGGCGGGCGCGGGGCGCTCCGCCTCGCGCTCCAGCGGCGCGTCGCCAGGCGAGACCTGGTCGACGATGCTCGCGCGGCCGGTGGGCGGCTCGGTCGAGCGGGCATCGGGCCGCGGCTCGGGGTCGGGGCGCATCGGCAGCGCCGGCTCCGGCCACACACCGGGCTCGGGCGCGCCGGCCTCCCGCCTGGGGCGCGGCGTCTGGGACTCGGGCCGGGGCAGGGAGAACGCGTCGGGCTCGGACGCCGCGAATGGGTCGGGCTCCGGCTCGGGGGCGGCCTCGGCCTCCGGCTCCGGCTCGACACGCGCGTCGGGCTCGGGCTCCGGCTCCTCGTCGACGACCCCAGGCTCGCTCTCGGCCTTCAGCCGGGCCTCGGCTGCCTCGAGGTCCTGGCGCAGCTGCTCGGTGTCCTCGGTCGCGCCCGCCGCGCGATCCGCACGCGCCCGCTCGGCGTCGAGCTCGGTCCGTGCGCTGGTCAGCTCGTCCCGCACCCTCTCGAGGTCGGCCGCCGACGCCTCTTCGCGGATGATCCGCACGCGGCTCTCGGGTGGCTCGGCGGCGCGCTTGCGCTCGGTCGCGAGCTCCTGCTCGGCGACCCAGCGTGCGGTGCGCTCGACCTCCAGGTCGGCGCCGAGACTCGCAACGCGCTGTTCGACGTCGGCCAGGTCGGCGCGGAAGCCCTCGCGCTCGGTCTCGACGCGCTCCTCGAACGCCCGCAGCTCGGCCTGGAGGCTCTCGCGCAACGACGAGGCGGTCTTCAGCACGTCGGCGACGAGTGCCTCGACCGCCCCCTCGCGCGCGGCGCGGGCGTCGGCCGCGGACTCCAGGTCGGCCGCCGCCTCGCGCTTGACCCGGTCGGCCTCGTCGCGCAGCCGGTCGCGGTCGGCCTCCAGCTCGTCGATGACCCGGTCCAGGTCATCGCGCTCACCACGCTCGGCCTCCAACTTGGCCTCGAGCTCGGCGGCCGCCTGCGTGAGGCGGCCGCGCAGGTCGATCACCATGGACTCGATCGAGGTCACCTGCTCTTCGAACGCCGAGCGCTGCTGGGCGATCTGGGCGCGCAACTGGCCCTCGGACTCGGCGAGCTGCCCGGTGAAGCGGTCGCGCTCGCGCTCGAGCTGCGACTTCAGCGCGGCCTCGGTCTCGAAGCGCTTGCGCCGCTCCTCCTCGAGCTTGGCCTGTGCATCGCTCGACTCCTGGCGCACCGCAGCGATACTGCGCTCGGCCTCACGCAGCGCCGCCGCCCGGCCGCCCTCGGCGACCTCCGCCGTGGCAAGCTCCGCCCGCGCGCGCTCCAGCTCGCCCTTGGTGCGCGCGAGCTCGCCCGTCCGGCGCTCCAGCTCTGCGCGGGCGTTGCGCTCTGCGGCATCGAGCTCCTGGATGCGGGCACGGAGCCCCTTGGTGCTGGCGCTCAGGTCGGCGAGCGTCTCGACGGCGCCGGACTGGCGCTTGGCCTGGTCCTCGGCCTGCGCCTTGACGCGAACGAGGTCCTCGCGCAGCTCCTCGAGCTCGACCTCGACGGTCGACTGGACCCGCGCGCGGCGGTCGAGCTCGTGCTCCAGCAGCGTGACCTTGTCGCCCGCCTCGGCGAAGCGCTCCCGCTCGGCGGCGAGCGTGCGCTCGGCCTCCTCGCGAGCCGCGCGCTCGGTGGCGAGCCGCTCCGACAGCGCCCGGGCCTCGTCGCTCAGGCGGGCCAGGTCGCCCGCCACGCCCTCGTGGCTGGCCAGCGCCACGTCGACCTCCTCGAGACGGCGGGAGGCCGCGTCCTCGCGCTCGTGCGCCGCGGCCTCGGCGCCCTCGCGACGCACGTCGTCCATCTCGCCCGCCAGTCGCGCCGCGTGGTCCTCGGCGGCGGCCAGGCGCGCGCGCAGCTCGGCCAGCTGGCGCTCGGTGTCGCCCTTGATCTGCTCACGGTCCTCCTCCGCGTCCGTGCGCACCCGGCTCTCGGACTCGGCGCGCTGCTCGGCAGCGCGCAGCTCGCGCGCCAGCTCGTCGCGCTCGCCCGTGGCCGTGCGCAGCCGCTCCTCGAGGTTCGACAACTGGGTCTCGAGCGTCGTGACCGTCTGCTCGGCGGCCTGGGCGCGGCGAACGACGCTCTCCTCGACCATCTCGGCCCGGCGGGCGCGGCGCTCGGCCATGACCGTCGGGTCGACGACCTGTGCCGGCGGCGGGGCGTTGCGCTCGTCGGCCGGGCCTGGCGACGCCGCCGGCAGCGGGATCTCCTTGTCCTTGTGGACGAGCGCGAGCTTGGTGGCGAGCCGGGGGCGCAGCTCGATCGGGATCGAGTACCGCGCGGACCAGCGCCCGCTCTCGTCGATCCCAGCGCCGCGCTCGGCCTTGAACCTGCGCTTGTCGCCGCCGTCGTCGACGACGAGCTCGGGCGCCGACCGCGGCGACTTCTCGCGCCACCGGCCCACGACGCGGACCTCGATCGCCTCGGAGGTCGCCGGGAACCACTCGACGCGTTCGACGTCAAGCGGGGACTCCGCAGGGGAACCGTTGGGGGCGGCTGGCACCGTGGCTCAATCTACGCACGGACCCGGACGCCGCGCGAGGGCGAACTACGCCCGGTCTTCGCCCTGGTGGCGCAACCGCCAGGCCAGGCGCGACTGGAGTGACCACAGCTCGATGAACCCGGGCGACGCCTGCTGGCTGAACAGGCCGCCGGACTCGGCGAACGTGGCGAGCTGGGCGTCGTAGACCGCGTTGGGCGACTCGCGCGTCACGACGCGCGCCGAGCCCTTGTAGAGCTTGAGGCCGATGGTGCCCGTGACCTGCTCGTTGACCGAGTCCATGAACGCGTCGAGGTTGGAGCGCAGCGGCTCCCACCACAGGCCCGCGTAGACGAGGTAGCCCCAGTGGCGGTCCAGCTGGGGCTTGAACTGGTTCTGATGGATCGTGCCGACGAGCCTCTCGAGCTCCGCGTGGGCGGGCAGGATGATCGCCGCCGCGGGCACCTCGTAGATGTCGCGGACCTTCAGGCCGACGATCCGATCCTCGATGTGGTCGACGATGCCCACGCCGTGGCGCATGCCGATCTCCGCGGCGCGCTCGAGCAGCGGCACGATGTCCAGGCGCTCGCCGTTGAGCGCCACCGGCACGCCGGCCTCGAAGCTCACGGTCACCGTCTCGGGCTCGTCGGGCGCGTCCTCGGGCCGGGTCACGAGCTGGAAGACGTCGTCGTCGGGCGCGTGCGCGAGGTCCTCGATCCACCGGCCCTCCGAGCTGCGCCCCCAGAGGTTGTCGTCGATCGAGTAGGGCGCCGCCTCGGTCCCGCCCTTGACCGGGATCCCGTGCTCGCGCGCGTATGCGATCTCCTCGTCGCGGCCCATGGACCACAAGCGGACAGGGGCGATGATCTTCAGCTCGGGCGCGAGCGTGGCCACGGTCGCCTCGATGCGCACCTGGTCGTTGCCCTTGCCGGTGCAGCCGTGGGCGATCGTGTCGCAGCCGGACTTCCGTGCGTACTCGACGGCGAGCTTGGCGATGAGCGGGCGGCCGAGCGCCGTGAACAGCGGGTAGCCAAGGCCGTAGATCGCGTTGGCCTTGATCGCCGGGACGACGTACTCGGTCGCGAACTCCTCACGCGCGTCCACGACGAAGGTGTCCACCGCGCCGAGGTCGCGCGCCTTGCCCTCGACGACCTCGTAGTCCTCCCCGGGCTGGCCGAGGTTGACGGTGAGCGTCACGACCTCGCAGTCGTATTCGTCCTGGATCCACTTGAGCATCACGCTCGTGTCGAGGCCACCGCTGTACAGGAGCAACACGCGGTTGACGTCCTCGGGCCGCGCCTCGTAGGACGCGGTCTGCGCCGCCCGCATCCGCTCGGACGCGTCGGGCGGAGGGATCTGGTGGGCGGAGAGCCGCGGGGTCTCTTCGTCTCCCATGGGCGGCGCAGCCTAGAGCAGCGCCCGCACGCGGCCCACCGCATCCGCGATCTCGGCTTCGCTGATGGTCAGCGGTGGCTCGAGGCGGATCGTCTGCGGGCCCGTGGCGTTCACCACGAGGCGGTGCTCGAGCAGCGCCTGGCGCGCGAAGCCCGGAGCTCCGCCGTCGGCCAGGTCGAACGCCACCATCAGGCCGCGGCCGCGGACCTCGCTGACGCCGGGCAACTGCGTCCGCACCGTCAAGATCCTGGGCCAGGTGGCGGCCACGACGCAGGCCGAGAAGGCCAGGGCCGCGAGGGCCA
>DAINCW010000017.1:0-6066 GCA_036732205.1 Solirubrobacteraceae bacterium | reverse complement strand
CCCGCGCCAGCAGGTCGGGGTCGTCGGTCACGTCGAAGGCCGCGAGCGCGGCCCGCGCCGCCACCGGGTTGCCGCCGAAGGTCGTGCCGTGGTCTCCGGGAGCGAGGACGTGGTCGAGCTTGGCGTCGACGACGAGCGCGCCGATCGGGAGCCCGCCGCCCAATGCCTTGGCCGTCGTCATCGCGTCGGGCCGGACCCCGAGCTGCTCGTAGCACCAGAGCGTCCCTGTGCGACCCATGCCGGTTTGGATCTCGTCGAAGATCAGCACGGCGTCGTGGGCGTCGCACGCGGCGCGCACGACGCCCAGCTCGTCCGCAGGGAACTCGTGGATCCCCGTCTCGCCGCGGATCGGCTCGAGGATCACCGCGGCCGTGTCCGGTCCGATCGACGCCGCCAGCTGCTCGGGCGCCACCGCGCGGAAGCCGCCGACCAGCGGGGCGAACGGCGCCTGCTTGCTCTCCTGCGGCGTCGCGGACAGCGCTCCGTAGGTGCGCCCGTGGAAGGCGCCGTGGACCGAGAGCACCTCCCCGCCCTGGCGGTGCTTGCGCGCGAGCTTGAACGCCGCCTCGTTGGCCTCGGCGCCGGAGTTGCACAGGAACACGCCCCCGCCGAGCGACGACTGGCTGATGCGCTGGGCGAGGTCGGCCATCGGCTGGTTGAAGAACAGGTTGGACGTGTGCATCAGCGTCCCGGCCTGGTCGCGCACGGCCTCGACGACCTTCGGGTGGCAGTGCCCGAGGCTCGTGACCGAGATGCCGCACAGGAAGTCCAGGTACTCGTTGCCCGCGTCGTCCCACAGGCGCGCGCCCTCGCCGCGCACGAACGTGACCGGCGCGCGGGCGTACGTGTGAAGCAGCGCGTTGGACATCACGTGGCCGGCCGGATCTTCGTGCCGATGCCCGCGTCGGTGAACAGCTCGAGCAGCAGCGAGTGGGGTACGCGCCCGTCGACGATGTGCGCGAAGGACACGCCGCCGTGGATCGCGTCGAGGCACGCCGCGAGCTTCGGGCGCATGCCCCCGTCGATCCCGTCGAGCGCCGCCTCCACCTCGTCGGCGGTCGCCTCGCTGACGACGCTGCCGGTATCCGCCGGGTCGCGCAGCCAGCCCTCGACGTCGGTGAGGAACATCACCTTGTACGCGCCGAGCGCACGCGCCACGGCACCCGCCGCCTCGTCGGCGTTGACGTTGTAGGAGTGCCCCTCGCGGTCGGCGCCCACCGACGCGATCACCGGGATGTAGTCCTGGGCGACGTGGCGCAGGACGTCGACGTCGACGCGGTCGATCTTGCCGACGAAGCCGATGTCCTCGCCACCCGGGGCCGCTCGGCGCGACACGCGGAACAGCTGGCCATCGTCCCCCGACAGCCCGACCGCCGACTGCCCGTGGCGGTTGAGCCGCAGGACGATGTCCTTGTTCACCTTCCCGACCAGCACCATCTTGGCCACCTCCACCGTGGCCTCGTCGGACACCCGCAGCCCGCCGACGAACTCGACGGGGATGCCGAGGCGCTCCATGTACTGGGTGATCTCCGGGCCGCCGCCGTGCACCACGACCGGGTTGAACCCGACGTACTTCAGGAGCACGACGTCGCGCGCGAAGTCCTCGCGCAGGCTGTGATCCTCCATCGCCGCGCCGCCGTACTTGATGACGATCGTGCGCCCGTGGAACTCCCGGATGTAGGGCAGGGCCTCGAGAAGGGTTCCGATGTCGCGCATCAGGTCTTGTACTCCGCGTTGACCGTCACGTAACCATGGCCGAGGTCGGAGAAGAAGACCTCGGTCTCGGCACCCTCGCCCGGCAGCCCCACCACGTACTCGACCTCCTCGCGCTGCACCGCCGCCTCGAGCGCCGGCAGGTCGGCGCGCGTCGCGCTGCCGTTGACGCACACGTCGATGCCCTCGATGGCGATGTCGAGCGGCAGCGGGGCCGCGCCCGGCAGCGCGGCGCCCACGGCCTGGGCGATGCGCCCCCAGTTGGGGTCGCCGCCGTTGAGCGCGCACTTCACGAGCGGGCTGTTGGCGACCGCGCGCGCCGCCGCCTCCGCGTTGGGCAGGTGGCCGCCACGCACGACGACGCGCCCGACCCGGGCGGCGCCCTCGCCGTCGCGCACCATCAGGAGCGCGAGCTGGCGCAGCAGCGCGTCGAGCGCCTCGCCGAACTGCAGCTCGTCGTCGCTCTCGGGCGCGATCTGCACGCCGCTCGCCCCGGACGCCATCAGGATCGCTGTGTCGTTCGTCGAGAGCTGGCCGTCCACCGAGATGCGTTCGAACGAGCGCTTCACGCACACGCCGAGCAGGAGGTCCGCGGTCTCCGGCGCGATGCCGGCGTCGGTCTGCACGAAGCAGAGCATCGTCGCGAAGCGCGGCTCGAGCATTCCGGCGCCCTTGGCCTGGGCGCTCAGCCGGACCGGGCCGGACGGCAGCTCCACGTCGAGCGTCGCGCGCTTGTCGAAGCGGTCGGTGGTCTTGATCGCGTCCCCGAATGCGCCCGCACCGTCCTGGCTGAGCTCCGCCGACGCCGCGAGCAGCCCGCGCACGACGTCGTGGCCGTCGAGCTGCACGCCAATCACGCCGGTCGACGCCACGGCGGTCTGGTCCACCGGGACGCCGGCCGCCGTGCTCGCCGCGCCCTGCATCCGCGCAGCCTCGTCGAGCCCGGGGCGGCCCGTCGCGGCGTTGGCGTTGCCGGAGTTCGCGGCGACCGCGCGCAGCGCGTCCAGGCGGGTCCGCTCCATCGACACGACGACCGGCGCGGCCAGCACGCCTGACGCGGTGAATCGAGCGGCGCTGGTCGCCTCCGGCGAGTCGCAGACCAGCAGCCCCACGTCCAGGCCGCCCGATGGCTTGATTCCCGCCGCGACGCCGCACGCCCGGAAGCCCGCCGGCAGCCGGTCGTCGGCCGCCTCGGTGACGTGGTCGGGGCGCTGCACCCAGCGCGAGGAGAAGAACTCCCTCACGGCTCCAGCCCCGCCGTCTCGTCGAGCCCGAACATGACGTTCAGGTTCTGCACGGCCTGCGACGCCGCGCCCTTCCACAGGTTGTCGATGGCGGCGAAGACGATCAGTCGCCGCTCGCCCTGGTGGACGTGGATGCGGCACACGTTGGTGTCGCGGACGTCCCGCATGCCCGGCGGCGTGCTCGCCAGCTCCACGAACGGCTCGTCGGCGTAGGCGTCGGCGTAGCGGGCGTGGACGTCGACCTCCTCTTGCAGGGTCACGTAGCAGGACACGAGCTCGCCCTGGTCGAGCGGGACCAGGTGCGGGACGAAGGTGACGCCGACGCCCAGCTCCTGCTCGATCTCGGGCGTGTGGCGGTGCCCGTCCACGCCGTACGGCGAGACGTTCTCGTCAGCCTCCACGAAGTGGGTCGTCTGGCTGGGGGTGCGCCCCGCGCCCGAGATCCCGGTCTTCGCGTCGATGACGACGTCGCCGAGCACGTCGCGCAGAGGCGCGAGCGCCAGGATGGCGGCCGTCGGGAAGCAGCCCGGGTTGGCGACGATGCGCGCGCCGCGGATCTGGTCGCGGTAGCGCTCGGGCAGCCCGTAGACGGCCTCGTCGATGAGCTCCGGCGCCGGGTGCTCGCGGTACCACCGCGCGTAGACCTGCGGGTCGCGCAGGCGAAAGTCGGCGCTGAGGTCCACCACCCGGATGCCGCGCTCGTGCAGCTGCGCGACGACCTCGGCGGCCGCCCCGTGTGGATAGGCCACGATCGCCGCGTCGACCTGTCCGAGCTCGTCGATGTCGAAGCCGTCGAGCACGAGCGGAACGCGGTGGCGTGGATAGAGGTCGTCCAGGCGCCGCCCCGCGTTCGAGCGCGAGGTCACCGCGACCAGGTCGAGGTCGGGATGGCGCCACAGCAGGCGCGCGGCGAGCGCGCCCGTGTAGCCGGAGGCCCCGAGGACGGCGACGTCAGGCACGGGGCACCGCCCCAACGCGGTCGGCCAGCGTCTTGACGATCTGGTCGCGCACGCCGGCGACCTCCTTGTCGGTCAACGTGCGGTCGGGCGCCGCGAACTCGAGGTGGATGGCGAGCGACACCCGCCCCTCGCCCATGTCGTAGCGGTCGAAGACGGAGGCGGAGCGCAGCAGCTCGCCGCCCGCGCCCCGCACCGCGGCGACCACGTCACCGGCGGGCACGTCACCGGCCATGACCACCGCCAGGTCCTCGCGCACGGGCGGGAAGCTCGTGACGTCCGCGAACGCCACGACACCGGGCGCGGCGGCGATCACCTTGCCGAGGTCGACCGCGAAGCCCGCGGCGGTCCCGTCGACGTCCCATGCGCGCGCGACGAGCGGGTGCAGCTCGCCAAGCCAGCCCAGGCGCTCGCCACCCGCCGTGCGGACGTGGGCGGCGCGGCCCGGGTGCAGGTAGGGCTCGTCGGCGGAGACGACCTCCCAGTCGACGCGCAGGGTGTCGAGCACCGCCTCGAGCAGCCCCTTCGCCGCGAAGAACGAGGCGGCGGGCGGGTCGGGCGTCCCCCACGTCGCCGGCGTGAGCGGCCCGATCAGGAGCGTGGCGAGCGCGTGGTGCTCGTGCGCCGGCGTGGTCGCGTCGCTCCCCATCGGGTGTGCCCGGTAGACGGTGCCAGACTCGAAGATCGCGATCCGCTCGCGCCCGCGCGCCATGTTGTGCTGCGCGGCGTCGAGCAGCGAGCCGAGCACGCTCGGGCGCAGGATCGACTCCTCCTCGCTCATCGGGTTCTCGACGGTCACGACGCGCCGCAGCGGCGAGTCTGCGGGCAGCCGCAGCCGGTCGGGCAGCGACGGCGCGGCGAAGCTCCAGCCCGCGACCTGGTCCAGGCCACGGCCGACGAGGACGTCCTCGGCGCGGCGACGCAGGCGCTGCGCCTCGGTCAGCCGGGCCCCGGGCCGTCCGCGCGGCAGTGTGGCGGGCAGGTCCTCCAGCACGGCAAGGCGCGCGACCTCCTCGATGACGTCGGCCTCGCGCGTGACGTCGAGGCGCCGCCAGTGCGGCACCGACACGTCGAGGCCGGTCGACCCAGGGCTGTCGCCCTGTGTGCCCGCGTCGGCCACGCCGAACCCCAGCGCGCCCAGCACCTCACGCTGCCGCTCGCGTGCCACGGCCACGCCGAGCAGGCCGGTCACGTTAGCCTCGCGTGTGCGGATGACCTGCGGCTCGGGCCCAGGGCCGCCGGCGTCGATCCAGCCGGAGAGAGCCGTCGCGCCGCACAGCTGCACCATCAGCGCCTTCGCCACGATCTGCGCCTCCACCGTCGACTCCGGTGACAGGCCCTTCTCGAAGCGGGTGCTGGCCTCGCTGCGCAGCCCGAGCGCGTTCGACGTGGCGTGGATGTTCGGCCCGACCCACGTCGCGACCTCCATCAGGACCCGCGTCGTCTCGTCGGACACCTCCGAGCGCTCGCCGCCCATGATCCCGGCGATCGAGGTCGGCCCCTCGGCGTCCTCGATCAGCATGCCGTCGGGCGGCATGCTGCGCGTCTGGTCGTCGAGCGTGCGGATCTCCTCGCCGTCCCGCGCGCGGCGGACGACGAGCGTGCCGCCCGCGACCTTGTCGAGGTCGAAGGCGTGCAGCGGCTGCGCCGTGAGCAGCATCACGTAGTTCGTGATGTCGACGACGTTGGAGATCGGCCGCTGGCCGGCCGCCATCAGGCGCGCCTTCAACCACGGAGGCGACTCGGCGATGCTCACGTTCGTAAACGCGACCGCCGTGAAGCGCGGGCACAGGTCCGGATCGCGGACCTCGATCGACACGCCGTCGATCCCCTGCGCCGGGCCGAGATCGGTGCCGGCCCACGGCGGCGGAGCGAGAGCGGCGCCTGTCGCCGCGTGCACTTCCCGCGAAACGCCGTACACGCCCAGGCAGTCCGGCCGGTTGGGCGTGATCTCCAGCTCGAGGACTTCGGTGGCGATCGGCAGGACGTCGGCCAGCGGCGTCCCGGGCGCCGGGCCCTCCTCGAGCTCCATGGTCCCGGCGTGGAGCGTGCCGATCGCGAGCTCGTCCTCGGCGAGGATCATCCCGTCGGACTCGACGCCGCGCAGCTTCGCCCTGCCGAGCTTCGTCCCGTCGGGCATCACCGCGCCCGGC
>DAINCW010000016.1:0-23156 GCA_036732205.1 Solirubrobacteraceae bacterium | reverse complement strand
GGCTTTGAGGGAGTGGGATCGGGGTGAGGGCGTTCACCCGGCGGTGAACGTCCGATCGACCCCCCCATAGGGCGGTCAACGGGACGTTCGGGCCCCAGCAAGCAGCTCTCTGCCTCGATGCTGCCGTTCGTCGCGCCCGAAGGGGCGCTCACCGACCTTCCGCGGCAGGCCGCCCGCCGCCTAACCCCGCGGCCGCAGCCCGAAGGGCACGTGCGCTGCGGCGTCGCGCCGGCGCTTGGCGCGCATCGCGCGGCGCAGCGCCCAGGCCTCGCGGTAGGCGCCGAGCAGGTGGCGCTCGCGCAGGAGCACGTGGCCGAGGCTCACCAGCTCCCAGGCGGCGATCAGCGGCAGGTCGCGCAGGAACGGCCACGGGCGGTCGTTCTTGAGGATCATCAGCAGGCGGTTGCGGAACTGAAGGCGCCGGTGCTCCGCGGGCACGGACGGCCGCGTGGTGGGGCTGTAGAAGCGGACGTGCCAGGCGAACGCGCGCGGCTCGAAGGCGCAGCGCCACCCCAGCGCCCGCGCGCGCCACGCGATGTCGGCGTCGGTCGCCCACAGGGCGAGGTCCTCGTCAAAGACCTCAGGGCCCACCGCGTCGAGCACCTCGCGGCGGTACAGGGCACAGGCGCCGTCGGGGCCGAACGCCTCGCCGCCCGCCGCCCGCCACGGCGCGGCCGGCTCGCCGTGGCCTGCAAGCCCGTTCTTGCGCCTGCGGTCGAGCGTCATGCCCGCGGCGTCGACCTCGTCGAGGCGGTCGGCAGGCGCCAGCCCGGTGGCGCGCAGGAGCAGCGGCGCGACGGATCCGACCTCCGCCTCGTCCAGCTGCGGGCGGGCGAAGGCCAGAAAGCACGGGTCCAGCACGCAGTCGGCGTTGAGGAGCAGGACGGCGTCGCCGCCCGTCGCCCGCAGCCCGGCGTTCATCGCGGCGGCGTACGGCAGGCGCGTCTCCAGGCGCACGACCCGCGCGCCGTGGCGCTGCGCGACCTCGCCCGTCGCGTCGGCGCAGGCGTTGTCGATCACAACGACCTCGGCGCCCGGCTGCGCGACGGCGGCGGGCAGCGCGGCCTCCAGGCGTTCCGCCTCGTCGACGCTGAGGACGAGGATCGTGGTGCTCACGGCAGCAGCTCGCGGTAGACGTCGGCCGTCAGCGCTGCGGTGCGCTCCCAGGAGAACTCCGCAGCCCGCTCGCGGCCCCGCGCCGCCCACGGCTGCGGCGCGTCGAGGACCTCGCGCAGCGCGGCGGCCAGCCCGCCGGCTTCGTCGGGCGCGAACAGCCGCGCGGCGCCCCCGGCGGTCTCGGGCAGAGCGGTCGCGTCGGCGGCGATCACCGGCGTCCCGCGGGCCATCGCCTCGAGCAGCACCAGGCCGAAGCCCTCGTAGCGCGACGGATGGACCAGAGCCGAGGCGCCGCGCAGCAGCGCGTCGAGGCGGGCGTCGTCGACGTAGCCCGGCAGCTCGAGCGCCCCGTCGCCCGCGAGCGCGCGCAGGGCGGCGCCCTCGCCGGCGTCCACGCCCGCGATGACCAGCCGGGGGGCGCCATCCGCCAGCGCGCGCCAGGCCCGCACGAGGACGTCCCAGCCCTTCTTGGCCCGCAGGTCGCCGACACCCAGCAGGTACGGCCCGGGCGGCGGCGGGGCGTGCCCGGCCGCGAGCGCGGGCGCGAGGGGCACCACGCGCAGCTTGCCCTCGTCGATCCCGTAGCGCCGCGCCACGTCGGCGGCGGTGAACGCCGAGTCGCAGATCACCCGCTCGGCCGAACGCAGCGCCCGGGGCGCGAGCGACCGGTACTTGCGGGCGGTGAGGCGCGCGAAGTCCTCCGGGAAGGCCTCGAACGCGAGGTCGTGGACAGTCACCACGCCGGGACAAGGCCGGCGCAGCGGCAAGAAGACGTTGGGCGAGTGGACGAGCGCGTACCCGCCGCGGCGCAGCGCGCGCGGCAGGCCGACCTGCTCCCACAGCACCTCGGGGCCGGGCCAGCCGTCGCGCAGCTCGGCCACGTCCACGCCCGCGCCCGGCAGGGCACGTGCGAGCTCGCGGGCGTAGCGCCCCCAGCCGCGCAGCGGCTCGGCGTGCGCATCCCGCGCATCGAGGGCCACGGTCGGCATCGGCTGCCCGATCCTAGGCAGAAGCGCCTTCCCCCATCCGTGCGCCCGCCCCATAACATTCCGGTGCGATGGCCGCCACGGAGGCACACGCCGACCCGACCTCGACACAGTCGACGATCTTCGAGATCCCGATCGAGCTCGGCCATCCCGGCCAGCTGCTCGAGCGCATCACGGGATGGGCGAGCGACGGCAGCGGGCCGCGCCGCGTGATGTACGTCAACGCGCACGTGCTCAACCAGTCGCTCGAGGACGGGGCGCTGCGTGCCGCGCTGGAGTCGGCGGACCTCGTGTACTGCGACGGCTACGGGGTCCGCCTGGCCGCCAAGGCGCTGGAGGTGCCGATCCCCCACCGCATGACCGGGGCGGACTGGATCTGGGACCTCGCCGGGCTCTGCGAGCGCAACGGCCAGTCGATCTACCTGCTCGGCTCGGAGCCGGGCGTCGCCGAGGCCGCGGCCCGGCGCATTGGCCGCCGCAACCCGAAGCTCACCATCACCGGCCACCACCACGGCTACTTCGAGGCCGGCTCCCCGCACGACGAGCGCGTGCTCGAGGACATCAATACGCGCCGGCCGGACATCCTGCTGGTGGGCATGGGCACGCCCAAGCAGGAGCTGTGGGTCCAGCGCAACGCCGACCGCCTGGACGTCGACGTGCTGTGGACGGTCGGCAGCCTGTTCGACTACGTCTCGCTGCGCACGCCGCGTGCGCCGGCCTGGTTGGCCGACAATGGGCTCGAATGGATCTTTCGACTCGCGGTGGAGCCACAGCGGATGTGGCGGCGGTACCTGCTGGGCAACCCGATGTTCGTCTCCCGGGTGATGGCCCAGGCGCGGGACCGCCGCGGCGACGCGCACGGCTGAGACGCTGGGCGCTCCAGGCCCTCGCGGTCTGCCTGGTCGGGGGGATCGCGGCACGCCTGGCGCGCTACAGCGGCGTGCCGAACTTCTCGGCTGCGCCCGACGTGGCCCGGGTGGCGGCGGCGTGCGTCCTGCTCTACGGCCTGTCGGGATTCGCCGCCGTCCGGCTGTGGCTGCCCGAGTCGCTGCGCCGCCACGAGCTGCTGTGGGTGATGCCGGTCGGCGCGGTGCTCAGCGCGCTCGCACTGACGGTGCTCGGGTTCGCCGCGGTCCCGTTCCACGCGTCGCTTGCGGCCGTGCTCGTCGCCGGGGCCGGGACAAGCGCCTACGCCCTGCGGCGCGCGGGGGCGCCGTCGTTCCCTCGCCGCGACCCGGGGACGGTCCTGTGGCCGGCCTACCTTGCCGTGCTGATCGGCGCCGTCGCGCTGATCCCGGTCTTCCGCTTCACGCATGTGACGGTGATCGGCCCCGGCTCGGACGCGCACCTCGCCGCGGGGACCGCCGAGTTCCTCCAGAAGCACTACCCGACCGCGATCGCGCCGGAGGAGCCCGTCGACCGGGTGCCGCTGGTCTGGCGCTCGAAGCAGCCCGTGTACTACGGGCTGGGCGCGGTCGCGTCGCTGAGCGGCTTTCGCACATACGAGGCGCTTCCGGTGCTGGCGGCCGTGCTCCTGGCGATGGCGGCCGCGGGGTTCTTCCTGCTGGCCCGCGACGTGCTGAGCGCGGGGATGCTCGGCGCGCTGCTGGCGATGACGCTCGCCGGGCTGGACCGGATGGTGCTCCACACGGTGATGCACCCGTACTTCAACCAGACGTGGGGGTTCTTCACGCTGCCGTTCGCCATCGTGCTCGGCTGGGAGGCGTTCCGCCGGCGCACGGCGGGCGGGGTGGGCCTGCTGGTGGCGTTCCTCGCGGTGGGGGCGTTCGCCTACCCGCTCGCCCTGCCGATCCCGCTCATCGTGCTCGGGGCGGTGCTGCGCCGCGACCGCCGCGAGCGCCGCGCGCGCGGCGACGAGGTGCGCTCGCTCGATCCGCGGCGGCTCGTGCGCCGCGTGTACCGGGGCAAGCGCTCGCTGCCGTGGATGGTGCCGCTCGGGTTCCTGCTGCTCGTGCCGGTGCTCGGCGTGGTGGAGAAGATGCTGACCGCCGTCGGCGTGGTCGCGCCGGGCAGCTCGCTGAGCAGCTGGGGCGGCGACCTTCACACGTGGTACCCGCTGCACACCTTCCTGTCGACCGGCTCGACGGCCGCGCTGGTGGTCGCCGCCCCGTTTGCCCTGTGGGCGATCCGCGGCGAGCTGCGCCGCCTCGACCGCCGCCTGGCCGGCGGGCTCGCAGCCGTGCTGGCGTTCGGCGCGCTGTGCGCCGTGTACTTCCGCCTGCGCGACGCCGGCTGGTACTTCCACTTCAAGGCGCTGGCGTTCATCGGGCCGCTCGCGGTGGCGATCGCGGTGGTCGGCATCGCCCGCTGGCGGGAGGCGGGCCACGGGCGCTGGCTGCGCTGGGCGGCGACCCTCGGCCTGATCGCGCTGTTCCTCACCGGCTTTCGCGACACGACGACCGAGGTGCGCACGACGTTCCCCCAGCTCTACCCCTTCACGACCGACCTGCGGACGATCGACGCGCGCCTGCCGGCGAAGGCGTCGATCCGCATGGACATGGACGTCAACGAGCAGCTGTGGGCGGCGTACATGCTCCACCACCACCCGCTGTGCTCCCAGCGCCCGCTGCTGGGAACCTCCTATCCGCACGTGCCGATCTCGCGCAGGGCCGACTACGTCCTGGCCGACCGCGACCTGGTGCGCCCGTTCGACGCCGTGGGGCGGCCGCTGTGGGAGAACGTGCACTTCGTGCTGTACCAGATGCGCGCCTCGGTGCCGGGCCCCAACCGCTGCTCGCAGACCATGGTGCAGACGGTCAAGCGGGTGGCGTGAGGAGGTCGTCCGCGGGACGCCGCGAGCGCCCATTCGGGCGCGACGAACGGCGGCGACGAGGGGATGGGAGGGAAAGCGTCGCTCGGGAGCGCACGAACCCGACCCTCTTTTCGTGACCCGCGTAGCGACCGCTAGCACCGGTGCTAGCACTCGCTACACAGCGGCGAAAAGGACCGGCGAGTGTCGGCCGCCCGTACGGCGAGGCGCCACGCACGCTCCCTCTCCCTCGCCTGCCTTGCCGTTCGTCGCGCCCGAAGGGGCGCTCACTCACGACGAAAGCAGCGCCCGCAGCTTCTCGGCGGTCGCGGCGGGCTCGAACGCCGCCAGCCGCCCGCGGCCCCGCGCCCGCAGCGTCGCCCGCAGGCCCGCGTCCTCGATGGCCATCGCCGTCAGCTCGGCCACGACGGCGAGGTCCGGGTCGTCGACGAGCAGCGCCGCGTCGCCCGCGACCTCCGGGATGCCGCCCACGGGCCGCGAGACCACGGGCACGCCGAACCAGAACGCCTCGAGCAGCGGGATGCAGAAGCCCTCGTGCTCGCTGAGGCACAGGAAGGCGTGGGCGGAGCGGTAGCGGTCGGCCAGCGCCGCCCGGGACAGCGAGCTCTCGATCGTCACCGCGCCCGGCGCCAGGTCGTCGGCCAGCGCCCGTAGCGCGTCGCCGTAGTTGGGGTTCAGCGGCTCGCCGACCAGCACCAGCCGCGCGTCGGGGACGCGGTGGCGGCGCAGCAGCGCGAAGGCGCGGATCACCTCGTCCTGGCGCTTGTGCGGCGCCAGGCGGCCGACGAACAGCACGGTCGGCGGCCCCGGCGGCGGCTCGGGCCCCGGCTCGCCCAGGGCGCCGGCGTCGAACAGGATCGGCACGACCTCCTCGGACCCCAGCTCGCGCGCGTTGTAGAGCGAGACCCCGGCCACCACGTCGGCCGCCTCCGCGTACCGCGGCAGCTCGCGGCGCCCGAGCATGCAGTGGATGGCGATCGTCGGCTCGTAGTCCCAGAACCACTTCGCCGGCGTCACGTTGTGGCTGAGCAGCACCTTGCGGTTCGGCAGCCCCAGCACGCGGCGCAGCTTGGGCGCGTACGCCGAGTAGTGCAGCAGCAGGGTGTCGCCCGGCTGCGCGTCGAGCTCGCCCAGCGGGCGCACGCGGCGCTCCGCCCGCGGGTCGATCGAGACCGCGTAGTCGTGCCCGCCCCAGCCCCACTCTTCAAAGAGGGATCGGAAGGCCATGGCCTGCGACGTGACCGCGTCATGCGGCCCCGCGCCGCTCAGGATCTGGTGGACGACCATTCCTCGAGCCGGCGCACCCGGTCCTCGAGCTCGGACACGCGCACGAGCAGATGGAGGTTGAAGCGGTTCTGCTGGGCCACGACCTGCCCGAGGTACTGGCGGTTGGCCCGCACGAGCGCCCGCTTGAACGCGGTGATGACCGGCCCGACGACCGGGCGGGTGGACCGGACGTGCTCGAGCTCGGGCTCGACGGCAGCCCACTCGAACATGAGCTCGGTCGAGATGCGGTCGGTGGGCTCGATCGCGAACCCGCTCAGGTCGTCGCCGTAGTGGCCTGCGGCCCGCGCCTCCGCGGCGCGGCGGCGCGCGAGCTCGAGGGCCTCCTCGGGATTCGTCACGACGCGACCTCCTCGGGCGTGCCCATCAGGCGGTGGTAGAAGCGCAGGCCGTCGGGGCCCGCGCCGTCGAAGACGACCTCGCCGCCCTCGAGCACGACCACGCGGTCGCACGTGCGCTGCACGAGCGCGGCATCGTGGGAGACGAGGACGAGCGTCGCCCCGTCGGCGACCTGCCGCGCGACGCGCTCCTCGCACTTGCGCTGAAACGCCTCGTCGCCCACGGCGAGGACCTCGTCGATCAGCAGCGCGTCGGCGTCGAGGTGCGCGGCGATCGCGAACCCCAGGCGCAGGAACATGCCGCTGGAGTACGTCTTGACGGGCACGTCGATAAAATCATCAAGCTCGGAGAAGGCCACGATGTCGGGGATCCTCGCCCGCACGTCCTCCTTGCCGAGGCCGTGCAGCGCGCCGTTGAGCTCGATGTTCTCGCGGCCGGTGAAGTCGCGCCCGAACCCCGCGCCCAGCTCGAGCAGCGCCACGACCTGGCCGCCGATCTCCGCCCGCCCCGAGTCCAGCGGGATGATCCCCGCGAGCACCCGCAGCGTCGACGACTTGCCGGCGCCGTTGCGCCCCACGATCCCGACCGTCTCGCCGGGCTCGACGCGCAGCGTCACGTCGCGCAGCGCCTGTACCGCCGGCAGGCCCGCGGACGACCGGCGCAGGACGAGCTCCTTCAGCGTGCGCCCGCGGTCTCCGCGCACGTCGAACGAGCGGCTCGCGTGCTCGAGGACGATCTCGCCGGCTCTCCCCGATTGGCCGCCCGCAGGGCTCGTTGCGGAGTTGTGGGGGAACCCACGGGGTCTCACAGCACCACCGCCAGCTCGCCCTGCATGCGGCGGAACAGCGCGCGGCCGACGACGAGGGCGATCACGGCCGCGATCGCGACGTAGGCGATCACGCCCCAGCCCGGGCCCGCGCCGTCGAACAGGGGCTTGCGGATGCCCTCGATGAACGGCGCGACGGGGTTGACCCAGCGCACGATCGGCTCGACCCAGTGATGGGCGCTCGAGCCGGGGAAGTCGTCGGGTGAGAAGAAGACCGGCGAGATGAAGAACCACGGCAGCAGGACCGCGCCGAGGATCGGCGCGACGTCGCGGAAGTAGGCGTGCAGCACCGACACGGCGAGCGCCAGGCCGAGCGCGAACCCGTAGAGGCAGGCGACCGTGAAGGGCAGCGTCAGCAGCGACACGTCGACGTTGCCGCGGACCGCGAGCGAGACCGCGCCGACGAGCACGAGCAGCACGGCGAAGGTCACGAACTGCACCGTCACCGTCGCGGCCGGGATCGTCTCGCGCGGGAAGCTCGCCTTGCGGATCAGCGAGCCCTGGTCGAGCAGCGAGCCGGCCGCCGCCGTGAGCGAGCCGGAGAAGAACGTCCACACGACGATCCCGATGAGGATGAAGACCGGGTAGTCGTGGACGTCCGCGACCGGGCTCTTCAGCACGTACGTGAACATCAGCGTGTACGCGCCCATGAGCACGAGCGGGTTGACGAGGTACCAGACGATGCCCAGCGCGGAGCCCTGGTACTTCTGGCGCAGCTCGCGGCGCACGAGCTGCTCGAACAGGTAGCGGTAGCGGCCCATCGGGGCCGGAGTATCGCGGGCGGGCCGAGCCTCAGGCCGCGGCGCGGCCCTGCGGGCCGACCACGTCGATGGGCGGCTCGCCGGCCAGCAGCCAGCCCCCGTCCTCCCGGCGCACGATGACCCCCTGCGCCGACAGCGCGCCCAGCGCCGTCGTCACCGCGGGGCGGCGGGCGCCGACGAGACCTCCGATGAGCTCGTGCGTCAGGCGCAGCGGCAGGACGACGCCGTCGGAGGTCACGCGGCCCCAGCGGTCGGCGAGGTACCAGAACGTCACGCGCAGGCGGGTCTGGAGCGATGGGAGCTGGCAGACCGCGAGGTGGAAGGTCAGCCAGCGCGCCCGGCGGATCTGGCGGTCCATGATCGCGGCGGCGACCTCGGGGTAGCGCGCCATGCGGGTGGCGAAAGCCCGGTCGAGGACGGCCACGCGCAGCGTGGAGTGCACCCCCCACGTCGCGTGCATGAAGGCCGAGCCGTCGTCCTCGTGGCTGATCCACGGGCGCAGCACGTCGCCCGCGCCGAGGAGCTCGACGCAGCTGCGGCCCCCGAGGTGCACGCGCCGGGTCACGAGCCCATCGAGCACCAGCAGGCCGAAGTGCCCGGGCCGCTCTCCGATGCGGTCGTCGTCCTTCCACGGCCCGGTCGGGAAGATCAGGACGCCGGCGACGGCTGCGGACGCCGCGTGCTCGCGCTGATCGGCGGGGATGTCCTCGAGGAGCTCTGGCTGCTCAACCGACAACTGGACCGTTTCCACACCCAGCAGTCTAAGAACATGCGGGGTGACGCGCCCGATGCGGCCGATCGTGTCGGGGGTAGGGTCCTCCGCCATGTCCGTGCGCGTCCGGGGAATGCACGCCGAGGTCGACCGCGACGGCGGGCGGACCGACGAGGTGGCCGTCGAGGAGCCACTGGAGATCCGCGTCGACGGCGCGCCCCTCGCGATCACGATGCGCACCCCCGGCCACGACGAGGAGCTCGCCCTCGGCTTCCTCTGGGGCGAGGGGCTGATCGACGCGGTCGCGTCCGTCGGTCCGCCGGCCGATCTCGCCGCCAACGCCGTGGACGTCCCGGGCCCGCTGCTCCGCGACCCCGGTGCGCGCCGCTTCTACACGACGTCGTCGTGCGGGGTGTGCGGCAAGGGGGCCATCGAGGAGATCGCGGTCGACGCTCCGCAGGCCTCCGACGGCCCGCGTGTCTCGCGCTCCCTGCTGACCGTGCTGCCCGACCGCCTGCGCCAGCCCGAGTTCGCGCGGACCGGCGGGATGCACGCCACGGGCCTGTTCGACCCGCAGGGCGGGCTGCTCGTGGCACGCGAGGACGTCGGGCGCCACAACGCGATGGACAAGGTCGTCGGCCGCGCGCTGCTCGACGGCCGGCTGCCACTCTCCGGCCGCCTGCTGTGCGTGAGCGGGCGCCTGTCGTTCGAGCTGGTGCAGAAGGCGGCGATGGCGGGCGCCCCGGTGCTCGTGGGCGTGGGCGCGCCGACCTCGCTGGCGGTCTCGCTGGCCGAGGACCTCGGGCTGACGCTGTGCGGCTTCGCCCGCGAGGGGCGCGTGAACGTGTACACGGACCGCGGGCGGGTCGTGGAGGCGTAGGGCGCCTAGAACGCGCCGCGGCGCCCGATTACGGCCGGGACCGTCTTGAGCAGGATGGTCAGGTCGAGGAAGACCGACCAGCGCTCCAGGTACAGGAAGTCCAGGCGGACGAGGTCGTCGAAGTCGAGCTCCGAGCGGCCCGAGACCTGCCACAGGCCGGTGATGCCCGGCATGACGAGGTAGCGCTTCTTGTGCCAGTCCTCGAGGCGCTCGAAGTCGCGCTGGGGCAGCGGACGCGGGCCGACGAGCGACATCTCGCCGCGCAGCACGTTCCACAGCTGCGGCAGCTCGTCGATCGAGAAGCGGCGCAGCAGGCGGCCGACCGGCGTGACCCTCGGGTCCCGGCGGATCTTGAAGATCGCCCCGCCCGCCTCGTTGAGCGCCTCGAGCTCCGCCTGCCGGCGGTCGGCGCCCTCGTACATCGTGCGGAACTTGAAGCAGGCGAACGGCTGCCCGCCGATGCCCGGGCGGATCGAGTGGTAGAGGATCGGGCCGCGCGAGGTGACCCTGATCGCCACGGCGCACGCGGCCAGCAGCGGGCTGAGGACGAACAGCAGGATCGTCGAGCCGACGAGGTCGAACGTGCGCTTGAGGGCGTAGTCGAAGCCCTCGAAGACCGGCGGCTTGAGCTCGAAGAGCGGGACGGTCTGGCCCGGCACGAACTCGGCGCGGTGGATCAGGATCTCCATCGTCGACGGCGCGATCCGCACGCGCACGCCCATGACGTGGCAGCGGTCCACGAGGTCCACCGCCTTGTCCTGCGGGAACGCGGGGTCGGCGATGATCACCTCGTCGATGCGGTGCTCGCGCAGCACCTCGGGCAGCGCCTGGAGCGTGCCCAGCGAGCGCAGCCCGTTGTCGGGCCGCGGGGTGAGCGAGATGAAGCCGATGACGTTGATCGGCGAGTGATGGGCGCCGGCGCCCAGCGCGTGCGCGACGGCCTCGATGTGCTGGCCGGTGCCGACCAGGACGGCGCGGCGCTGGTAGCCGGCGGCGCGCAGCGCGGCGCCCGTGGCGAGCTCGTAGCCGTAGCGCATGCTGGCGACGTAGACCACCGAGAAGAACAGTGAGCCGTAGAAGATGTAGTAGCTGGAGAACGCGTCGCCATTGACGAGCGCGAACAGCAGCGCGACGACCGTCGTCTGCGTGAGGCAGGCGACGATCCGGGTGAAGCCGGGACGCTCGGCGCGGTCCGCATAGAGCCCCGACCTCGCGAACAGCAGCGCGGTGACGAGATAGGCGAACGTGATGATGTGGCGCGTCTGCTCGAACGCCTGGTCGGCGTACGTGTGGCCCTTGAGCACGAGCGACTTCAGCGCGAGGGCGGTGAAGATCGCGAGGAAGACCCCGGCGAAGTCCAGCGCCAGCAGCGAGACCAGGCGCGCGACCCGGCGCATCGTCTCCAGCCGCAGCAGGAAGGAGAGCGCCGGCGGCTTCTTGCGCCGCATGTCCTGGCCCAGCGGCGAGTACGTCGGCGTGGGGACATAGGGAATGGGGCCACCGTGGGCCCTCGGGCCCGTCCCGGGCGTCGTGCCCGTGTCCTGCTCTGCTTCCGCTGTGGCTGTCTTGGGTGGCATTCGTCCGTTCCCTCCAACGAAGGAACACGGCAATTGTTCTCGTGTTACGGCCCCAGGCCGATGAGCGTCTCGACCCCAGACTGGTCGATGGTTCGGCGCAGCCCCTCGTCGAGGTCCACCTCGGGCTCCCATTCGAGCACGCTCCGGGCGAGCGAGATGTCCGGCTGGCGCACCTGCGGGTCGTCGGTCGGCAGCGCCTCGTAGACGATCTCCGAGCGCGACCCCGTGACCCGGATGACCGCCTCGGCGAGCTCGAGGAGCGTGAACTCGTTCGGGTTCCCGATGTTCACCGGCTGGTGATACCCCGACTCGGCCAGGCCGATGATGCCTCTGATCAGATCGCTGACGAAGCAGAACGACCGCGTCTGCGAGCCGTCGCCGAACACCGTCAGCGGCTTGTCCTGCAGCGCCTGGCGCAGGAAGGTCGGGATGGCGCGGCCGTCGTGCGGCCTCATTCGAGGGCCGTAAGTATTAAAAATCCGCACGATCGCCGTGTCGACGCCCTGCTGGCGGTGGTAGGCCATCGTCAGCGCCTCGGCGTAGCGCTTGGCCTCGTCGTAGACGCCACGAGGGCCGATCGGGTTGACGTGCCCCCAGTAGGACTCGGGCTGCGGGTGGACCTGCGGGTCGCCGTAGACCTCGCTCGTCGACGCAAGGAGGAACCGGGCGCGGTGCCTCTTGGCCAGGCCGAGCGTGTGGCGCGTGCCCTCAGAGCCGACCTTCAGCGTCGCCAGCGGCAGGCGCAGGTAGTCGATCGGCGAGGCGGGCGACGCCAGGTGGTAGACGAAGTCCAGGGGCTCATCGACGAAGTAGGGCTCGACGATGTCGAGGTTGAGGTGGATGAACTCCGGGCACCGGATGTGCTCGATGTTGTTCAACGAGCCCGTTTCCAGGTTGTCCACGCAGATGACGCGGTGGCCCCGGGACAGGAGCTCATCGCAGAGGTGGGAACCCAGAAAGCCGACGCCACCGGTCACGAGGCAGGTGGCCATGACCCCCTACTTTAGAGGCTGGGAGCGGACGTTCGCCGTCAGTGCACCCGCCCGTCGCCGGCGGCGCAGGACCCGGCTGTCGTCGGAGCGACGCAACGTCACCCGCTCGGAGTCGAGGTGCTCGAGCAGCGCCTGGGCGAACTTGCGGCTGGTGGCGAGCTCGTCGCGCAGGCGCGCGAGGGTGATCGCGCCCTCGGCCTCGACGACCTCGCGTACGCGCCGCTCCACCCCGGCCAGGACGTCGGGGTGCATGTGGAGGTTGCGCGCGATCCTCGTCGCGCGCCCGTGGGCGCGCAGCGCCGCGAGGTCCGCGGAGTCGAGCTCGGAGTCGATCGGCGGCTCGTGGCGCGCGTCGCGCAGCCGGGCCTCGAGCACCAGCTGCGCCCCGGTCAGGGCAGGCGGCTCGGGCACCTGGAGCGGGGGCGGCGCTGGCGGCGGCGCGGCGAGCTCCTCGCCGCGCTCGAGCGCGGCGAGGCGGGCGAGGCCGTCGCGCGTCGGCCCGTGCTTCTTCGCGGCCGGGTCGAGGACGACGCCTCCGCCCAGCGTGTCGGGCGGGGCGATCCGGCGGACGACGAGGCGGTCGCCGCGCTGCGCGGCCAGCGGCGACTCCAGGCGCAGCTGGTGGTAGCGGCCGCCGAGCGTGGCGACGCGGGCCGGCACCTCGCGGGTCCCGTGGTGGACGTGGACGCGCACGTGGTCGCCCACCCGCACGTCGAGCGCGGCATCGATCACGTAGGTCGGGTGCAACGCGGCCGCTGGCGTCGTGAGCACGTCCCCGCGCTGCGCCTCGCCGCGCTCCAGCCCCGCCAGGTTCACCGCGACACGCTGGCCGGCGTGGGCACGTTCGGTGGGCTCGTCGTGGACCTCGACGCCGCGGACGCGGGCCTCGCGGCCCGACGGCAGCAGCACCAGCTGGTCGCCGCGCCCGATCGTCCCCGACCACAGCGTTCCCGTGACGACGGTCCCGGCGCCCCGGATCGTGAACACCCGGTCGACGTGGAGCCTGGGCGGGGCGCCGTCGTCGGCGCGCGACGGCGCGTCCGCCGCCACGGTGTCCAGCGCGGCGCGCAGCTCGTCGAGCCCGGCGCCGGTGCGCGTGCTCGTCGCCACCGCGCGGACGCCCGGCAGCAGCTCGCCCGCCTCGGCGGTTGCGCGCGCCGGGTCGGCGAGGTCGGCCTTCGTGATCGCGACGACGCCGCGCTCCACCCCCAGGCTGCGCAGCACCTTGAGGTGCTCGACGGTCTGGGGCATCACGCCGTCGTCGGCGGCGATCGTCATGAGGAAGAGGTCGATGCCGGTCGCGCCCGCGACCATCGTGCGCACGAAGCGCTCGTGGCCCGGGACGTCGACGACCGACAGCCGCCGGCCCGACGGCAGGACGAGGGCCGCGAAGCCCAGGTCGATCGAGATGCCGCGCTCGCGCTCCTCGGGCAGGCGGTCGGTGTCGACGCCCGTCAGCTCCCGGATCAGCGCCGTCTTGCCGTGATCGATGTGCCCGGCGGTGCCGAGCGTCAGCGGCGCAGTGCCGCGCGCAGTGCCGTCGCCGCCCACTCGGCCTCCTCGTCGGTCATCGTCCGCGGGTCCAGCAGCACGCGCCCATCGGCGATCCGCGCGACGACCGGTGGATCGCCCGCGCGCAGCGCTGCGGCCAGCTCGTCGCCGCCGTCGACCGCGACGACGGGCCCGTCCAGCTCCGTCAGGGGCAGCGCGCCGCCGCCCACCTTCCCGCTCGCACGGACGACCTCGGCGCCGTCGCCCACGGCGTCGGCGATCCGCCGCGCGCGGGCGCCGAGCTCCTCCTCGCTCGCGGTGAGCATGGCGAGCACCGGGATCTCCCGCAGCGCGCGCTCGGGGTCGCGGTGCAGCGCCAGCGTGTCGAGCAGGGCGGCGAGGGAGAGCTTGTCGATGCGCACCGCGCGAGCGAGCGGGTGCGCCCGCGCGCGATCGATCGCCTCACGGCGCCCGACCATCAGCCCCGCCTGCGGGCCGCCAAGCAGCTTGTCGCCCGAGAAGCACACGATCGCCGCACCGGCGCGCACGGAGCGGCGCACAGCCGGCTCGGTGGCGAGCAGCTCGAGACCGTCGGCCAGCACGCCGCTGCCGACGTCGTCGACGACCGGCACGTCGAGCTCGCACAGCGCCTCGATCGTGACCTCCTCCACGAAGCCCAGCTGGCGGAAGTTCGAGGGGTGCGCGCGCAGGACGCAGCCGGTCCGCGGGGTCAGGGCCCGCTCGTAGTCCGCCAGGCGCGTGCGGTTCGTCGTGCCGACCTCGACCAGCCGCGCGCCGGACTGGGCGATGACCTCGGGGATGCGGAACGAGCCCCCGATCTCCACGAGCTGGCCGCGCGAGACGACGACCTCCCGCTCCGGCCCCGCGAGCGCAGCGACGGCGAGCAGCACGGCCGCGGCGCAGTTGTTGACCGCCATCGCCGCCTCGGCCCCCGTGAGCTCGCGCAGCAACGGCTCGACGTGGTCGTGGCGCGATCCGCGGGACCCCGTGGCCAGGTCGTACTCGAGGTTGGAGTACCCGCCGCCGGGCAGCGGGGCCCGGCCCAGGTTGGTGTGGACGACGACCCCCGTGGCGTTGACCACGCGGCGCAACGAGCCGCGCATGCGCTCCTGCGCGCGGGCCACGAGGTCCGCGTCGCCGGCCGCGCCGGCCAGCAGCTCCGCCCGCCGCGCCTGGACCTCCGCCCGCGCGGCCGACGTCGCCGCGGCGCCGCCCCCGAGGTCGGCGGCCAGCCGGTCGACGGCCGGCAGCGCCCTCAGGCGCTCGGCAGACCCGGCGTCGTCCCCTCGACCCACTCGCCCTCCTCCCGCTTGAAGATCGGCGCCCGCGCCTTGATCTCGTCGATGATCTCGCGCGCGCCCTCGAAGGCCGCGTCGCGGTGCGGAGCGCTCACGGCGATCAGCACCGACGGCTCGCTGAGCGGCACCGTCCCGATCCGGTGCTCGGCGGCGGCGGCGCACAGGCCGTGGCGCTCGATCGCCGCCTCCACGATCGCCGCGATCTGCTGCTCGGCCATCTCGGCGTACGCCTCGTACTCCAGCGCATCGACCTCGCGCGTCACGCCCGCGAACGTCACCACCGCGCCGGCTCGCGGGTCGCGCACCCGCTCCACCAGGGCGTCGAGCGACAGTGGTCCACCGACCACGCGAACGTGCGCCGCGGACACGGCGCCGCCGCTCACGGGAGGCACGAGCGCCAGCTCGTCGCCGGCGGCGAGGACCGCGTCCTCCGCGGCGTACTCGCGGTTGACGGCCATCACGACCGGCAGCCCGTCCGCGAGCGGGCCGACCGCCGCAAGCGCGTCGCGCACGCGCGCGCCCTCGGGAAGCTCCAGCTCGAGCTCCGAGCGCCCCGCGCGCTCGCGCAGCTGGGCGAAGAGGCGGACGCGGACGACCACGACCCCAGTATCCAGCGCGAAGAGCCGGCACGCGCCCGGGTTGACGGAATTTGGCCTCGTGCACGAGCCGGCGGACGAATGTTCTGCTGTCGATGCCGCGATGTGCCGATAAGTTCGCAAGCCAGCTGACCGGTCCTCCGGAGGGACCCGACGGCATTTCCCTCGATCTCGAATCCCATACCCCGCCAGCGCTCGCTCTCCCGACGGAGGAGCTGGTCGAGGCCGCCCTGGCCCCGATGCGGCTCCATCACGCCGCGGAGCGCCACGCGACGGAGATCGTCGACACCGCGCGCGTCCAGGCGCTCGAGCTGGTCGGCAGGGCCCGAGCCGAGGTCGCCGCTCTGCGCGACGCCGCCGACCGGCAGGCCCAGCGGGCAGAGCCGGCGGCCGACGCCGACCCGGACGCCTTGCCGGCAGAGCCGGCGGCCGACGCCGACCTGGACGAGCGGGCCGTGCGGCTCGTGCTCGAGCCCGTGGAGAGCGTTGGCGAGGCTTTGCGCATCGAGCAGGCGTTCGCCGCCGCAGCCGGCGTCGAACGGGTGCTGCTGCGTCGCTACGCCGACGGCGTCGCCGAGCTCGAGGTCATCGCCCAGCAGATCCCGGTCCTCTTGCACGAGATCCTGCGCCGGCCGCTCGACGTTCGGCGCGACGGCGACCGTCTCGTGGTCGCGCTGGGTCCGGCATGCCAGGCCTGACCGCCGCCGCCGCCGCCGACGCCGACGAGACCCTCGCCGAGCGGCGGGCGCTCGCCGCCCAGCTGCCGTACGTGTCGCTGGATCCGTATCGGGAGGGGCCGGACCCCGTCGAGGCAGCGGCCGCGACCCTGCTGAACGGCGAGATCGCCGAGGACATCGGCGTCTTGCCCATCGCGCTCGCCGCCGGCCGGCCGGTGATCGCGCTCTCCGACCCCGAGGACCGTACGCTGCGCGATCGGCTCGACGTCCTGCTCGGCCCGCGATGGTCGCCCGTGGTGGCGTCGGCGTCGGGGATCGCTCGGGCCCACGCGCGGCTCTACGGCGTGACACCCAGCCGCGATGCCGGTGACGGGCCGCCGCGGCGCCGGCTCGGAGAGATGCTGCTCGAACGGGGTGCCATCACGCCGGAGGGCCTGGCTGCCACGCTCGACCACCAGAGCCGCTACGGCGATCGGGTCGGGCTCACGGCCGTGCACCTCGGCGAGGTCGAGGAGTCCGCGCTCGCCGACGCGCTCGGCGAGCAGCTGCGCCTGACCTGGGCCGATGTCGACGGGCTGACGCCGGAGCCAGAGGCCCTCGAGCTGCTTCCCGAGGAGGTCGTGCGTCGCCATCGCATGCTTCCCCTGGCCCGAGTGGAGGGGACCCTGCTTCTGGCGATGGCCGACGCGCTCGACGAGCAGGCCCTTGCGGTGGCCCGTGAACACGTGGACCTGCGGCTGCGCCCGGTCATCGTCGCCGGCCGTCCGCTCGACGCGCTCATCTCCCGCACGTACGGCGCGCTGGCGGTGAGGGAGGCGGTGCATCGGCTCGAAGATCGCCGACCCGACGACTCGGCCCACCGCGTCCTCTCGCGTGGCCAGAAGATCACCTTCGCCGCTCTCGCTGTCGGGCTCGTCACGGCGCTGGCCGTGAACCCCGTGAGCACGATGATCGCCGTGAACGTCGTGCTGGTCGGGTTCTACCTCGTCTTCTCCGGGCACCGCCTGGCGCTCTTTCGCCGCTCGCTCGACCAGTCCGGTCCGATCGAGGTCTCATCAGCTCAGCTCGACAGCCTCGACGACCGCACGCTGCCCACGTTCACGATCCTCGTCCCGCTGTATCGCGAGGCCGCCGTCCTGCCGCGCCTCGTCGAATCGATCGGCGCCCTCGACTACCCGGTCACGCGTCTCGACGTCAAGCTGCTGTTGGAGGCCGACGACGACGAGACCCTCGCCGCCCTGGCGGAGTTGGAGCTGCCGGCGCACTTCGCGACCCTCATCGTCCCTCCGGTCGAGCCGCGGACCAAGCCGAAGGCGTGCAACTACGGGCTCATCCACGCGCGCGGGAGCTTCACCGTCATCTACGACGCGGAGGACCGCCCGGAGCCCGATCAGCTCAAGAAGGTCGTCGCGTGCTTCGCGGGCCTCCCGGAGGAGGTGGCCTGCGTGCAGTGCAAGCTCAACTACTTCAACCGCAACCAGAACCTGCTCACGAAATGGTTCACCGCGGAGTACTCGATGTGGTTCGACCTCCTGCTGCCGGGGCTGTCGGCGGTCGACGCGCCGATTCCGCTGGGCGGCACGTCCAACCACTTCCGCACCGAGCGGCTGCTCGACCTCGGCGCGTGGGACCCGTTCAACGTTGCGGAGGACGCGGACCTCGGCGTGCGGCTGCACAAGGCGGGCGGCCGGACCGTCGTCGTGGAGTCGACGACGTTCGAGGAGGCCAACTCCGATCTGCACAACTGGATCCGGCAGCGGTCGCGCTGGGTCAAGGGCTACATACAGACATGGCTCGTCCACATGCGCTCGCCCGTGAAGCTCCTGCGCCAGCTGGGCCTGCGGCGGTTCCTGTCGTTCCAGATGACCGTGGGTGGCACCGCCCTGGTGTTCCTCATCAATCCCCTGTACTGGCTCATCACGTCGCTCTGGATGGCGACCGAGGCCGGCGGCATCCGTCAGTTGTTCCCGAGCTTCGTCTACTACGCGGCGGGGTTCTCGCTGAACATCGGCAACTTCGTCTTCGCCTACGGGACCGCCGCGGCGGCGGCGCATCGGGGCTACGACGACCTCGTGAAGTACGGCCTGCTTACGCCGCTGTACTGGGGGCTCATGTCGATCGCCGCGTGGAAGGGCCTGATTCAGCTCGTGCACAACCCGTTCTACTGGGAGAAGACCGACCACGGTCTCGACGCGGGATCGGGGTCGTCCTGAGCACCTCGACGCTCGGCACCGGGTCAGCCGCACCGCCCGCAGCCACCACGCGCCCGGTGATCCGCGATCCGGCCAAGCGCCGGCCCGAGCAGCGCATGCGGTCACGGGTGCCGAAGGAGGCGGTGATCGTCGGCCTCGTCGCCGCGACGATCTACGCGGCCGCTGGGATCTACCTGACCCTCCATCTCCTGGTCGTGCCCTACGACTCCGCGTTCCGGCTGCTCCACGCGGACTTCGTCTGGCACAACGACCCGGCCAAGCTGGCGGCGATCGGCTTCGTCTGGCCGCCGGTGATGACGCTGTCGCTGCTGCCGTGGGCGCTGCCCACTCCGCTGGTGACGTCGCTCGCCGCGATCCCGCTCTCGTCGGCCGTTGTCGCCGGCCTGCTGCTCGCGCAGCTGAGTCACATCTTCAAGCACTTCGGCGTGCCGCGGGCCGGACGGCTCGCGCTGGTGGCCGCCTTCGGGCTCAACCCGCTCTTCTTTCACTACGCGACGAACGGCATGTCAGAGGGCCTCGTCCTCCTGCTGCTCACGGCGTCGCTCGCCCAATGGCTCCGATGGCACGAAACGCGCTACACGCACCATCTCGCGTTCTGCGGAACGGCCATGGCGCTCGCCGTCCTCACGCGCTACGACGTCGCTCCGTGTGCCGTGCTGCTGTTCGCCGCGACGGCCGCCGACCTCTATGCGGAGCGGGCCAGCGCGGCGCGCGCCGAGGGCGCGTTGCTGCTCTACGCCGCGCCAATGGCCTACGGGGTCGGACTGTGGGCGATGTTCAACGCCCTCATCGTCGGAGACCCTCTGTACTTCATCCGCCACGAGGTCCACGAGCGCTTCGTCGTCGAGACGGGACGGTCCGCTGCCCAGGGTGGGGCCGGGGGCGCGACCACCTCGGTCACGGGCCTGGCGCACAGCCTCCTCACGCTCAACTGGGAGCTGTTCGCCCCGACGCTCGTCGCCTTCGCCGCGCTGACCTTGTTCGCGGCGCGTCGCCGCAACGGGGTGGCGGCACTGCTCGCGGTCGCCCTGCTCGTCAATCCGGTCACCACGGCGCTCACGGTGGCGACCTCGGACCTCTCGCTGCTCCAGCTGCGCTTCAACATGCGCTCGATGCCGTTTGCGATGGTGGGCATCGGCTGGCTGGTGGCCGCGGTGCCGCGGCGGCGGCGGTCGGCAGCCGCCATGCTGGCCGCGCTCGGCGTCCTCGCGGCGGTGCCGTTGACCTGGCATGCCATGGCGACGTGGCCGTACACGTTCGCCGAGCGCGACTTCGTGCGCGCCGTACAGACCGGGCATGTTCAGGACACCATCGGCGTGCGGCGCAACCGGCCGCTGGCACGATGGATCCAGGCAAACGTGCACGACTCTCGTTCAATCCTCGTCGACGACGCTCAGACGTTCGGCGCGATCCTGTTGACCGGCGATCCGCGGGTCTTCTTCGACCGCGCGGACCTCGGCGATGACCGCTGGACGGAGGCCGCCCGCGATCCCGCGGCCCACGGCGTGCGCTACCTGCTCGTCCCGGCCAAGCAGGGCGTCATCCACGACAAGCTCCTGTCGATCTACCCCACGGCGGCGAGCGGCGGGGTCAGCTTCCTGCGCCCGGTGCTGCGCAACGCCGGGAGCGTGCTGCTGCGGGTGGTCCCGGCGGCCGAGCTCGCCCCCCACTAGGGCGCTCGGGCTACGCTTCGGGCATGGCCACCACGCCGCGCGACGAGCGCCTGAGCGTCGCCCCGATCGTCGGCCCGGACGACGAGCGACGCTTCACCGACTCGGGCATCGAGATCAAGCCGCTGTACACGGAGGAGGACCTGCCGGAGCAGCTCGAGCTGGGCGAGCCCGGCGACTTCCCCTACACGCGCGGGGTCCACCGCGAGATGTACCGCAAGCAGCTGTGGACGATGCGCCAGTACGCGGGCTACGCGAGCGCGAAGGAGTCCAACGAGCGCTACCGCTACCTGCTCGATCACGGCGGCACCGGTCTGAGCATGGCGTTCGACCTGCCCACGCAGCTCGGCCTGGACTCCGACCACCCGCGCTGCCTCGGCGAGGTGGGCCGCACGGGCGTGGCCATCGACTCGATCGACGACATGCGCGTCGCGTTTCACTCGATCCCGCTCGACAAGGTCTCGACGTCGATGACGATCAACGCGCCGGCCTCCTGCCTGCTGCTGCTCTACGAGCTCGTCGGCGAAGAGCAGGGCGTGCCGTCCGAGCAGCTGCGCGGCACCACCCAGAACGACATCCTCAAGGAGTACATGGCGCGCGGGAACTTCATCTACCCGCCCCAGGGCGCGATGCGCCTGACCACCGACCTCTTCGCGTACTGCCAGGAGAACGTGCCGAAGTGGAACACGATCTCCATCTCGGGCTACCACTTCCGCGAGAAGGGCTGCTCGGCGGTCCAGGAGGTCGCGTTCACGCTGGCCAACGGCACGGCGTACGTGCAGGCCGCGCTAGACGCCGGGCTGGCCGTGGACGAGTTCGCGCCGCGCCTGGCCTTCTTCTTCAACGGCCACAACAACGTCTTCCAGGAGGTCGCGAAGTTCCGCGCCGCCCGGCGGATGTGGGCCACGATCATGCGCGACCGCTTCGGGGCCACGGACCCGAAGTCGATGATGCTGCGCTTCCACACGCAGACCGGCGGCGTGACGCTCACCGCACAACAGCCGATGAACAACGTCATGCGCGTCGCGCTCCAGGGCTTCGCCGCCGTGTGCGGCGGGACGCAGTCGCTGCACACCAACGGCTTCGACGAGGCGCTCGCGCTGCCGACGGAGCGCGCCGCCAAGATCGCGCTGCGCACCCAGCAGGTCATCGCGCACGAGTCAGGCGCGGCCGACAGCGTCGACCCCTTCGCCGGCTCGTACTTCGTCGAGGCGCTGACCGACGAGATCGAGTCGCGCGCCCAGGAGCTGATCACGAAGGTCGAGGAGCTCGGCGGGTCGGTCCAGGCGATCGACTTCATCAAGCACGAGATCGAGGAGTCCTCCTGGAGCTACCAGGAGCGCTACCGCATCGGCCAGGACATCGTCGTCGGCGTCAACAAGTACGTCGAGGAGCAGATCGAGATCGAGGACATCCTGCGCGTCGACCCCGAGACCGAGCGCGAGCAGGTGGACCGGCTGACGGTGTTCAAGGCCGACCGCGACTCCGAGCTCGTGGCGAAGCGCCTCGAGGACGTGCGCGAGACGGCGCGGGGGACGGGCAACCTGCTCGAGCCGATGCGCGCCGCGCTGAAGGACCGCGCCTCCCTCGGCGAGGTCTGCGGCGCGCTGAAGGACGTCTTCGGCGAGTACCAGCCGAGCGACTGACGCGCGGCCGCGCGGCCCTCTAGGGTGCCGCGCCATGATCGTCGCCGTCACGCTCTACCAAGTCATGGAGGCGCTGCACGTGATCGCCGTGCTGGCCGCCTTCGGCGCGCCGTTCGCCTACGTGTTCCTGCTGCCGATGGTCCGCCGGGCCGAGCCCGTCCATCGGGCGTGGTTCCACGGCCTCCAGGCCAACATCGGCAAATTCGTCATCAGCCCCGGGCTCGTGTTCATCCTCGGCTTCGGCGCGTACCTCGCCAGCAAGGAGCACGTGTGGAGCAAGGCGTGGGTCACGGTGCCGCTGCTCGTGTTGATCGCGCTCGGCGGGATGGGGCCGACGTACTTCAAGACGCGCGAGGAGAAGCTGGCCGAGCTCGCACGGTCGGGCGACGAGAGCGGCTACCAGGCGCTGTTCAGCCAGGTCTACGCGGTCACGTGCGTCTCGGTGCTCTCGATCTGCGTGGCGATCTACTTCATGACGGTGAAGCCGTTCGCATAACTCCGCTTTCGCGGAAGGAGTCCGGCGGGGAGCGGTGAAATGCCTCGCCGGATGCAGGTACAACGGACCCTGGTCAAATCGCCGCCCGAGCTGTGGGCGGAGCTCAGCGACCCGGCGGCGCTCGCGAAGCACCTTTTTGAACTTGGGGAGATCCGCATCACGCGGGTCACACCTGAGACGACGGTCGCCTGGGAGGGCGAGCACGCGAGCGGAACCGTCGAGATGAGCGCCTCAGGCTGGGGGACGAAGGTCGTCTTGACCGCGAAGCGCGCGGCCGTTGAGGCGGCGGCCGAGCCCGAGCCGACGCCGGCGCCCACCGGCTGGCGGCCGTTCGTGGCCCCCAAGCTCGCGATCCCGCCCGTTGCCGAGCGCGCGCCCGAGCCCGTCCCTGAGCCTGAGCCGGAGCCCGTTCCCGAGGTCCCCGCGCCGGCACCCACGCCGGCACCCGACCCTGCGCCGCTCGCGGAGCCCGAGCCCGATCCGGCCCCCGAGCCCGAGGCGACCCCCGAGCCCCCGGCGGCCGCCGAGACCCCCAGGCGTCCCGGCTTTTTCGCGCGCATGTTCGGCCGCAAGGCAGAGCCCGCGCGCATCGCGCCGCAGGCCCCCGCCGCGCCCGTGGCCGTCGCGGAGGAGACGTCCGTCCCCGACTCCGAGCCGATCAAGGGGCCCGTGGCCGCAGGCATTCCCGACCCGTCGCCGCCGCCGATGCCCCTGCCCGGTCCCGGCCCCGGCCCGTCGCCCACGCCCGACCCGGTGCCGCCGACCCCCACCCCGGACCCCACCC
>DAINCW010000015.1:14229-23764 GCA_036732205.1 Solirubrobacteraceae bacterium | reverse complement strand
TACGGGACGAACTCCGAGTTCGGCTTCGACTACCTGCGCGACAACATGGCGACGTCGCTCGAGGAGAAGGTCCAGAACGGCGGGCGCTTCGACGCCGACGGCCGGCCGGTCACGGCACATCCCTTCGCGATCGTCGACGAGGTCGACAACATCCTCATCGACGAGGCGCGCACGCCGCTGATCATCTCCGGCGCGCCCGAGCAGGCCGCCGACCTCTACGTGCAGTTCGCGAAGCTCGCCCGCCAGTTGAAGCCGGGCGAGCGTCCCGAGGGCCTCGACCCCCGGCAGAAGAAGGAGTTCGTCGCCGACTTCGACTACGAGTTCGACGAGAAGCACAAGACCGTCTCGGTCACCGAGGAGGGCGTCGAGAAGGCCGAGCGCTTCCTGGGCATCGACCACCTCTACCGCGCCGAGAACGGCCCGCTGGTCAACCACCTCAACCAGTCGCTGAAGGCCGAGTCGCTCTACAGGCGCGACGTCGACTACGCGGTGATCGACGACGAGGTCAAGATCATCGACGAGTTCACCGGGCGCATCCTCGAGGGGCGCCGGTGGTCGGAGGGCCTGCACCAGGCCGTCGAGGCCAAGGAGGGCGTGCGGATCCAGGAGGAGAACCAGACCCTCGCCACGATCACCCTCCAGAACTACTTCCGGATGTACGACAAGCTCGCGGGCATGACCGGTACCGCCCTCACCGAGGCGACCGAGTTCATGAAGATCTACAAGCTTCCGGTCATCCAGATCCCGACCAACCAGGACATGGTCCGCAAGGACCAGAACGATCAGGTCTACAAGACCAAGGACGGCAAGTGGTCGGCCGTCGTCCGCGAGATCGTCGCCCGCCACGAGAAGGGCCAGCCGGTCCTCGTCGGCACGATCTCGGTCGAGGTCTCCGAGCTGCTCGGCGAGCAGCTGACCAAGAGCGGCGTCGCGCACACGGTGCTGAACGCGAAGCCCGAGCACGCGGAGCACGAGGGCACGATCGTCGCGGAGGCCGGGCGCCTCGGCGCGGTCACGATCGCCACGAACATGGCCGGCCGCGGCGTCGACATCAAGCTCGGCGGCAACCCCGAGCACCTGACGCAGGTCGAGCTGGCCAAGCTCGGCCTCAAGGAGGGCGACCCGGACTACGACGAGCGCTACAAGGACATCCTCCCGAGCGTCGAGGCCCGCGTTGCCGACGAGCACGAGAAGGTCCTCGAGGCCGGCGGCCTGTACATCTGCGGCACCGAGCGCCACGAGTCGCGGCGCATCGACAACCAGCTGCGCGGGCGCTCCGGCCGTCAGGGCGACCCGGGCGAGTCGCGCTTCTTCCTGTCGGCCGAGGACGACCTCGTGCGCCTGTTCGCCGGCGATCGGATCTACAAGATCCTCGACCGCCTCGGCACGCACGACGACGAGGGCAACGAGGAGCCGATCGAGGCCAAGATCCTCTCCAACCAGATCGAGAAGGCCCAGAGGCGCGTCGAGGAGCAGAACTTCCTGATCCGCAAGCGCGTCCTCGAGTACGACGACGTCATGAACGAGCAGCGCCGCGTCGTGTACGCGTACCGCGACGAGGTCCTCGAGGGCAGGGACATGAGCGAGCCCGCGCGCGAGGAGATCGCCAAGGTCATCGGCCGTCTCATCGACCAGCACACGGCCGCGGACTACATCGAGGACTGGGACCTTGACGGGCTGCTTGTCGCCCTGCGCGACATGATGCCGACCGACCTCCAGCCCGAGGAGCTCGAGGAGGCCAACCTCGACCGCGCCGAGCTTCAGGACCGCCTCATCGGGGACGCGGTCAACCGCTACGCCGCCCGCGAGGAGGAGCTCGGTCCCGAGCTGATGCGCGAGCTCGAGCGCTTCCTGCTGCTTCAGATCATCGACGAGCGCTGGCGCGAGCACCTCTACGACATGGACTACCTGCGAGAGGGCATCCACCTCCGCGGGTTCGCCCAGATCGAGCCGATCGTCGCCTACAAGAACGAGGCGTTCGTCCTGTTCGAGGACCTCATGAACTCGATCTGGTCGGACTTCGCGCGGATGATCTTCCACGTCGAGATCGAGCTCCAGGACCAGGACGGGCAGCCCGTCCAGCACATGGCGCCGACGTCGTCTTCGAGCACGGCGGGCGCGCGCAGCGTCTCGTACTCCGGTGGTGCCGCGGTCGGCGCGACGGCCATCGCGGCAGCGGCCGGCGCGGAGGCCACCGCGGTCAACGGCGGGGGCAACGGCGGCCCGGTGGGCGCCGAGGAGATGCCCGTGGCCGTGGAGCAGCGCCGCGTCGACGAGAGCGAGCAGACCGGGCGCAACGAGCCGTGCTGGTGCGGCTCGGGCAAGAAATTCAAGAAGTGCCACGGCGCCTGACGCCACGCGCCTTGCATACGGTCCGCTCGCTGACCCCATGGGGCTAAGCTGCGCTGAGAATGCGACCCGGACGCACGGAGGCGGAGCGGGCGCTCATGGCCCGGGGTCTCGCCCTCCTCTTCGGTGCCGGAGCGACGCTTGTCCTCGTCACGCTGCTGCTGCCCCACTCGTCGAACACCGACGAGCTGGGAACGGCGGTGCCGCCGCTCGTCGCCTACGTCGCCTGCGCCGCGCTGCTCGCGCTGGGGCCCCGAATGCCGGTCTGGGCCACGCAGGTCGTGCTGGCGCTCGGCACCGCCCTGATCTCGGGCTGCGTCGTCTTCGGTGGCGACAACGCCAGCGCCTACCCCCTGATGTATGTCTGGGTGACGTTGTACGCGGGGTGGTTCTTCTCGGCCCCGGCCGCGGCGCTCCACGTCCTCAACTGCGCCGCGTGCTACGTGGGGGCGCTCCAGCTCGAGGACGCCACGCGGGTGCCCAGCGTGCACTGGCTGATGGCGATCGGCACTGCCGGCGTCGCGGCGACGCTGATGTCGATCGTCGCGGGGCGCGTGCGCCGCCAGGCCTCCGACCTCGAGGCGGTGGCGCGCGTGGCCAACGGCCAGACGATCATGGACGACCCCGGCCCGTCGGTCTGCGTGGGCCTGCGCGACGCGGTGCGGGCGGACGCGGTCGTGCTCGTCGAGGCCCAGGACGACGGACTGCGGGTCGCGGGCCGGGCCGAGGACCCGTACACGGGCGGCGTGCTCGACCGGCCCGGGGCGACCGAGGCCGCCCTCGCGGCGCTGGCCGACGGGCGCACGCAGCCGATCCTCGGGACGCGCGCCGGCCGCCGGCGCGGCGACGTCGTCGGCCTCGCCGAGCCGGGGCTGCGCGATGGGCGCCCGGCCGCTGTCCTCGCGCTCGTGTGGGGCAAGCCGCGCCGCCGCCTGGACGACCACGTCCGGACGGCCGCGCTGCTGTTCGCGGCCCAGGCCAGCGTCGCGCTCGAGCGGGCCGAGCGCCTGTCGGCCGAGCGCGAGCGCCAGGCCCTGGAGCTCAACGACTCGATCGTCCAGGGGCTCGCGGTGGCGAAGTACGCGATGAGCACGGGCCGCACCCAGGAGGGTCTCGACGCGATCGACGACACGCTGGCCCGCGCGCGCGAGCTGATCACCGACCAGCTCGAGGAGGTCGTCCGCGTGCGCGGCGAGCTGCGGCCGGGCGATCTCGTCCGCTCCGACGCGCCGGTGATCCACTCGGACCGCCGCGCGGACTCCCGCCGCCGCCGCCGCGGATAGGGCGACCCGCTCTCCGGCACGCGGCGCATCACCCGGGCTACGCGGACTGGGCGCGCTCGAGCACGACTCCCGCGATCAGGGTTCCGATGCCCATCACGCCGATCAGCCACGTCTCCCAGCCGGTGAACGGCAGCCCGCCGCGGTAGTGACCGGGGCTGGACGCCGCGGTGGGAGCGGACCTGCCCACCGCGGAGCCCGCGGCGCCCGCAGCGAGCACCTGGCCGGCGACCCAAGCCGGGTTCACGCTCCCCGCCTCGTGCTCTCCGAGCACCGCACCCGTGGCGCCCGCGCCGCCGAGCGCGCCGTTGGCGAAGGCCGGAGGGCCGCCGAACACGCCGCTCGCGACCACGGAGGCGTCACCGCCCACGGGCGGATTGCCCGTGCCGGTGTCCGAGCCCGTCGTCGGCGCGTCGGCGCCCGCCGGGGCCGGGACGCTCGTCGGGCAGCCGCCCGCCGGGCGGGCGATGTCGTCGGCGTGCTTGCCGTGGCCGTGCAGGCCGTTCACCGAGATCGTGATCTCCACGTACGGGTTGGTGCTCGACCCGGTCGCGTGGCAGATGGTGATCTTGCCCGCATGCTCAGGCGGGCTGTTCGGAGTCACCGGACGCTTCGGCTTCGCCGGATGTCCGTGGTGGGCCGCCGGCGGCAACGCCGTGGGTGGGCCGTGCCCGTGCTGGCCGCCGTTGCCCTGCCCTGGGTTGCCGTGGCCCGCGTTGCCTTTCCCCGCGTTCCCGCCGTTGCCCTGGCCGGCGTTGCCCTTCCCCGCGTTCCCGCCGTTGCCGTTGCCGGGCGACTGGCCATGCTCGTGCTGTGGATGCACCGGCGGTGCCGGCTGTGCCGGCGGTCCGGGCGTGTCGCCCGCTGGCGGCCCCGGCGCCTGGCCCGAGGGCGTCTCGCCCGGAGGTCCCTGGGCGTGCTGCGAGGAGTTGTCGCCGCCGTTGCCGCCGTTGGGCGTGCCGCCCTTGTCGGCCATGGCCAGGGCGACCGGCCACAGGGACACCAACAGGGCCGCCATGACGGCGATCGCGAACGGTCGACTGGCCCTCAACAGCGCGCGTAGCGAGTGCATGAACCCTCCGTGGTCGTTTCGTACCTGTTCGCCCTAACGTCGGGTCCGCCCGAAGCTGGCGGCAAGTTCGTCGTCGACGACGCTGGGATTTGCCTCGCCGGCCGCTACTCTGGCCGCGATGGCCCAGCCAGCCTCCTCAGAGCCCACGCCGCAGCGCCTTGCGGCGATCCGCGACCAGCTCAAGCTGCTCGCGGACTACCTTTGACCCAGCTTCGCTGAGCGAGCGCGCGAGCGCGCTCGAGAACGAGCTGCAGGCGCCCGGCTTCTGGGACGACGCCGATCGCGCCGCCAGGGTGTCGTCCGACCACGCGCGCGCGACCCGGCGGCTTGACGGCTTTCGCTCGCTGGAGTCCGACGTCGCGGACCTCGAGGGGCTCGTCGAGATGGCCGAGGAGGACGCGTCGGTCGCCGACGAGGTCGAGGGCTCGATCGCGTCGGTCGAGTCGCGGCTCGCCGAGCTGGAGGAGCAGCGACTGTTCTCCGGGCGCTACGACGCCGGTGACGCGCTGGTGACCGTCAACGCGGGCGCGGGCGGCACGGACGCGCAGGACTGGGCCGAGATGGTGCTGCGCATGGAGATGCGCTGGGCCGAGCGGCGCGGCTTCAAGGTCGAGCTGCTCGAGGTCAGCCCGGGGGAGGAGGCCGGCATCAAGTCGGCGACCTTCCGCGTCTCGGGCGAGAATGCGTACGGCCTGTACACCGCTGAGCGCGGCGTCCATCGCCTCGTGCGACTCTCGCCGTTCGACGCCGCGCACCGCCGCCAGACGAGCTTCGCCGGCGTGGAGGTGGCGCCCGTGGTGGAGGACTCCGGTGAAGTCGAGATCGACGAGGACGACCTCCAGGTCGACACCTACCGGGCGTCCGGCGCGGGCGGCCAGCACGTCAACAAGACCGACTCCGCGGTGCGGATCACGCACCGGCCGTCGAAGATCGTCGTGCAGTGCCAGAACGAGCGCTCGCAGTCGGCCAACCGGCAGACGGCGATGGCCATGCTGCGCTCCAAGCTCGCCGAGAAGATCGAGCGCGAGCGCCAGGAGGAGATCGCCAAGGAGAAGGGCGAGGCGCAGAACGTGGACTTCGGCTCGCAGATCCGCTCCTACGTCCTGCACCCGTACACGATGGTCAAGGACCACCGGACCAACGTGGAGGCCGGCAACGCCCAGGGCGTGCTCGACGGCGACCTCGACGACTTCGTGCGCGCGGAGCTCCTGCGCTCCGCCAGCGGGCGTTAGCCCCGCTCGACCAGCCGGCTCAGGACGATCTCGGTCCGCGTGCGAGCGACCTTGACGTCGGCGCGCAGCCCCTCGATGACGTCCTCGAGGTGCGGAACGTTCGAGGCGCGCAGGTGCAGCAGCGCGTCGGCGTCGCCCGACACCGAGTAGGCCGCGACGATCTCGGGGCGATCGGCCAGCGAGTGGCGCAGCTCGTCGAGCGTCGTCTTGGACTCGCAGATGACCTCGACGAACGCCTCCGTGGTCCAGCCGAGCGCGGCGGGATCGACGATCGCGGTGAACCCGGAGATGACGCCGTCGGCGCGCAGCCTGTCCACCCGCCGCTTGACCGCCGGGGCGGACAGTCCCACGTGCCCGCCGACCTCGGCGTAGCTCGCCCGCGCATCTTCGCGCAGAAGCGCAATGATATGACGGTCAATCGCATCCATAGCCACGAATCATTGCAGACAGACGCAATATGACGGCATTGCGTTGCGCCTACGGCCCGATCACCATGTCTGTATGACCTCCCTGACCTGGGGCCGGCGGTACCTGATGTGCCCGCCAGACCACTTCGCCGTGTCGTACTCGATCAACCCGTGGATGGACACGTCCGTCCCGGTCGATCGCGCCCGCGCTCGCGAGCAGTGGGACGGGCTGCGTGCCGCCATCATCGCCGCGGGCGGTCAGGTCGAGGTCCTCCAGGCGCAGGCCGGGCTGCCCGATCTGGTCTTCATCGCCAACCTGGGCGTCGTCGACGGCGACGTGTTCGTCCCCGCGCGCATGCGCAACAGCGAGCGCGCCGGCGAGCCCGCGGTCGCGGAGAGGTGGTTCGCCAAGCGCGGCTGGCGCATCGCGCGCCTCAGCGAGGACGTTCACCAGGAGGGCGCGGGCGACGCGCTGCCGTTCGCCGGCAAGCTGCTCGCGGGCTACCGCACGCGCTCCAGCGCGAGCGCCTACGTCGAGATGGCGCGGCTCATCGACGCGCCGATCATCCCCGTCGAGCTCGACGACCCGCGCATGTACCACCTGGACCTCACGTTCTCGCCGCTGGACGACCGCAGCGCGATCGTCGCCCCGCACGGCTGGGACGACGAGGGCCGCGCGCTGATCGAGGGCCTCGTGCCCGATCCGCTCGTGCTGACCCCCGACGAGGCCGACGTGTTCTGCGCGAACAGCATCGTCGTCGGGCGCACCGTGATCATGCCCGCCTGCCCGCCCCGCGTGCGCGCCTGGCTGGAGGAGCGCGACTTCGCCCCGGTCGTCGTGGACGTCTCCGAGTTCCTCAAGGCGGGCGGCGGTCCCCGCTGCCTGACCCTGGCGCTCGACGTGAGCCTTTCGGCCGGCGCCGCACCGGCCCCGGTGGGCCACCGCGAGGACGCCGCCGAGCTCGCTGATCGCTACAGCGCGCACAACTACGCGCCGCTCCCGGTCGTCGTGGCGCGAGGCGAGGGCGCGTGGGTCGAGGACGCCGACGGCCGGCGCCTGCTCGACGGCCTGGCGGGCTACTCCGCGCTGAACTTCGGCCATCGCCACCCGGCGCTCGTGTCCGCCGCGCGCCGGCAGCTCGAGCGCGCGACGCTCACCAGCCGCGCCTTCCACAACGACCAGCTCGGCCCGTTCTCCCGCGAGCTCTCCGCTTTCTGCCGCAAGGACCTCGTCCTGCCGATGAACACCGGAGCCGAGGCGGTCGAGACGGCGATCAAGGTCTCGCGCAAGTGGGGCTACGACGTCAAGGGCGTCGCGCCGGGCCGGGCGAAGATCGTGGTGTGCGATGGCAATTTCCACGGCCGCACGACGACGATCGTCTCGTTCTCCGGCGACCCCGAGGCGCGCGACGGGTTCGGCCCCTACACGCCCGGGTTCGTGTCCGTGCCCCACGGCGACGCGGTCGCCCTCGAGCAGGCGCTGCGCGACCCCGACGTCGTGGCGTTCCTCGCCGAGCCCATCCAGGGCGAGGCCGGCGTGATCATCCCGCCCGACGGCTGGCTCACCGCTGCCCGCCGGCTGTGCACCGCCTACGGGGTGCTGCTCGTCGCTGACGAGATCCAGTCCGGCCTGGGGCGCACGGGTACCGACTTCGCGTGCGATCACGAGGGCGTCACGCCGGACATGTACGTCCTCGGCAAGGCCCTGGGGGGCGGTGTCCTGCCGGTCTCCGCCGTCGTCGCGGATGAGGCGGTGCTGGGCGTCCTGCACCCCGGCGAGCACGGCTCGACGTTCGGCGGCAACCCGCTCGCCTGCGCCGTCGGCCGCGCCGTGCTGCGCCTGCTGGCCACCGGCGAGATCCAGGACAACGCCGTGCGCATGGGCGATCGCCTTCGCGCGGCGATCGATGCCGCAGCGCCGTCCGCGCTCGCCGCGGTCCGCCACCGCGGGCTGTGGTTCGGCCTCGACGTCCGCGCCGACCTCCCGCCGGCGCGCGCGGTGTGCCTCGCGCTGCTCGAGCGCGGGGTCCTGGCCAAGGACGCCCACGGCCACACGATCCGGCTGTCCCCGCCGCTGATCGTGACCGAGGCCGAGACGGACCTGCTCGCCGAGCGCCTCGTCGACGCCCTGGGGGCGGTCGCGGCGAGCGCGTCGTCGCTGGCCGCCTGACCGCGGCCGCGCGGCGCGTAAAGTGCCGCCGATGCAGATCCTCTACACGGCTCGCGCACACAACACCGGCGGCCGGGACGGCCGCGCCGTCGCCGAAGACGGCAATCCCGACCTCGTCATCAAGCCACCGAAGGCGCTCGGCGGCCCCGACGTGCCCGAGGCGACGAACCCAGAGGAGCTGTTCGCGCTCGGGTACGGCGCCTGCTACCTGAGCGCCCTGTCGAACGTCGCGCGGCGCCAGAAGATCAGCGCCAAGGCGTTCGAGATCCACAGCGTGGTCAACCTCGTCATGGAGGCCGAGATGAGCTTCGGCGTCAGCGTCGAGCTCCACGGAACCCTGCCGGGCGTCGAGGACGACCAGGCCAAGGAGCTCATGCGCACGGCGCACACCGTCTGCCCCTACTCCAAGGCGACGAAGGGCAACATCGACGTCAAGCTGTTCGTGGGCGACGACGCCGTCGACTGAGCGCTCAGCGGACGATCAGCACCGGCTTGCCCGTGACGCGGCGCTCCGCGAAGTCCTCCAGCGCGCGGGCGGGCGCGGACCCTACCCTGGGGTCATGGAGATCAGCGACCTTGTCGCTCGTGCCCTCGACGAGGACGTCGGGTCCGGCGACGTCACGACGCTGGCCACCGTGCCCGCCGACGCCCGGGCGCGGGGGACGATCACGCAGAAGGCGCCTGGCGTGGTCTTCGGGCTCGACGTCGCCGAGGAGGCGTTCCGCCAGCTCGACGCCGATGCCGCGTTCGAGCGCCTCGCGCCCGAGGGCGAGTGGCGCGAGGGCGGCCGGGTCCTGTGCATCGAGGGCAGTGCGCGGGCGCTGCTGACCGCGGAGCGCACGGCGCTGAACTTCCTTGCGCGCCTCAGTGGGGTGGCGACGATGTCGGCGCGCTTCGCGCGGGCCGTGGACGGCACGCGCGCGCAGGTGCTCGACACGCGCAAGACGACGCCGGGCCTGCGCGCGCTGGAGAAGGCCGCGGTCGCCGCCGGGGGCGGGACGAACCACCGCTTCGGGCTCTTCGAT
>DAINCW010000015.1:0-14219 GCA_036732205.1 Solirubrobacteraceae bacterium | reverse complement strand
GGGCTGCACGACGCGATCCTGATCAAGGAGAACCACATCGAGGCCGCGGGCGGCATCGCGGCCGCCGTCGCGGCGACACGCGCCGCCGCTCCGGGCCTGCTGCTCGAGGTGGAGGTGCGCGATCTCGACGAGCTCGAACAGGCGCTGGCCGCGGGCGCGCCGCGGTTGCTGCTCGACAACATGACCCCCGACCAGCTGCGCGAGGCCGTGGACCGGGTCGACGGGCGCGCCGAGCTGGAGGCGAGCGGCGGGATCGACCTCGAGACCGTCCAGGCCGCCGCGGCCACAGGCGTAGACTGGGTGTCGGTCGGTGCCCTGACGCACTCGGCCCCGGCCCTGGACCTGTCCCTCACCCTGGAGCGCCTGCCGTGAATCTCCCCATGGCCCCCCAAGGCACCCTTCCGACGGTGACCCTGCAGAACATCCCGGCCCTCCAGGAGGAGGTCCGCGCGCTCGCCGCGCAGCGCGACGCCGTGATCCTCGCCCACAACTACCAGGTGCCCGAGGTGCAGGACGTGGCGGACTACGTGGGTGACTCGCTCGGCCTCTCGCGCCAGGCGGCCAAGGCCGACGGCTCCGTCATCGCCTTCTGCGGCGTGCACTTCATGGCCGAGACCGCGTCGATCCTCTGTCCCGACAAGACCGTGCTCATCCCGGACCCCGACGCGGGCTGCTCGCTGGCCGAGTCGATCACGCCCGACGACCTGCGCGGCTGGCAGGCCGAGTATCCGGGCGCGATCACCGTCATGTACGTCAACACGACGGCCGAGATCAAGGCGATGACGGACTACTGCGTCACGTCGTCCAACGCGGTGCACGTGGTCGAGCACATCCTGCGCGAGCACGGCCCGGACACGGAGATCCTCTTCGGCCCGGACATGTTCCTCGGCGCGTACGTCGAGAAGCTGATCGGCCGGCGCATGCACGTGTGGAGCGGTGAGTGCCACGTGCACGCGGGGATCCGCCCCGCCGACATCAACGCCGTGCGCGACGCGAACCCCGACTCGGACTTCCTCATCCATCCCGAGTGCGGCTGCGTGACGTCGGTGATGGAGTACGTCGCCGCCGGGGACGTGGACTCCGAAGGGGTCCACATGCTGTCCACGGGTGGGATGCTCGACTACGCGCACGAGCACGCGGGGGAGGGGCGCCGCACGATCGTGGCGACCGAGATCGGCATGCTGCACCCGCTGCGCCAAGCCGCGCCCGACCTCGACTTCGTTGCCGCGAACGAGGCGGCCAGCTGCCGCTTCATGAAGATGATCACGCTCACCGGGCTGCGCGACTCGCTGCGCGACCTCAAGACCGAGGTCAGGGTCCCGCCGGAGATCGCCGAGCGCGCGATCGTCCCGATCGAGCGCATGATGACCATCTCCTGACGTCACGCTGAGGCCCGGCGCCCCGCTCGTCCGTCGAGTGCCATCGCCGTCAGAACTCGGAGGCCTCGTGGGGGCCGACACAGGCCACCGCGAGCTCCTCGGGGTCGACGGCGCGGCAGACCTCCGCGACCGCCGCGTGCGTCACGCGGTCCAGCATCCCGATCGCGCGATCTGGGTCCACGTCCTCGTCGAAGACGATGCGCTGCGTCGCGGCGTAGCGCGCGACGGCGTTGGTGTTCTCGAAGGCCAGCACGCGCCGGCCGGCGGCGTACGCCCGCGCGCGCTCGACCTCCTCCTCGGTCGGCCCGTCGGCGTGCAGCTCGGCGACGATCTCGCGCATGCGCGTGTAGGCCTCGGCGCACTTGCTCGAGTCCAGCCCCGCACCCAGGCTGAGCACCGGGGCGTCGGCGAACGCGTGGTCGACCGCCCACACCGAGTAACAGAGCCCCCGCTGCTCGCGGATCTCGTCGAACAGGCGCGAGCCCATGGACCCGCCCAACAGCGTCGCGTAGATGGTCAGCGCCGCGCGCGCGTCCGGGTCGGACACGTCCACCCGTGGGGTGTAGAGCATGCGCAGGTGCGACTGGTTGGTGTCCCGCTGTTCGACCAGGCGCTCGGTCCGAAGCGCGGGCGCCGGGACGTACGGCTCGGGCTCGCCCAGCGCGGGGAAGCGCTCGAAGAGCTCGGAGACCTCTCCATTCGTGGGCACGTGGTCGAGGTTGCCGACGATGAAGGCGCCGCCGCGGTCGCCCGCCCAGCGGCGTTCGCGGAAGGCGACGATCGCCTCGCGGGAGAATGTCCGCAGGTGGTCCTCCGGCCCGAGCACGGTGCGCCCCAGCGGGTGCTCGCCGAACCCCGCGCGGTCGATCAGCTCCTCGGCGACGACCGACGGCTGGTCCTTGTAGCGCTGGATCTCCTGGATGACGACGCCCCGCTCGCGGTCGAGCTCGCCGGCGTCGATCTTCGGCCGCCCGACGAAGTCCGTGAGCAGGTCGAGCGCCTCCATCGCCACCTCGGCGCGGCAGGTGATGTGGAACGCGACGAGGTCGTGGCTCGTGTAGGCGTTCAGCGACGCGCCCATCCGCTCGGCGGTCTTGTTGACCTTGCGGTAGTCGTCGTAGACCTCCCCGCCCTTGAAGACGAGGTGCTCGAGGAAGTGCGCGGCGCCGTTCTCCTCGGGGCGCTCGGTGCGTGCGCCCGCGTCGAAGGCGACCAGGATGGTGGTCGCGCGGGTCCCCGGGAGCGCCATCCTGTGCAGTGGCAGGCCGTTGCGGAGGGTCTCGACGGTGATCTCGGGCACACGCCAACGCTAGCGGTCGCGAGGCTGAAACCGGGCTTGCAGGCAAAAAAGACCAGGTCGCTACGTTGTCGAACTCGATGGCCACGACTCCTCGTCCCGCGCGCACCGTCGCGCGCCATCCCATGCGGCGCCTGAAGGCGGCCGTCCCGCCGCCCACGCCCGGCGGCCCCGCCGTCGTCGAGTTTCGTGGCGTCTCCAAGCACTACGAGTCCGCCGACGTCGGCCTCGACGCCGCCACGTTCACGATCAACCGCGGCGAGTTCGTCTTCCTGGTCGGCCCGACCGGCTCAGGCAAGTCGACGATCATGCGCCTGCTCATCAAGGAGCTCGAGCCTACCGCCGGCACGATCCGCGTCGCCGGCCGCGACCTCTCAGAGATCAACCACCGCAAGGTCCCGTACTACCGGCGCAACATCGGGATGGTGTTTCAGGACTTCAAGCTGCTGCCCAACCGGACCGTGCACGACAACGTCGCCTATGCGCTCCAGGTCACGGGCCGCGGCCGGCGCGAGATCCGCGACAAGGTGCCCGACATCCTGCGCCTGACGGGTCTGTCGACCAAGCTGCACAACCATCCCGACCAGCTGTCGGGCGGCGAGCAGCAGCGCGTGTCGGTCGCGCGCGCGTTCGTCAACCACCCGCCGCTGCTGCTGGCCGACGAGCCCACGGGCAACCTCGACCCCGACACCTCGATCGGGATCATGCAGCTGCTGTATCGCATCAACCGGGCGGGCACGACTGTGATCGTCGCCACCCACGACTCGGCGATGGTCGACAAGATGCGCCGTCGCGTGATCGAGCTCCAGCGCGGGCGCGTCGTCCGTGACGAGGCGGCCGGCCTCTACGCCGCGGAGCAGTCGACCGACGACTTCGCCGCCCAGCTGCGTCGCCGATGAAGCTCGGATTCTTCCTCCGCGAGTCGCTGCGCTCGATGAAGCGCAACGCGATCCCCAGCTTTGCCGCGATGGCGTCGGTGCTGGTGACCCTCCTCGTCCTCGGCGTCTTCATCCCGGTCGTGCAGGCCACGACGGGCGCGGCCAACGAGGTGCGCGGCAAGGTCCTGCTCGACGTCTACATGCTGCGCGACGCAACCCCGCAGGACGACGCGCGCGTCAAGAACACGCTGCTGAAGACCTCGCACGTCAAGAAGGTCGACTTCGTCTCCAAGGGGCAGGCCTACGCGCAGGAGCGCAAGCGCAACCCCGAGGCGTACTCGCTGCTCGGCTCCAACCCGCTGCCCGACACCTTCCGCATCACGCCCGACAAGCCCGAGAACGTGGTCGCGATCAAGAACGCGCTGTCGCCGGTGACCCCGAGCGGGCGGCGCACGGTCGCCGACCCGTCGATCGACCAGGTCAAGAACCGCAAGGACGAGACGGACAAGATCCTCTCGGCGACCAAGGTCGTGAAGCTCACGATGGCCGTGCTCGCGCTGCTGCTGGTCGTCGCGTCGGCGCTGCTGGTCTCCAACACCATCCGCCTGTCGCTCTTCGCGCGCCGGCGCGAGATCGAGGTGATGAAGCTCGTCGGCGCGACCGACTGGTTCATCCGCTGGCCGTTCGTGCTCGAGGGCATCATCCTCGGCGCGCTCGGCGGGACGCTGGCGATCCTGCTGCTGGTGGTGGGCAAGATCGCCTTCGTCGACCCGCTGGCCCACGACTTCGCGCTGCTGTCGGCGCCCCAGACGATGCCGATCGCCCAGCTCGCGATCGTGCTGATGCTCGCCGCCGTGGGCGTGTCGGCCCTGGGCTCGGGCGTCTCGCTGCGCCGCTTCCTGCGCGTCTGAATCTATTGTCCGGCGGCCTATGGACCGTCGGCACGCCGCCCTCCTCGCCGTACTGATCGCGCTCGCGCCCGCCGCGCTGGTGCTCGGCATCTGGTGGGGCGGGCATCCCGAGGACCTTCCGGGCTTCGTGCGCGACTCCCTGGTGGGTGACGGCGACGCCCAGACCATCCACGAGGCCGCCGACAGCCTGCGCGCCGATTACTTCCGCCCGCTGAAGGACGCAGACCTCGTCAACGCGGCGCTCAGCGGCATGGTCGCCTCGCTGCACGACCGGTTCAGCAACTACCTGACCCCGGCCCAGTACCGCAGCTATCTCAACGACAGCAACGCGAAGTTCTCGGGCGTCGGCATGACCGTGCGCGGCACGAAGCGCGGCCTGCGCGTGGTGACGGTCTTCGACCACTCGCCGGCGAAGCGCGCGAACATCCGGCCCGGGGACCTGATCGTGGAGGCGGCCGGACACCGGCTCGCGGGCAAGCCCGCGAGCGCGTCGGCAGCGGTGATCCGCGGGCGCCCGGGGACCGATGTGCGCCTGGTCGTGGACTCCGGCGGGCACCGCCGCGCCGTGACGCTCACGCGCGAGACCGTTTCCGAGCCGGTCGTCGCCTCGCGGCTGCGCACGGCGCCGGGAGGCGTGAAGGTCGGGCAGGTGGCGCTCGCGACGTTCTCCAGCGGCGCGCACGGCGAGCTGCGCCAGGCGATCGACAAGCGGCTGCACGAGGGCGCCAAGGGCCTGATCCTCGACCTGCGTCACAACGGCGGCGGGCTCGTCGAGGAGGCGCGGCTCATCGGCTCGATCTTCCTCGAACGCGGGCCCATCGTCTCCACACGCGGGCGCAACCAGCCGTCGCGCACGCTCACGTCCTCCGGCGGGGCGATCGACGCGCGCATCCCCGTCGTGGTCCTCGTGGACCGCGAGACGGCGTCGGCGTCGGAGATCGTCACCGGGGCGCTCCAGGACCGCCACCGCGCGACGGTGGTCGGCAGCCACACGTTCGGCAAGGGCGTCTTCCAGGAGGTCAAGCCACTGCGCAACGGCGGTGGACTGGAGATGACCGTCGGCGAGTACTTCACGCCGTCGGGGCACAACCTCGGTGGTGGCGGAGTCCGGCGCGGCGCCGGCATCACGCCGGACGTGCGCGCCGCCGACAACCCGCGCACGCGCGCCGACGAGGCGCTGACGGTTGCGCTGCGCGTGCTCGCGAAGAAGCTGCACCGGTGAGCGGCTCACGATCCGGCGGGCGGGGCGAGGAGCGCCCCCCGCGCGGCGAGCGCGCCGCGCGCCGCGACGTGCTCGTGGCCGTGCTGGAGAAGCGCGGGCGCTTCGTCACCGCGCAGCCGTTCTTCGCGGACGGGCGCGGGATCCCGGTCGAGCGCGACCGCCGGGCGAGCATCGGCGACCTCGTCGTCGTGCGCCCGGCCGCACGGGCGAAGGGCGCGGCCAAGGTCCTGCGCGTCCTGGGCAAGCCAACCGGCGCACGAGCCGTGATCGAGGGGCTGATGATCGACCGCGGCCTCGCGCGGCGCTTCGATCCCGCCGTGGAGCGCGAGGCCCGCGCGGTACGCGACGCCGGCGGCGCTCCGCACGCGCGGGAGGTCGCGCGGCGCGACCTGCGCGACCTGCCGACGTTCACCGTCGACCCGGCCACGGCGAAGGACTTCGACGACGCGATCTCGGCCGAGGGCGACCGCATCTGGGTGCACATCGCGGACGTCAGCGCGTTCGTGGCGCCCGCGTCCGCGGTCGATCGCGAGGCGCACAAGCGCGCGACGTCGGTCTACGTGCCCGGCGCCGTGGAGCCCATGCTGCCCGAGCCGCTGTCCAACGACGCGTGCTCGCTGCGGCCCGGCCAGGACCGGCTCGCCGTCACCGCCGAGATGCAGTTCGACGGAGACCGGGTGGTGAAGGCAGCCTTCTACCGCTCGACGATCCGCTCCGACGAGCGCCTGGACTACGACCGCGTCGACCGCGTCTTCGCGGGCGACGAGCCGTGGGCGCGGCCGTGGGGCGAGCCGCTGCGCGCGGCGCGCGCCGTCGCGGCGCGCCTTCAGGCCGCTCGCGAGGCCCGCGGGGCCCTGGCGGTGGAGTCCACCGAGCCCGAGTTCGAGTTCGACCGTGGCGGTGACGTCGAGGAGGTCCGCGCGAGCGAGCAGACCGAGGCGCACCGCCTGATCGAGCACCTGATGATCGCGGCCAACGAGCAGGTCGCCTCGTTCCTCGAGCAGCGCGGTACGCCGACGCTGTACCGGGTGCACGAGAAGCCCGACCCGGCGCGCGCCGAGCGGCTGGTCGAGCAGCTGGCGTCGCTGGGGATCCCCACGCCGGCGGTGCCCAAGCGGATGTCGCCCCAGCAGGCGGCGGAGATCGTCTCCGAGGCCTCGCACCTGGTCGACGCGCACGTCCGGCGCACCGGCCACGGCCGCGCGGCCCTGACCAGCCTGGTCCTGCGAGCGCTCAAGCAGGCGTACTACTCGCCGCGCAACCTCGGCCACGCCGGCCTCAGCTCGGCGAGCTACTGCCACTTCACATCGCCCATCCGCCGCTACCCCGACCTCGTCTGCCACCGGGCGCTGCTGTCGGCCGTGGGCGGGGGCGAGGACGCTCCGCACGCGTCGACGCTCGAGGAGCTCGGCACGTGGACGTCGGCGCGCGAGCGCGACGCGATGGACATCGAGCGCAAGGCCGACGACGTCGCCCGCTGCTTCCTGCTCCAGCGCGAGCTGTTTCGGAGCGGCTATGAGACCGAGTTCGACGGCGAGGTGGTCGGCGTGATCGGCGCCGGCGCCTTCGTCGCGTTCGGCGACGGATACGAGGGCATGCTGCCCGTGCGCCGGATGCGCGACGACTGGTGGGAGCTCAACGAGCAGGGGACGATCCTGTACGGCACGCGAACGGAGCGCACGATCCGCCTGGGCGACCCGATTCGCGTCTCCGTGGACCGCGTCGATGCACCGCGCGGAAGAGTGGATCTCGTGCCGGCGGCTTGAGCGGCCGATACGGTGAACAGCATGATGGTGCGTCGCGTTGTGCTCGTAGTCGCGCTTGCCGCCGGCCTGCTGGCCTCGGCGAGCCTCGGCGTATTCGCGCAGACCACCACGACCGGCGACGGCTCGGGTTCCGCCGGCGCCACGGCGAGCGACGCCTCCCCGCCGGCCGCCACGACTCCCGCTTCGACCACGCCCAGCCCCTCGACGACGCCGTCCACGACAACGGCGGGCACGTCGACCACACCGTCCTCGAGCTCGTCGAGCTCCACAGGCACCGCCTGCCCCGCCACATCCGTGCCGGCCACGCCCGTGACCACGACGCCGACCGTGCCGACGACGACCACGCCGGCGGCTGACAGCTCCGCTGGCTCGGCGACCGCGACCGCCGGCTGCTCCAAGACGCCGTCGCTCAGCCTCGGGTTCAGCGTGCCCGTCAGCGGTCTCGCTCTCAAGCCCGGGGGCACGTCGACGGCCAAGGGCGCGGTGATCGTCGACACGACGGCGGGCGGCTGGACCCTGTCGGCGGTGGACGCGAGCGGCAGCGCGCACCCAGGCCATCTGGTCCGCAGCGGACAGTGTGATCTCGGAGTGCCGTACCTCACCGATCCCCTCTACGTCCAGGCGAGCCCCGTTGGCGGCCAGTCGTTCGGCTCGGCCCCCCTGTCCGCGAGCGCCACCGCGCTCGCGTCGGGCGGCGCGAGCGCGTCGGTCAACCTGGACTTCTCGCAGTCCGTGGGTTCGGGCGAGGCGCTCGCCACAGGCTGCTCGTACGCACTCACGATCAGCCTGACACTCTCCTGAGCTGTGGCCAAGGGCAAGCGCAAGGCGTCGCCGGGGGACGTGGCGACCAATCGGCAGGCTGCCCATCGCTTCGAGCTCCTCGACAAGCTCGAGGCCGGGCTCGTGCTACAGGGCACCGAGGTCAAGTCGCTGCGCAACGGCAACGCGCAGCTGAAGGACGGCTACGCGTCGATCACCGACGGCGAGCTGTGGCTCCACAACGTCCACATCCCGCCGTACCAGCCCGCATCGCGCGACAACCACGATCCCGAGCGGCCAAGAAAGCTCCTCCTGCACCGCCGCGAGCTCGAGCGCCTCACCGCCCAGGTCGCCGAGAAGGGGCTGACGCTCGTTCCCACCAGGCTGTACTTCAAGGGCTCGCGCGCGAAGGTGGAGATCGCCCTCGCCCGGGGCAAGGACCGCTTCGACAAGCGTCAGTCGATCCGCGAGCGCGAGACCAAGCGCGACATGGACCGGGCCCTGCGCGAGGCCAACCGGTAGGTCAACCGACCGGGATTGGGCACGAATCGCCGGTTTTCCCTCCACAGAACTGGGGAGAGTGGACGTTTGTTCTACTCACGTTTTTTGGGGATGGCGCCGATAGGGACCGTGTTGGAGCCCATCGGCCGGAGACCGACGGGAACCGCCTCTCGCAGCGAGGCGGCTAAGGACCCCACAGCCCCAGGAGGCAATGCAGACATGAAGTCCCGCAAGCTCTTCATCACCGGTGCGGTCGTCGCGGCAGCCGCGGTTGCCCCGGCGTCGGCTTCGGCCGACACGCTCGGTCAGACGGTCGGCGGTACCACCGCCCAGAGCATCGCCCTCAGCGCGGCGGTCCCGGCGGCCTTCGCCCTGAACTTCAACCCGGGCGGCACCGCGAGCTCCACGCTGGGCACGATCAGCGCTGTGACCACGAACGCGAGCTGGTCGCTCACGGCAGCGGATACCGCGAACGGTGGTGTCCTCCAGGGGACGAGCCCGGCCACGCTTCCGGCGTGCACGGGCAGCGATGCCGCGCTGGCCAACCCGATGTCGCTCGCGCTGAGCGGCGTGTCGCTCCCGGGCGTGTCGCTCCACGTTCGACAGCCGATGACCAATGCCGCGGGTGGCATTCCGGTCGCGGCCGGTGTTGCGGCTCCGCTCCCGCTCTCGGTCTTCTCGACCGACTACCAGGTGGTCATCCCGTCCTCACAGGTCATGACGACTGGGTGCACCTACACGACGTCGGTGACCTACACGCTCCAGTAGTGAGCACGGGGCAACTAACTCCCCAACGCACACAGGGCACGAAGTAAGCACATAGGGGACACACAGGGCACACGTTCGGAGGCCGGCCACTGCGCCGGCCTCCGTGCGTTCCGCCGCCGCCACGTTGGTAGGGTCGCGCGATGCTGACGCGGCGCTTCGGATCGCTCACCGCTCGGCTCGGAGTTGTCGCCCTGCTGGTCTCGATGGCCGGAGCCGAGCCGGTGGCGGGCCAGGGGGGGAGCCAGGGACTCTTCTCGATCAGTCCGTCCCGGCGCGACGTCGTCGCACGCCCGGTGACCAACCTGAGCCAGACGGCGGTCACGAACACGACGGGGGTTCCGTTCCGCGTCAAGATCTTTCCGGCGCTTCTCGGTCAGGTCGTAACCGGATCGTTCACATTCGACGAGATCCCGGTGAACCTCACCGCGGCGGCGAAGATCCTGTCACCGAACCCGGCAACGTTCACACTCGCGCCGGGCGAGACACGGCAGGTCGGGGCGACGTGGGCGTTGCTGCCCCGTCACACCCGTGCGGCGTACGTCGGGCTGATCTATCAGGGCACGCCGCAGGGCCCCCACAAGGGGCCGGTCAGGACCATCGACCGCCTTCTGCAGATCAACTTGCTGCGGCTGCCGGGTCGTTACCACCCTCGCGGGAAATTCGTGCAGCTGCGGAGTCTTCAGGGAGTCGGCCGCACGCTGGAGTTCGTGCCGCGCATGCAGAACACCGGCGATGTCGTCGCGGCTCCCAGGGCCGGACGACTGCAAATCACCGATTCGGGTGGCCAGGCCGTCGTCCGCCAGAAGTGGCAGGGCGACGTGATCCTTCCGCGGGCGCTGCGTGACTTCCCGATCCAGGTCAACAAGGTGCTCCCGGCGGGTCGCTACACCGTGACGACCACCGCGTCCTTCGGTCATTCGCGGCACCTGCGAATCACCGAGCCCTTCCAGCTCGTCGGTCCGAATCGTCTGCCGACACCGCGCATCGAGCTGCGCGGGCTTGCCGCCCACGGAACGATTGGCAAGTCCTCCGAGGTGAGCGCCGACCTCGCGAGCGTCGGCTCGATCGCCGCGAGCACGGCCGTCCGCGTGAGCCTCTACAGGCTGAGCAACTCCAATGTGCAGCCAGCAAAGCCGAACGACACGCGCAAGCTTCGCTTCGATGCCATCGCCCCGGGCGACACCAAGGCGTTGAAGGTCACCTACCAGGGTCTGCCGAAGGGGCGCTACCGGGTACTGCTCACCTTCCACGACACGCCTGGGTCGACGCAGACCCAGACGATCGAGTTCACCCCGGAGAAGCAGCGGGGGTTCTTCGACCGGCTGGACCGTTGGTTCCAGAACCACAAGACCCTGGCGCTGCTACTGCTCGCCCTGCTCGTGATAGCGGCCGTCGTTGCTTTCTTCGTTCGTCGCCAGAGTCGCCTCAAGCGTGAGCTGGAAGCCGCTCGCGGAGAGGATTCCGCGCCGGCGGTCCCGGCGACGGCTGGCGCGGGTCACAAGGATGACCGGGTCGACCTCAACAACGGATCCGTCGAGGAGTTGCAGGCGCTCCCGGGGGTGGGCCCGGCCGCCGCGCAGCGCATCGTCGCCCACCGCGAGGAGTACGGCGCGTTCGAATCGGTCGACGATCTGGCGAAGGTCGAGGGATTCGACGCCGACCGGGTCGCTCAGCTGCGCGCGATGCTGCACGCCTGAGCGCGCCGTGCCCAGTCAGCGGGCGGGGACGACCGTCACGATGATGTTCTGACCCCTCTGCTCACGCGTGATCGTTTCCCCGACCGTCCCGATCCGGGTGACGGAGCCGTCGGCCTGAACGCTGACGCCCAGCATCGGCTGAACCGTGCCCGATACGAGCTGCGCCGTGCCTGCGCCGCCGGTCGCAGCCGCGGGGGACACGGCGGCGAGCGTCGCGCAGCCACAGGCGAGAACGGTAAGCAGGCGGCGTCGCGCAGCCATGCTGCGACAACGCCTGCCAGGGGCGGAACTGGCGGGCATGAGCAGCTAGTCGGTTTCGACACCCACGGACTCCACCCTCCCCCGCGGGTGTTGGTTTCGACTATCGCCAGTTCAGGGGACCCGCCCGTCCAGAAACGTCCAGATTCCGGCTCATCAGGTATCGGCGAAGGTCCTCACCACGTGCGTGGCGTCCATTCCCAAGACCAGCGCGGCCGCGAGTCCCAGGTACACCGCGGCCACGGCCAGGCGGGCCCGTGGGGACACGCGGTAGTAGGCCTGCTGGGCCTCGTCGCCGTGGCGCCGGGCGCGCCAGCGCCGCCAGGTCTCCATCCCGCCGAAGACCAGGATCAGCAGGATGATCGGGTTCGGGAAGAAGATCGCCAGCGCGATCAGGCCGGCGAAGCCGACGAACCACATCCACGGCGCCATGGCGGCCATCGCGCGCCCGCCGTCCAGCGGCACGACGGGCAGCAGGTTGAAGAGGTTCAAGAAGAACCCGGTGAAGGCCAGCGCGCGCAGGAAGTCGCTGTCGGTCAGCACCGCCACGCCCGCCACGGCGCCCGCGCCGAGGGTGCCCAGCACCGGGCCCGCCAGCCCGACGCGCGCCTCCGCGAGCGCGTTCCCGCCCAGCGACTTCGCCGTCACGACCGCGCCGAGGAACGGGATGAACATCGGGGCGCTGGCCGGGATGCCTTCGCGGCGCAGCTGGAAGACGTGCCCCATCTCGTGGACGAGCAGCAACAGGACGAACCCGGCCGCGAACTTCCAGCCCCAGATCAGCGAGTAGGCCGCGACGGAGACGAGCATCGTGCCCGACGTCGTCAGCAGCTTGAGCTTGGGCAGGAGGAAGACCAGCGCCTTGAGCTTGACCGCGAACTTCGCGACGAGCACGCCCACCGCGGCCAGGCCGCTGCCGATGCGTCGCCACGGCGACGGCTTCTGCTCGCCGAACGGATCGCCGCCGGGCTGACCGAAGCCGTCCGGTCGAGGCTGGTCGTGGACGTGCGCCTCCATCGCCATCCATTGTGGCAAGGCCCTTTCTCGGAGAATGCGGCTTCTTCGCCCAGAGGCCCTTGCGCGCGCCCGAAGGCGGCCCTAGCTTCCGTTCCAGACGCGGAACCAAGCCACGAAGAGCGACGGCCAGGGGTGTAAGGCCGCGCCGCCAAATCTCGGCGCCAGCCCGCAAGGGCCGTGCGACGGGAGAATGGCCCCCAAAGGTGGCTTGGGACCGCGTCGTTTTCGTTAAGCGGTTCCTACGGCATGCCGGCGAAGCTACAGCGGGTCGGTAGAATGGAGTGGTCACACACCACCAGGGGACGACAGGCTTCGACGCGGTCGGTTCCGTGGAGGTGGTTGCGAGCCGAGGTCCCGGCGGCCTCGTTAAACACCGGGAAAACCATAAGTGCGGACTCTCACGAGTACGCCCTCCGTGCCTAGTTAGATCTAGGTGAGTGAGGTCTCGCCCGCGGCGTGCCTGCCGCTGCGGATCCGGGATCAGAACGCAGGCTCACCCCCGGCGGTCCGCCTCCGCCAAAGGGGGAAAATTTCAGGAGGCTGGTCCCTCGCAACCCCGCCGGCGTGGCGAGCGAGAGACGAGATCAGAGCGCCGGATACGCTCGTAGACACCATCCTCACGCGACTGCGGACGTGGGTTCGATTCCCACCGTCTCCATCGGCGGTATCTGAGAAGCCGCTCAACTGGGCGGCTTTTCGGCTTGGAAGGCCGCGCTAGCGGCTGCTCCTTGCCCCGAAAGCAGGGGCCGCGATAGACCGCGCCAACGGACGGCCGCGCTGCCGCATAGGGTTGCGTCATATGAGCGAGCGGGTCCTTACGTGGCCAGACGGCAGCGTCTATGAGATCGTGCGCTCGACGGCCGAGACCGACGGCGAGTTCCTCGAGATGGAGTGGCGGCTCCCGCCCCACGGATGGGCTCCGGGCGCACACGTCCATCGCGGACAGACCGAGGAGTACACGGTCCTCGAAGGCTCACTCGACGTGCGGCTCAGCAACCAGTGGCGAACGCTCTCGCAGGGGGAATCGGCCGCGGTCGCCCCCGGAACGGTTCATACCTTCCGCGTCGGGGCCGATGGAGCCACCGTGCGCAACATCCACCGACCTGCGCTCGATTTCGAGCCGCACATCCGCATGCTGAATGCGACATACGACGAGCGCGGACTTGGCCAAGGCCAAGGGCTGCGGGCACTCATCTACACGGTTCTTGTCCTCCGACGGTACCCAGGGTCCTCGCAGGCCCCAAACGCTGCGCTCAAAGCAGCAATCCCCATCCTCGCGGCCGTCGGCCGAGCCCTGCGAATGCGGCCCGTCGAACCACCAACTTGATGGCAGAGCGTCGGGTAAGCCCCGCTCGCTCCGTGTCAGAAGCGGGCCTGGCGCTCGCTTTCGCTCTGGACGACAAGCAGCATGGCCGGCCCTTACGCGGCCAAAGACCTCCAACCCTCAAGTACCCGAGGGTTCGAAAGTCGTCTCATAATGTCCATCGGTACCTGAGAAGCCGCTCAGCAGAGCGGCTTCTTTGTGTCTGCGGCCTTCTTCAGGTTGTCTCGAGCCCCGGATCTGGGGCGCTGCCTGATCCGGGCGTGCGCGCGACTTGCGGCGGGCCAGGTCGGAGGAGATCATGGAGGCGTGTGGACTCGGACGCTCTGCCTTGGTCTGCTCGCGGCAGCGGGCGTCCTCGGCTCGCCCGGGCTCGCCGTCGCCCAGTAAGTTCCCGCGCACACCCCGAGCAGAAGGGAAGCTGATGAGCATCGAAACCCAAGAG
>DAINCW010000014.1:19986-24329 GCA_036732205.1 Solirubrobacteraceae bacterium | reverse complement strand
CGCCCGGCACGCGATCGCCGGCGCCGGGCTCGTCGCGGTCTGCCGCCACGACGAGGCCTATCCCGAGGCGCTGCGAGGCGTGCCGGACGCGCCGGCGGCGCTGCATGTGGCGGGGCGCTGGGAGCGGTTCGTCGCGTTCACGCAGGCCGAGCGCCCGGTGGTCGCGGTGGTCGGCGCACGGCGGGCTTCGCCGTACGGGCTCGAGGTGGCGCGGGCGATCGGCCGTGGCCTTGCGGCCGCCGGCGTTCCCGTCGTCAGCGGCATGGCGCTCGGCATCGACGCGGCGGCCCAGGCCGGGGCGCTGGAGGTCCACGGGCCGACGGTCGCCGTGCTCGCCGGTGGCGCCGAGCGCGCGTACCCCTCCAGCAAGCGCCTGCTGCACGCGCGCCTGCGCGAGAGCGCTTGCGTCGTCTCGGAGATGCCGCCGGGCGCCACGTCGTATCGCTGGGGGTTCCCGGCGCGCAACCGGATCATCGCGGGGCTGGCGCGGCTCACCGTCGTCGTGGAGGCCCGGGAGCGGTCGGGGTCGCTGATCACCGCGGAGATGGCCCGCGACCTCGGGCGTGAGGTCGGCGCCGTGCCCGGGCGCGTGACGTCCCCGCTCGCTGCGGGCACGAACGCGCTGCTCAAGGACGGTGCCCACGTGATCCGCGACGCGCAGGACGCCCTGGACCTGGCGTGCGGCGTGGGGAATTGGAGCGGCGCGCCCGGGCCGCCCGAGCTGCCCGAGCCGCTCGGCACCCTGCTGGAGGCTGTGGCCGAGGGACGCGACACCGTCGAGGCGCTCGCCGCGGCGGGACGCGACATCGGGGACTCACTGGCGGGCCTGGCCGAGCTCGAGCTGATCGGGCGGGTGCGGCGAGTCGCGGGCGGGCGCTACGTGCCGGTTGCGTAGCCTGGCGACGGTGAGCAAGCGTCGCGTCCCGGTGGTGCTGTCGATCGCCGGGTCGGACTCCGGCGGCGGCGCCGGGATCCAGGCCGACCTGAAGGCGTTCGCCCGCTGCGGCGTCCACGGCGCGACCGCGATCACCGCCGTCACCGTGCAGAACACCCGCGAGGTCCGCGCCGTGCAGGCGATCGACCCCGAGATCATCCGCGGCCAGGTCCTCGCGGTCGTGGAGGATCTGGGCGTCGACGCCGTGAAGGTCGGGATGCTCGGGTCCGCGGCGACGGCGCAGGCGGTGGCGGGCGCGCTGCGCGAGCTGCCGGCCGGCGTGCCGGTCGTCGTCGACCCGGTGATGGTCGCGGAGTCGGGCGCTCGGCTGCTCGAGCCCGACGCGGAGCGGGTGCTCGTCTCCGACGTCCTGCCGCTCGCGACCGTGGTCACCCCCAACCTCCCCGAGGCGCGGGCTCTGACGGGCCTTGGCGAAGACGCCGGCGGCGAGGCGCTGGCGCGCGCCGTCCACGCGCTCGGCCCGCGCGCCGTCGTGGTGACCGGCGGCCATCGCGACGAGGCCACCGACGTGTTCTTCGACGGCGAGCGTCTCGAGGCGATCCGGGGCGAGCGCCACCCCGACGGCGCGGCCCACGGATCGGGGTGCACGCACTCGAGCGCGCTGGCCGCGCGCCTTGCGCTCGGAGACGACCCGCTTGGTGCGGCGCGGGCCGCGAGGGCCATCGCCGGGAGCGCCGTTCGCGACGGGCTGCGCGACATCGGGGCGGGGGCGGGGCCCGTGGATGTGTTCAGCCTGCGAGACCGGGCACCGCGAGTGCCATAATCGAGCGCAGGATGAGGCTCCTGCGGATGAAGCCGGGTCATGGCGAGGTGCTCCTTGCCGAGGGGGACGTGACGGTCCCCGAGCAGGAACGCGAGCTGATCGCGGCGTTCCGCGCCCAGCTCGACGCCGGACTGTGGGCGGCGGTTCCGACCACGGCCACCGGCGGGCGCCGCGAGGCAGCGCTCGTGCGGTCCTTCGACGAGGTGCCGCGCGACGCTGAGCGGGTGATCTTCTTCCCGCAGGCCGCCGGCGGCTGAGGGCGCGGACGTGCTGCTCGCCCTCAGCGCCACCGCGATCGTCGTCGTCGCTCTGCTCTGGGAGGTGGCGCTGCCGAAGGTCTCGGGCGCGATCGAGCGCTCGCGGGCGCGCCGGGCGCGCATCCCCGCCGACGCGTACGACCCCGGTCGTGAGCGCCGCGCCGAGCAGCGGGCGCGCACGCTGCTGAAGTCCTGCGTTAACGCCGAGGAGTGGGAGATGTACCGCGACCTCGGCTTCATCCGCGTCTGGGGCGCGATGGCCGGCGGGCCGGAGCGCGGCACGGCTCGGGGAAGCCTCGGCGGCGCGCTGTACGCGTACCTGATCTACCCCCACAAGCCGATCGTCGCCTACCTGCCGCAGACCCGCGGGCTGCTCAACGAGTACTGCGTCGAGTTCCCCGACGCGACGCGGCCGTACGGATCCGCGCTCCTGCCCGACTCCGACGACGTGCTGGCAAAGTGGATGGCGCTCACCGGGGATGAGGAGCGCCTGGTCGCCAGCGCCAACATGCACCTGCCCGGGCGGCAGGTCGACCCCGAGCGGGTCCGGCGCGACCTCTGGCGCCTGAGCCAGTGGGAAGCCCGGCGCGAGAGGACGGCCGCAGCCGCTCGGTAGGGTCCGCGGCCATGGCCGCCACGAACGGATTCGACGTCAAGCACCGCTCTCGCGCGCTCACGGAGGGCCCCGAGCGCGCCGCCGCACGAGCCTACTTCAAGGGCATCGGCTTCGACGACGAGGCGCTGAGCAAGCCGATCATCGGCGTCGCCTCGACCTGGATCGAGACGATGCCGTGCAACTTCCACCTGCGCGCCCTCGCCGCGAAGGTCAAGGAGGGCGTCCGCGCGGCCGGCGGCACGCCCATGGAGTTCAACACCATCGCGATCTCCGACGGGATCACGATGGGCACGAGCGGGATGAAGACCAGCCTCGTCTCGCGCGAGGTGATCGCCGACTCGATCGAGCTCACGGCCCGCGGCTACCTGTTCGACGCCGTCGTGGCCCTCAGCGGCTGTGACAAGACGATCCCCGGCACGGTCATGGCCCTCGCCCGCCTCGACGTTCCCAGCGTCATGCTCTACGGCGGCTCGATCCCGCCCGGGCGGTTCCAGGGCCGCGACGTGACGATCCTCGACGTCTTCGAGGCCGTCGGCGCCCACGCGGCCGGCAAGCTGACCGACGAGGAGCTGGCCGAGCTGGAGTCCGTCGCCAGCCCCGGCGTCGGCGCCTGCGGCGGCCAGTTCACCGCGAACACGATGGCGATGGCCTTCGAGATGATGGGCATCAGCCCGATGGGTCCGTCGGGCACCCCCGCCCAGGACGCGAGCAAGGCCCAGGCGGCCTACGACGCCGGGGTGCTCGTCATGGACGTGCTGCGCCGGGGCCTGCTGCCGAGCCAGATCATCACCAAGGACTCGCTGGAGAACGCGATCGCCGCGATCACGTCGAGCGGCGGCTCCACGAACGGCGTTCTGCACCTGCTCGCGGTGGCGCGCGAGGCCGGCGTGCAGCTCGACATCGCGGACTTCGACCGCATCTCCGAGCGCACGCCGCTGCTGTGCGACCTCAAGCCCGGCGGCCAGTACAACGCGACAGACATGTTCGCCGCGGGTGGCTCCGCGGTGCTGGCCAAGCGCCTGGCGGAGCTCGGCGTCCTCCACACCGGCGCGCCGACCGTCTCGGGCCCGACGCTCGGCGAGCTCGCCGACGGCGCGGTGGAGACCGAAGGCCAGCGCGTCGTGCGTCCGCTCGACGACCCGCTGAAGCCCACCGGCGGCCTGGCCATCCTGCACGGCAACCTCGCGCCCGAGGGCAGCGTCGTGAAGCTCGCGGGCCACGAGCGCCTCGAGCACACGGGGCCGGCACGGGTCTTCGAGGGCGAGGAGGCCGCCATGGCCGCCGTCACCCACGGGCAGATCAAGCCCGGCGACGTGCTCGTCATCCGCAACGAGGGCCCGGTCGGCGGCCCCGGAATGCGCGAGATGCTCTCCGTTACCGGCGCCATCGCCGGCGCCGGGCTGGGGGAGGACGTCGCGCTGATGACCGACGGGCGCTTCTCCGGCGCCACCCACGGCTTCATGGTGGGCCACGTCGCGCCTGAGGCTGCGTGCGGCGGCCCGATCGCCGCGGTGCACGAGGGCGACGAGATCACGATCGACGTCCGCGCGCGGCGCATCGACGTCGCGCTCGACGACGACGAGATCGCGCGTCGCGTCGCCGAGTACGAGTCGCCGCCCGCCACGGACGCCACGGGCGTGCTCGGCAAGTACGCGCGCCAGGTCGCCAGCGCCTCACACGGCGCCGTGACCGTGCCGGTCGCCTAGGAGGACGCCGTCGCGGTGTGCGCGGGCGAGCCGCCGTTGCGGCTCG
>DAINCW010000014.1:19608-19976 GCA_036732205.1 Solirubrobacteraceae bacterium | reverse complement strand
CGCCGGCGGGCTCGGCGAGGAACTCCTCGGCGAGGGCGTTGAAGCGCTCAGGGTGCTCCATCATCGCCACGTGCCCGCAGTCGTCCCAGACGACCTTGCGGACGTTGGGGATCAGGCGCTCGAGCTCGTCGGCGTCGCGGTGCGAGACCAGCGGGTCGCGCCGGCCCCAGAGGACGAGCGTCGGGCAGCCGACCTCGGGCAGGCGGTCGCGGATCGAGTAGTCCGCCAGGGCGAGGGTCGCGTCGGTGAACCCCTCGCCGCCCGCGGCGTGGATCGCCTCCCACGCCAGGTCGGTCGGGATCGTCTCGGGCCGAGCGATGCCCGCCTGCTTGAGGACCACCCAGCGCAGCCGCTCGCGCCGCGCGGCG
>DAINCW010000014.1:8385-19598 GCA_036732205.1 Solirubrobacteraceae bacterium | reverse complement strand
ACGGGCACGGCGCATCTCGCCCCAGAAGATCGCGGGGGAGACGAGCACGAGGCGGTCGACGAGCTGGGGCAACGCGATTGCCATCTCGGCGCCGATGAAGCCGCCCATCGAGTTGCCGATCACGGCCGTGGAGCCGAGCTCGAGCTGCCGGCACAGGTCGTCGAGGCAGCGCCCGTAGCCCTGGATCGAGATCCGCTCGCGCTGCGTGGCGGAATGGCCGAAGCCGGGCAGATCGACGGCGATGACGCGACGGTGCTGCGCCAGCGCCGGGACGTTGGCCAGCCAGCACTGCCAGCTCGCGCCGAGGCCGTGGACGAGCAGGACCGCCGGGCCCGAGCCGACGTCCACGTAGTTCAGCGGCGCGCCGCCGACCGTCGCCCAGCGCTGGTGCTCGCGCCAGTCGATGTCGTGCCAGTCGGGCGGGACCGCGGAGCTCAAGCGGCCGCCTCGCTGGCTGCCTCGCTGGTTTCGTCGACGTCCTCGTTCGGGCGCTCCGCCAGGAAGTCGTCGAGCAGGCGGTTGAACCGCTCGGGGCGCTCGATCATGGGCACGTGCCCAGTGTCCTCGAAGACGACCTTGCGCGTGTCTCCGATCAGCCGCTCGAACTCGTCAGCGCTCGATGGCGGCACGACGCGGTCGTTGGCGCCCCACACGATGAGCGTCGGGCACGCGATGTCGGGCAGGCGGTCGCGAAAGTCGTAGTCGGCGATCGCGGCCGCGGCGGCGGGGGCTGCCGGCTTGCGCCCCGAGCGCACGAGCATCTCCCAGATGATCGCCGGCGACAGCTCCTCCGGGTGGGCGGCGACCATCTTCAGGCTCGCGCTGCGCATGCGCGGGCGGCGAACCATCCGGCGCACCCGCTTGTCGGGCGCGATGAGCAGCGGGGAGAGCAGGCGCAGGACGCGCTCGGAGTAGCGCGACATGAACCAGGTGGGGGACCCCATGTAGGACTTCGCGACCCCGGCCGCTGAGACGAGCGCGAGGCGCTCGACCCGTGCGGGCATCTGGATCGCCATCTCGGCCCCGACGAAGCCGCCCATCGAGTTGCCGACGACAGTGGCCGCGCCGACGCCCATGGCGTCGAGCAGCCCGTCGCAGATCCGGGCGTACAGGCTCATCGAGACCGGCTCGATCGGCATGGGCGACGAGCCGAAGCCTGGGAGGTCCACGGCGATCACGCGATGGCGGCCGGCGAGGCCGGGGAGCTGCTCGAGCCAGTTCTGCCACGCGCCCGAATGCCCGTGGACGAACAGGATCGGAGGCCCGGAGCCGAGCTCGATCACATTGACCGGCCGCCCTGCGACCTCCACCCACCTCTGGTGGGCGGACCAGTCGACGTCCATCCAGGGGGAGCGGTCCATTGCCGACCTAGGATACGAGCTGTCGTGCGCATCGCCATCGACGTCGACTCCACCCTGCACCACTACTGGGACGTCCTCTCCGACGCGGCCAGCCGCCGCTTCGGGATCGAGCTGCCCTACGAGGAGCAGTTCGACTGGGGCATCACGCGCCTCAAGCCCCGCCAGCTCGAGCTGTGCATCGACGAGACCCATGCCGACGAGGTGATCCTCGCCGGCCGTCCCTATCCGGGGGCGGTGGAGGCCGTCCGGCGCTGGAAGGAAGCCGGGCACTTCATCCACGTCACCAGTCACCGCGCCATCCGCGCCCAGGAGGCGACGGAGGCGTGGCTGCGCAAGATCGATCTGCCGTTCGACGAGCTGTACTGCTCGTTCGACAAGGTCAGCCGCTGTCGCGAGATCGACATCGACGTCCTGATCGACGACAGCCCGGTCAACATCGCGAAGGCCATCGAGCACGGAATCGTCGCGGCCACGATCGCGCACCCGTGGAACCGGGACGTCTGCGATGAGGAGGACGTGGTGTGCGCCGAGGACTGGCCGGAGCTCGAGCGCCTGCTCACGCCGGTGCTCACCGGCGGCCGGGGCGAGCGCGCCGCGTAGGAGTGACGTTCGCGAATCGTCGCGCCGTGGGAGACTGCTCCCATGGCGGAAGACGCACGAACAGGGCTGCGCGAGGCCGAGCTGGCCGGGGAACCGGTCGAGGGGCTCGACGAGCCGCGGCCCGGGCTGCCCGCGGCGCGGGAGCCCACGGACCTCCGGAAGTACCTGCCGGGGCTCGAGGCCGAGCGCCACGTCAACGACTGGGGGCGCTCGGAGCGGGTCGAGGGCTTCCTCGACCGGACTCTCACGGAGTTCCTCTACCGGCTGTGGTTCCGCTGCGAGGTCCAGGGCGTCGAGAACGTCCCGTCCGACGGTGGCGCGCTGATCGTCTCCAACCACGCGGGCGCGCTGCCGCCCGACGCGGCGATGATCGCCAAGGCCATCAAGGAGGAGCACCCGCGCCCGCGGCCACTGAACATCACCGTCGAGCACTTCTTCAAGGGCTTCCCGGGGTTCTCGATGCTGGTGTCGAAGGTCGGGGGGGTCCCGGCCCACCCCGCCAACGTGCACCGGCTGCTCTACGACGAGCGCCAGCTCGTGCTCGTCTTCCCCGAGGGCCGCAAGGGGACCGAGAAGCTCTTCAAGGACCGCTACAAGCTGCGACGCTTCGGGCGCGGCGGGTTCGTCGAGGCGGCGATGCGTGCCCGCGCGCCGATCGTGCCGGTGGCCGTCGTGGGGGCCGAGGAGGCCCAGCCGGCCTTCGCCCAGCTCAACGTCCTCCAGCGCCTGACCGGGCTGCTGTACTTCCCGCTCACCCCGACGTTCCCGCATCTCGGGCCGTTCGGGATGCTCGCCTACCTTCCGGCGAAGTTCGTCATTCGCTTCCTCGAGCCGGTGCGCACCGACGACATGGGCGACGAGCCGTGGGAGGACAAGGCCCTCGTGCAGACCGTCGCCCACGAGATCCGCGCCCGTATCCAGGAGAACCTGATCGACATGCTCTCCACGCGCGAGAGCGTGTGGTTCGGCTGAGGGTGCCGCGATGACGTCCCGGCGGATCCTCGTGACCGGCCTGTCGACCTACTGGGGCGGCCGGCTGGCCCAGGCGCTCGAGAAGCACCCCGAGGTCGAGGCGATCGTCGGCATCGCGACGCGCCCGCCCAAGGTCGAGCTCGAGCGCACCGAGTTCGTGCGCGTGGCGGACTCGCACTCGCTGATCCGCCGGATCGTGCAGGCGGCGCGCATCGACACCGTGGTCGACACGCGCCTCGTGGTCGACTCGATCGTCACGGAGCCGCGCAAGGCGCACGAGAACAACGTGATCGGCACGATGAACATCCTCGCCGCGTGCAGCGGTCCGGACTCGACCGTGCGCAAGGTCGTCTTCAAGTCCTCGGCCCACTTCTACGGCTGCGAGCAGGACGACCCGGCGTTCTTCACCGAGACGATGCGCCGGCCCCACGCACCGCACACGTCGATCGAGCGCGACATCGTGGAGGCCGAGGCGGCCGTGTCCGACTTCGCGGCCAAGCACACGGACGCGACGGTGTCCGTCCTGCGCTTCGCCAACGGTCTGGGCCCCGACATCAAGACCACCCACTCGCGGCTGTTGTCACTGCCCGTGGTCCCGACGATCCTGGGCTTCGATCCGCGCTACCAGTTCATCCACGAGGACGACATCGCCAACGTCCTCGAGCACTGCGTCATCCATGACCTGCCCGGCGTCTTCAACGCCGCGGCGGACGGGGTGCTCGTGCTCTCGGAGGTCATCGACCTGCTCGGCAAGCGCATGGCGCCGGTCATCCCGCCGGTGGGCACCGGGCTGGCCATGGCGGTGGCATGGCGCCTCGGGCTGCGCCTGCCGCCGCAGGTCCTGGCCCAGCTGCGCTTCGGGCGGGGGCTGGACAACCGGCGCCTGAAGGCCACCGGGTTCCGCTTCCGGTACACGACGCGCGAGACCGTGCTGAAGCTGCGCGAGCACCAGCGCCTGCACCCGCTGCTGCGCCGGGGGGCGGGGCCGTATCGCTACGAGCGCGACGTCGAGGACTTCCTGCGCTGGAGCCCCAGCGTCCACGACGCCGGCGGCCAGAGCTGGCGCCCGACCCGCGAGCAGCTCGTCGAGGTGCGCCGGGCGCTGGACGCGATCGAGCGTGACGCGGCCACCGGTGCAGAGCGCCTGGGGGTGGGGGACCCGGTCAACGGCGGGGACGCGGCCCCCCCGGGCGGCGTCGACACCCTCGACGCGGATGAGCTGATCGCGCTGTTGCCGTCGCTGGAGGTTGACGACCTCGAGGCGCTGCGCGACCACGAGACGAGCCACCGCAACCGCCCGAACGTGCTCGTGGCCATCGATTCGGTGCTGGTCCGCGAGCGCTCCCGCTAGACCCGGCACGCAGACTTCCCGCTCGTTGGCGCGATTGCAGGCCTTTTCTCGGGGCCTCGGCGGCATTAAGATGGGTGGGTGCGCCACCCGTCCTTTCTGGGCGTCGTTGCGGTGCTCGCAGCTCTCTGCGTGCTCGGCGGCGGCGTGCTCGTGCTCGACCATCAGGCCAAGGAGCACCTCGCGAAGGGGGTGCGGATCGGCGGCGTCGACGTCGGCGGCCTCAAGCCCGCCGCGGCCCGCGCGAAGCTGCGCCACGAGCTGCTGCCGCGACTCCACCGGCCGATCATCGTCCACCACGACACCCGGACCTTCGAGATCAGCGCCAAGACGGCGCGCATCACGGTCGACATCAATCGCAGCGTCGACGAGGCCATGGCGCGCAGCCAGGACGGCAACCCCATCGGCCGCGCGCTGCGCCAGCTGACCGGCGGGCGCATCCACGCGAGCATCGCGCCGCAGCTGCACTACTCCCATAAGGCCGTCACCAGCCTCGTCGGCTGGGTCGAGAGCTCGCTGGCCCGCCCGGCGCGCGACGCGTCCCTGAAGTACACGGGCACCAGCATCGCCCCGGTGAGCGGGCAGATCGGGCTCGCGGTGAAGAGCGACGCCCTCCAGGCGAACATCGAGGCGACCCTCGAGCGCGGCAGCGGCAGCCGCACGTTCGTCGTGGGCACTCGCAGGATCATGCCAGGGGTCACGACGGCCCAGCTCGCCAAGCACTATCCGGCGGTCATCACCATCGACCGCTCGACGTACCAGCTGCGCCTGTACCGCGACCTCAAGCTCGCGAAGACCTACCCGATCGCGGTGGGCATGATCGGCCTGGAGACCCCGGCCGGGCTCTACCACATCCAGAACAAGGCGGTGAACCCCGCCTGGAGCGTTCCCAACTCGCCGTGGACCGGCAAGCTCGCCGGTACGGTGGTCCCCGGCGGCGCCGTCAACAACCCGATCAAGGCCCGTTGGCTGGGCATCTACGCCGGTGCCGGCATCCACGGCATCGACCCGAGCGAGTACGGGACGATCGGGCACTCCGCCTCGCACGGCTGCATCCGCATGCGCATCCCCGACGTCGAGGAGCTGTACCCGCAGGTGCCGATCGGGGCGCCGATCTACATCGCGTAGGGGCGCGGTCGCCGGAAAGGGCCTACTCCTGCGGTTCCACCGCCTTGAGCAGGTTCACGCGGCCGAAGCCGAAGATCGGATCGCGGCCCGGCGCGCCGAGGTCGTCCGTCGCGCCGTCCAGGCGCTCGCGGATCGTCGCTGCCGCCGCGCGTGGGTGGGCGTCCCAGGCGATCGCCGCCACGCCCGCCGCGTGCGGCGTGGCCATGGACGTGCCCGACAGGCTGACGTAGCCGCCGCCGGCCTTGGTCGACAACACGTCCACGCCCGGGGCCGAGACCTCGACGTCGGCGTTGAACTCCGAGAAGGACGCGGGCGCGTCGCCGGGCCCAGTCGCCCCAACCGAGACGACGTCGGCGTAGCCGGCCGGGAACTCGACGGTCGGAGATCCCTCGTTGCCCGCCGCCGCCAGCAGGACGGAGCCTGACCGCGCGCCGCCGGCCCAGGCGTAGCCGACCGCGTCGGCCAGCGCGCGCGAGCCCGGGCCGCCGAGGCTCATCGAGATCACCTTGGCCCCACGGTCATGCGCCCAGCGCACGCAGCCGGCGACGTCGGCCAGGGTCCCCGACCCGTCGGCGGAGAGTGCCTTGCAGACGATCAGCGGGGAGGAGAACGCGACGCCCGCGACGCCGACCCCGTTGTCGGCGACCGCGCCGATCGTCCCCGCGACGTGGGTCCCGTGCCCGTTGTCGTCGGCGCACGATCCCTCGGTCACCCGGCCGTCGGTCGCGGTCGCGCATGTGGCGAGCTTGCCCTGGAGGTCCTCGTGGCCCGCATCGATGCCGGTGTCGACGATGCCGACGGGCACGCCGCCGCTTGCCGGGAAGCGCCCGAGCCCGGCCGCGGCCCAGCCCGCCGCCGCCGAGATCGCGGCCATGCCGTCCAGCCGGCCGAAGAGCGGATCGTTCGGCACGGCGCCCGCGCCGTCGCCGCCTCCCGGCCCAGCGTCGGCGTGCATCGTCCAGTTCGGCTCGGCCCAGCGCACGCCGGGCCGCGAGCTGAGGCGAGCCGCCACGGCGGCCGGGTCGCCGGTGACGCGCACGACCCTGACGCCGAGCTTCGGGATCACGCTCAGCGTCGCCACCACGCCGGCGTCGCGCTCCTGCGCGGCGACGCGATGCGACCGCGACGACAGCTTCAGGACGACGGTGTCGGGCGCGTAGCTGGCGCCGCGCGCGGGCGGCGCGAGGGCGAGCAGTGAGCACAGGGCCAGGGCGGCGACGGCCGCGCCGCGGGCCGTGCGAGGGATCGAATCGAGCATGCCGCCAGAGTCCGGGCGGCTCGCGCTCGGGCCCCGGAGACGGGGCCTTTCGTCACGTCCGCGTCACCGCGCCGGTGCGAGGCTGGCGCCGATCTCGCTTATGGGCACCTCTTCCCAGCCACGCTCGAGCAGAAGGGCATGGTGGTCAGAGTGGCGAAGAACGAGGCTGCCGATCATCACCCCACGCTCGGGACGGCGCATGACCGCATAGAACATGGTCGTTGCGTCGTTCGTGCCCTGGATGCGCAGCCATGGACGCGGCGGCGCGTCGTCAGAGGGCGCGATCCCCGCTTCGACGAGCTGGCGCTGCGTCGCCACCCGACCGCTGCCCGTATCGATGAAGAACACCGCCACCATCACCGAGCCTACCGTCGCTCACAGCGCCGCCTGGACCGCCGCGCTTGCGCTGTTCGATGCCGACCTCGGCCGGCTCGGCGCCGCGGAGGCGACCCGCCGCGCGTACGCGTCGGACCTCGCGCAGTTCGCGACCTGGGCCACCGAGCGCCGGCTGGACCCCGAGGCGCTGACCACGAAGATGCTGCGCCGCTACGCCGCGACGCTCTCCCAGCACGGCGCGGCCCCGACCACCGTCGCCCGCAAGCTCGCCGCGCTGCGCTCCTTCTTCCGCTCCCTGCGCGAGCACGGGCGCGTGCGCCAGAACCCGGCCGACCTGCTCGCGGCGCCGAAGCAGGCGAGCAAGCTGCCGCGCGTGCTCAAGGCCGACGAGATGAGCGCGCTGCTGGACGCGATCCCGGTCTCCACGCCGCTGGAGATGCGCGATCGCGCGCTCTTCGAGGTCGCCTACGCATGCGGCCTGCGCGCCGAGGAGCTCGTGAACCTCGACGTCGAGTCCGTGGCCTTCGACGGGGAGGAGCTGCGCGTCGAGGGCAAGGGACGCAAGACCCGCATCCTGCCGGTGGGCGAGGGCGCGCTGGCCACCATCTCGCGCTACCTCGAGCGCGCCCGGCCGGTACTCGCCGACCGCCCCGGCGAGCGCGCGCTGTTCCTCTCGAAGTCGGGACGCAGGCTTTCGACCTCCGACGTCCGCCGGCGCCTGCGCGTGTGGACCGGGAAGGTCGGGGTGCCCGGTGGCGTCTCACCGCACGCGTTGCGCCACTCGTTCGCGACCCACCTCCTGGAAGGCGGTGCCGATTTGCGGGCCATTCAGGAGCTGTTGGGCCACAGCAGCATCAGCACGACCCAGATCTACACTCGGGTAGAGTCCGCGCGTCTGAGGAGCGCGTACGCCCGATCTCACCCCCGGGCCTAAAAGCCGTGGAAACGAACGTCAAGGCCATCGAGCTGCGCGACCTGTGGCGCAAGTACAAGTCCACGGGAGACCAGCGTGCGCGCGAACGGCTCGTCGTCGCCTACTCGCCGCTGGTCAAGTACGTCTCCGGCCGCATGGCCTCCGGCCTGCCGGCGCACGTCGAGGAGGCCGACCTCATCTCGTACGGCCTCGTCGGCCTGATCAGCGCGATCGAGCGGTTCGACCTCGAGCGCGAGATCAAGTTCGAGACCTACGCGATCACGCGCATCAAGGGCGCCATCATCGACGAGCTGCGCTCCCTCGACTGGGTGCCGCGCTCGGTCCGCGCGCGCGCACGCGAGATCGAGAAGGCCAACTCCAAGCTCGAGCACCGCCTCCAGCGCGCGCCGACCGACGAGGAGATGTCCGGCGAGCTCGAGATGAGCGTCGACGAGTTCCAGGAGGCGCTGCTTCAGATCTCCAACTCGACGGTCGCCGCGCTCGACGAGCTGTGGACGGTGAGCGACGCCAGCGGCGACCAGGTGTCCCTGCTCGACACGATCCAGGACCCGGGCGCCCTGGATCCCGCCGCGATCATCGACACGACCGAGATGAAGGACCGCGTCGCCGACGCGATCGCGCGGCTGCCGGAGCGCGAGAAGCTCGTCGTCGCCCTCTACTACTACGAGAACCTCACGCTCCGCGAGATCGGCGAGGTCCTCGGCGTCACCGAGTCGCGCATCTCGCAGCTGCACACGAAGGCCGTGCTGCGCCTGCGCTCGCGCCTCCAGTCCGAGTCGGACGTCCTGCAGGACCGCTGAGCCTCGGTTCGCGCGGCCGAGGGCTCGCTGAGCAGGAGTAGGGTCCGGCCTTCCAGCCGTCGAGGGAAGGAGGACTGTCATGCACAAGAGCGCGGACCGCATTCGCAACGTCGCGCTCGTCGGCCATCGCGGCAGCGGCAAGACCTCGTTGCACGAGGCCCTGCTCTTCCAGGCCGGCGCGACCACTCGCCTGGGCTCGGTCGCCGACGGCAGCACCGTCTCGGATGCGGACGCCGACGAGCAGGCCCGCGGGATGTCGATCGGCGCGGCGCTGAACTCCTTCGAATGGCAGGACCGCAAGATCAACCTCATCGACACGCCGGGCGAGCCGAGCTTCGTCGCGGACGCACTGGGCGCGCTGCGCGTCTGCGAGTCCGCCGTGTTCGTCGTCAACGCCGTGATGGGCGTGGAGGTCTCCACCTCCCGGCTGTGGCAGCGCGCGGACGAGCTGGACATCGCGCGCATGGTCTTCGTGAACATGCTCGACCGCGAGCGCGCCGACTTCTTCCGCGCCCTCGAGGCCCTCAAGGCGTCGTTCGGACCGCACGTGGTCGCCACGGAGATCCCGATCGGCGTCGAGCAGGACGCCCGCGGCATCGTCGACCTGGTCGACATGAAGGCCTACGTCTATGACGGCGACGGCCGCGACAACTGCAGCGAGGTCCCGATCCCCGACGACCTCCAGGCGACCGCCGAGGAGTACCGCGAGAAGCTGATGGACGAGGTCGCCGAGAACTCCGACGCGCTCATGGAGCGCTACCTCGAGGGCGAGGCGATCTCCCACGAGGAGATCGTCACCGCGCTGAAGGACGGGACGAACCACGGTCACGTGTTCCCCGTCGTCTGCGGCGTCGCCACGCGCAACCTCGGGACCAACCGCCTGCTCGACGCGATCGTCGACGATCTGCCCAGCCCCGTGAAGCACGGCGGGCTCGAGCTCGACGGCATGACGCTCGAGGCCGACGAGGACAGCGAGCTGTTCGCCTACGTCTTCAAGACGCGCGCCGACCCGTTCGCCGGGCGCATCAACCTGTTCCGCGTCTACCAGGGAGTGCTCCGCAAGGACACCCAGGTGACGAACACGCGCGGCCACGGCAAGGAGCGCATGGGCCAGCTGCTGGTCTTCACCGGCAAGGAGACCGAGCACACCGACGAGTTCGGCCCCGGCGACATCGGCGCGGTGGCCAAGCTCAAGCAGACGCGGGCCGGGGACTGGCTCGCCACCCGCGATGAGCCCGTGTCGATGCCGGCCATCAAGCTCCCGGCGCCTGTCATGGCCTTCGCGATGGAGCCGAAGAACAAGGGCGACGAGGACAAGGTCTTCACCGCCCTGCGGCGCCTCCAGGAGGAGGACCCGACGATCGACCTGCACCGCGACGACCAGACGGGCGAGCAGATCGTCGCCGGCCTCTCGCAGATCCACGTGGAGGTCATCGTCGACCGGCTGAGGGACCGCTTCGGTGCCGAGGTGAGCCTCAAGCCGCCGCGCGTGCCCTACCAGGAGACGCTGCGCACGCCGGCCAGGGCGCACGGCCGCCACAAGAAGCAGTCTGGCGGGCGCGGGCAGTTCGGCGACTGCCAGATCGAGATCGAGCCGCTGGAGCCCGGTGAGGGCTTCCAGTTCGTCAACAAGATCAAGGGCGGCGTGATCCCGACGAGCTTCATCCCCGCGGTGGAGAAGGGCGTGCGCGACGCGCTCGGCGCCGGGCCGGTGGCCGGGTTCCCGGTCAAGGACGTCCTCGTCCGCCTCGTCGACGGCTCCTACCACACGGTCGACAGCTCCGAGCACGCGTTCCGCACGGCCGGCTCGATCGCGATGCGCGAGGCGATGTCCCACGCCGACCCGGCGCTGCTCGAGCCGATCATGCTCGTCACGCTGTCGGTGCCCGAGGACACGGTCGGCGACGTCATCGGCGACCTGAACTCTCGGCGCGGGCGGCCGCAGGGCATGGAGCCGGCGGGCGGGATGACCGAGATCAAGGCCGAGGTCCCGATGGCCGAGATGCTCAGCTACGCACCCGACCTGCGCTCGCTGACCGGCGGTCGGGGCGACTACACGATGGAGTTCCTGCGCTACGAGGAGGTCCCCGGGAACCTCGCCCAGAAGGTCGTCGCGCAGAGCACCGAGGACACCCAGGCGGTCACCGCGTAGCACCTGAGGCCGATGGGGCGGTTGCTACGCTCGACCGGCCCCATGACCCCTCGTCAGATCTTCACCAACCAGGCCGCCGTCGAGTGCGACGTCTGTGGACGCACGCTGCTGCGCGGCGAGCGGGCCGACGTCTTTTTGGCCGGCGGCTCGCGCCGCCAGGTGTGCGAGCTGTGCAGCCCGCGCGCGTCGGCGGAGGGGTGGATCCGCGAGGGGACGGCCGTGGACAACCTCGGCGTGCGCAGCCGCGGCCGCGGTCGTGGTGACCGTGGCTCGCTGCTGGAGCGCTTCCGGTCGCGGCGCGAGACCCCCGCACCACGCGGGCCG
>DAINCW010000014.1:0-8375 GCA_036732205.1 Solirubrobacteraceae bacterium | reverse complement strand
CGCCGGCGGCGACCAGCCCGTGTACGTCGCCGAGGTCGCCGAGGCCCCGGCGCCCCCGCCGCCCGCGCCGGCCGTCGACGGCCCGCGCGAGCCGCGCCACGTCCGCGCCGTGCCGACGAACGCCGACATGAAGCGCGCCCGCGCGGTCGACGTCTTCAACGGGTCCGAGCACCCCCGCACCGTCGCGGGTGTGGCACGTTCGCTCGGGGCCCCGTTCGTCGTCGTGCGCCCGTCGGAGACCGAGGGCAACATGGTGTCGATCGTCGTCGGCTGGGAGCTGTGCTGGTACCGCTACGAGATCGACCTGGCCGACGAGGCCGCGGGCGTCCGCGTGACCTCCCAGGGCGATGAGCTGGGCGAGCTGGCCGAGGCCGATCGCGAGCCCAACGCCGCCGCGGACGACCGCGGCGAGTTGCAGCTGGTCGACGCCTGATTAGATTGCCCGACCGATGATCTACTGCGTCGTCCCAGAGGCCCTTGCCGACGAGCTGTACGACAAGCTCGAGAAGTACTACTCCGAAGACCCGAACGTGAAGGTCATCATCGACCGGCGCAGCTCCGAGCGCCGCACCCCGGACGAGCGCCGGGACGATCATCGCGAGGACAGCCCGCGCCGCGAGGTTCGCGACCGCCGCCGCCCGCGCGTGGCCGGCGAGTTCCCGCCCATCGACGCCGAGTAGCGGCCGCGTGCGCGTCGTCGTCCACGTGGACGGCGGATCCCGGGGCAACCCGGGCCCTGCCGCTGCCGCCGCCGTCGTAACGACCCCCGGCGGCGAGGTCCTCGACGAGGCGATGGAGGTCGTCGGCGTCGCGACCAACAACGTGGCGGAGTACCGCGGCGTGCTGCTCGGACTGCGCCGCGCGCTCGAGCTCGGGGCCAACGAGATCGAGGTCGTCAACGACTCCGAGCTCGTCGCCCGCCAGCTCGACGGCTCCTACCGGGTCAAGCACGCCGACATGAAGCCCCTGCACGCCGAGGCCACCGGGCTGCTGCGCGAGTTCGGCTCCTGGTCGATCCGCTCGGTCCCGCGCGAGCAGAACGCCGACGCCGACGCGCTGGTCAACCAGGCGCTCGACGCGCTCGCCTGAGCGAGCGCGCCGGCCGCCGGCCGCCTGCGTCAGTAGGTGATCGTGCCGGTGATCTTGGCCGAGAAGCGGCCGGAGGTCGTCTGGGCGGTCGACTGCGTGCCGGTGACCTTGAAGCTGCCGGCGGCCCCCTTGTACGTACCGGTACCGCCCGTGACCTTGCCGGTGCCCGCGAACGGGATCGTGTCCGGGGCGGACAGGTCGAAGGTGATCTTCGACGTCGCGGAGAGCGAGCCGTCCTTGTAGAAGACCGTGGCCTTGATGGTGGCGCTCTTGCCGTCCGACGAGAGGGTCGTGTGCAGGACCGCGGCGCCGTTGCCGCTCTTGATGTTCGGGTCGGTGGCCACAGCGGCGTCGGTGACGGTCTTGCCGTGGGAGTCGACGGTGTTGCCCTTCAGCGTGGTGTTGACCTTGTGGCTCTTCCCGCCGGCGCCCGCGGCCATGGCCGGGACGAGGGCGAGCGCCGCGAGCAGCGGCAGGATGATGAGTCGATGCATTTGGGGGCTCCTTGGGCCGGGGTGAACGCCGATGTCTACTGCGTTGGAGTTGAACCGTGCGAACATGCTGCGCCCCGTGAGCCTGCCCAGCCCGTCACCGGACACCGCCGTCGTCGTCACAGGCGCTTCGGCGGGCATCGGCACGGAGCTGGCCCGCGAGCTGGCCCGCCGCGGCCACGGCCTGATCCTCGTCGCCCGGCGCCGGGACCGCCTCGAGGAGCTGGCGGCCGAGCTGCGCGATGCAAACGGGGTGACCGTCGACGTCCGTCCGTGTGACCTGGCCGACGCGACGGCCCGCGGCGCGCTGGTCGCCGAGGTCCAAGGATCGGGCCGCGCGATCGTCGGCCTGTGCAACAACGCGGGCTTCGGGCTGTTCGGCAGCGTCGTGGAGCTCGAGCGCGACCACGAGCAGGTGCAGCTCAACGTCGTCGCCCTGCACGAGCTCACGCACGCCTTCCTGCCGGACATGCTCGCGCGCGGCGAGAGCGCGATCCTCAACGTCGGGTCGCTGGCCGGCAACCAGCCGATCCCCTACAACGCCACCTACGCCGCGACGAAGGCGTTCGTGAACTCGTTCTCCGAAGGGCTGCACGGCGAGCTCTCGGGCACGGGCGTCTCGTGCACGGTGATGTGCCCGGGGCCCGTCCGAACCGAGTTCGCCGACATCGCGGGCGTGGGGAGCCTCAACGGCTTCGGCGGCCGGCTGATGTGGACGCAGGCCGACCGCGTGGCCCGGGTGTCGGTCGACGCGATGGAGCGCGGCAAGCGCGTCGTGCATCCGCGCCTTCAGGAGATGATGACCGCGCAGCTCGGGCGGATGACGCCGCGGGCCCTGCTGGTGCCGCTCACCGCCCGCGTCACGCGCGGCCGGGGCGGCGACTCGCACTGAGCGCTAGCGCCGAGCGCGCCGCGACGCGGTCTTGAAGACGCGGTCCCAGTAGGGCGCGCTCACGCCGAAGCCGGTCGTGTCGTCCTGGAAGTGGTGGCGCATGTGCAGCTCGCGCAGCAGCCGGCCCGCGCGCGTGCGCGGCATGTGGTGGTGCAGGTGGTAGTGCGTCATGTCATAGACCAGGTAGCCGGCGAGGAAGCCCGCGAGCACCGGCCAAGCGGTCGGCGTGCCGAGCGCCGCGAGGAAGACCAGGGCGAACAGCAGTGCCAGTGGGATGCTCACCGACGGGGGCATGACCAGGCGCCTGGAGTCGTTGGGGTGGTCGTGGTGGACGCCGTGGATGATCCAGTGCAGTCGCGCGCCGATGCCGTCGACGGGCTCGAAGTGGAAGACGACGCGGTGCATCCAGTACTCCGTCAGCGTCCACATGGCGTAGCCCGCGGCGACGGCCAGGAGCGCCGACCCGTCCGTCATGCGCCTCAGCGACGTCGCGAGCAGCAGCGCGATCACCGGGGCGTACAGGATCAGCGGGACGGCGGGATGCACGCGCGACAGCCGGTCCAGCCACGGCGAGTCGAACATCTGGGGGGATGCGCGCAGCTCCTCCGTCTTGCTGGGCAGCGACCGGGTGGCCATCAGGGGACGATTATCACCCGACCGGCCGTGCTCGGGGCTCCACAAATGTACTTTTTCCGGTCGCACGGACCGGGGCACAGGCCGCACCTTCCCCTCCATCACATGTGCGCCGTGGCAGGGGAGCTGCGGCGTTATCCAAGGGGGAAACAGATGAAGCGAATTCTCACGGGCTCGGCTCTTGCCGCGGCCGTCGGCGCATTCGCGCTGGCTCCGGGCGCAGGCGCGTCCGATCCGGACGGCTGCTATGCGGGTGTCGGCCAGTCGCCGTCTTGCACCTGGACCGCCGACGCGCCGGGTGCGTATGGCGTGGCGTCCAACGGCTGGAAGGTCGAGCAGCAGACCGACACTGACCCTATTAGCGGCGCCCCGATCTGGACGACGATCGATTCCGGGACGGTGCCGACAGCATCGACGCCCGGCAGGCTGATCAAGAGCCAGACGTATCGCCTGACGGTCAGTGGCAGCGGTGGCGGCGCCATCGGCAACATCTCCGGCGGTCGCGGCCCCGCCTGATCGCGGAGCACGGCCGCAGGTCGAGAGCCTTCGATCTCGCCGCCCAGATCGACGTGCGCAAGTCGGTCGACGATCCGGCGTTCGACGCGGCGACCAACGTTGGCGGCACCATCAACGTGCTACGGGCGGCGAGCGAGCTGGGCGCCAAGCGGATCATCAACGTCTCCACCGGCGGCGCGATCTACGGCGAGGCGGACGTGATCCCCACGCCCGAGACCACCGAGCCGCTGCCCGAGGCGCCCTACGGGCAGTCGAAGTTCTGAGCGGAGCGCTACTGCGGGCTGTACTCGCGCCCGTTCGGCCTCTCGACGCTCACCGTGCGCCTCGGCAACGTCTACGGTCCGCGGCAGGACCCGCTCGGCGAGGCCGGGGTGATCGCGATCTTCTGCGGCCGCGTGCAGCGTGAGGAGCGCCCGACCGTCTACGGCTCCGGCGAGCAGACGCGCGACTACGTCTTCGTCGGCGACGTCGTCGGCGCCCTGCTGGCCGCGCTGGCCAACCCGGAGGCGACCGGTGAGTTCAACGTCGGCACGGGCCGCGAGAGCTCGGTGCTGGACATCGTCCGCGAGCTGGCGGCGCACGTGCACGCCGACTTCGATCCCGAGCTGGCACCGGAGCGCGCGAGCGACTCACATGGGGTTGCGCGCGAGCTGGCGCACGAGTCGAGCTTGGCGCTTCTCCCACCAGTCGGTGAGCTCGGCTTTGCTGATAGGCAGCGCGTCGTCCTCCTCTAGGTCATCGAGGTAGCCGAGGGCGCTGACGATATGCCGTAGCTCCTCGCTCGCGGGGCCAACCTCGTAGCGTTCGAGGAAGAGTGCGATGCCATCCTCGACGGTGAGCTTGCCCTGCTCTTCGATGAGCTTGATGTCGTAGTAGTCGCGCATCTCACCCCGGTCGCCGACCACCTTCAGTTTCATCGCCATCAGGTCCTTCAGGCCGGCGACGCGTAAGCCGCCGACGGTCTCCGGGGCTTCAAGGAGCCTCTGACGGCGGCCCTCATCAGCGTGGAAGAACTCGACCTTGGTCCCGCCGAAGAGGCCGCGCAACGTCCCAGCGCTCTCGTGGGTCACCGCGAACTGGCGCACCTTGCCCAGCTTCTTCGCCAGCGCTTGGAGGTTCACCGCGCCGTCGTGAAAGAAGAAGTCGAGGTCGCGGCTCTCGCGGTGATGTAGGTGCACGGCCACGGCTGTCCCGCCTCCCAGGTACAGCTCCTTTGGCAGCAGCGGGGCCAGCGTCTTCCACGCTCGTACGGTCTCGGGCGGCAGCGCCTCCAGCCCCATCAGTCCTCCGGCCCGCGGGCTAGATTGTGAGCCAGTGCGCGCACGCGGACATCCAGTCCGCGGGCTCGGGCGGCCCGCTCCCAATCCGCGGGACGCAAGTTGCTCGCCCCCCAAGCCAGCCCGTCGAAGTCCATCGTGCTCAGCAACCGCCGAGCGATGTACGGCCCGCCACGATCCACCTTCAACTGAGACGGCGCGGTGTTCCAGAACAGGTGGCGTAGCCGTGGGGGCACGCTGCGCTCGGGCGCGCCCCGACGCCGTGGGGGGCGCACCTGAGCAAGCGCGGGCGCGATCTCAAGCCAGCGTTTCGCTCGGCGGTTCGCGTGCACCAGATGCACCGCTCGAGCGTGACCAGCGGCGATGACTGCATCTTCTCGACGCACCAGGCCCTTCTGCTGGAGCGCGTGCAGCGCCCTGGAGGTCGCCGTCGGCGAGACGACCGCCTGGTCCGCCACGACCCGCGCCGACGCAAGGCCGAGCGGCGCACGAGCCAGTGCCGCCAGAACCTTGACCTCAGTGGCGTCAAGACCGGAGACGCTCGGCGTGACTCCGAGCTCATCTCGCAGGCGTTCCACCATGCGCCGCGTGAACGCAAAGCGTCCGTTCGCCTGGCGCGCATCGAGGCCCAGGCGCTCCTCTGCCCGAACGACACGCGGCACGCTCGTACCGAAACCACGAGCAACCTGCGCTGCCGAGTAGGTGTCCATATCGTTAGTATATCGTAGTCGTAGCGGCCCTCTGCCCCATCGAGGCAGGCCCCGGCGCTGTCGACACGCAGCAGGATTTTGATGTCCTCGATGTGCTCGACCGGGATCTGCTGGATGGCCTGCTCGGCGACCGCGATCTGGTCGGCGGCGGTGTTCGCGCCGGCGTTGCCCGCGCGTAGTGCCCCGGCCAGCGCCTCGCCGGTCTGACAGGTCAACGGCGACGTGTCTGCCGACCTTTCCCTGTGACGTCTCAGGCGGTCCCGGCACAGAGGTGGCTCGGGGTCGCGCTAGCCACGCTGGCCCTTTCGGGTGTACGAATCGGCGAGCTCTGCGGGCTGCGCGGGGAGCACATGGACTTCGCGCGGCGGCGGATCAGCATCACACGGGACATCACCAAGACAGACGCGGGCGTTCGCGTTATTCCGATGACGCCGTTTCTCCGCGAGGTCCTCCTCGCCCATCGGGCCGACTTCCCCTACGGGGCGAAGAACCCGGTGTTCGCGACGCGAACCGGGCGATCTCAGTGACCCGACAACGTCCGAAATCGGCTGCTGGCTCCAGCGGGAAGGCGGGCGAACGAGTTGCTGATAGAGAGGGATCAGGCGCCGATTGGCCACTTGACTCCGCACACGTTGAGACGGACGTTTGCCTCGGTGGCGTTGGTCTCGACGCAGGGCAACCTGAAGCAGGTGATGCGGATGCTGGGCCACACCAATCCGAGGCTCACGATGAGCGTCTACGCGCAGCTCCTGGAGCTCGCTGACTCAGACTATGAGGAGTACGGCGCCCGGGTTGATTCGCTGATTGCCGGGGTTCCGAACCCGGCTCCACGCGAGGCTCGGATGGCGCGTATAGCCAATGAATAGCCAATCTCCCCGAGAAATGGCTCAGAGGGCACGACCCGAACGGCCCTTAGAACAGCGAAAAGGCCCGCACAGGCGGGCCTTTTCTGTAAGCGGATGAAGGGACTCGAACCCTCGACCTTCTGCATGGCAAGCAGACGCTCTAGCCAACTGAGCTACATCCGCGTGGCGCGCTGATCATAGCCACGCGGCGCCCCGGGAAGGACGAGAGGCGCGGACCGGAATCGAACCGGTGTAAACGGCTTTGCAGGCCGCTGCGTAGCCACTCCGCCACCGCGCCGGGAGCGACGGAGAGCGTAGCTATCGGCGTTGGTACGCTGGAGATCCCAGGGCGATTAGCTCAGCTGGGAGAGCGCCGTCTCGACAAGGCGGAGGTCACTGGTTCGAGCCCAGTATCGCCCACTGCTCCGTGTGCCCGCTCGTGTCACAGCGCGTCGACCAGGCGCTGGAGGTCGGACTCGTCGTTCCAGGCGCCGACCGACGCGCGCAGGAGGGGCCGCCCGGGGAGGTCGCGCAGCACGACGCCGCGCTCGGCCAGGCGCTCGCGGGTCGCCGGCGGGTCGTCGTCCTCGAAGGAGACCAGGGTGGTCTCGCCACGGGCGGCGACGGTGCGGCCGCGCTCGGCGAGCATGGCGGCGAGCCGAGTTGCGAGGGACGTCGCGCGCTCGTGGACGGCGGGCCAGCCGAACGCTTCCAGCGCGTCGTGCGCGGCGACCGCGAACGCGCAGGCCTCGGCCGAGAGCGCCGAGGCGTCGTGGCGACGCGCATCGGCGTGAGGCGCCGCCTCGAGCCCGCGCGACGGCTCCTCGAGGTTCACGTAGGTGGGCCCGACCGGGCGCAGGCGCTCAGCCCAGGCCGGCGCGACGTAGAGCATGCCCGTGCCGACCGGCCCGCACAGCCACTTCTGGCCCGATCCCGCGTAGAACGCGCAGCCGAGCGCGCCCACGTCGACGGTGACGGCACCCACAGCCTGCGCCCCGTCGAGCAGGACACCGACGTCGTCGGAGAGCTCGGCCAGCGCGGCCGGCGCGACTGCGCCGCCCACCCAGCTGACGTGGGAGCAGGCGACGAGCCGCGTCGCGGGGCCGACGGCGTCGGCGACGTCGGCCAGCGGGACCATCCGCACCTGCACGCCCGTGCGGGCCCGCGCGGCGGCGAGCGGGCCGAGCACGCCGGGGTGCTCCTCGTCGCTGGTCACGATTTCGTCCCCGGGACCAAGATCCAATGCGGCGAGCACGCGGACGACGCCCTCGCTCGTCGACGTCGTCAGCGCGACGTCCGCCGGCGCGGCGCCCAGGCGCTGCGCGTAGGCGGCGCGCTGACGGTCCATGAGGTCCAGGGTGCGGTCGAAGTAGGCGCGCGAGCGCGGCTGGACGAGGAGCGTCATGAGCGCGGCGGCCTGGGCCTTCACCGCGGCCTCCGACACGGGTCCGCAGGTCCCCGCGTTGAGGTACGCGATGTCGTGCAGCAGCGGGAAGGCGGCGCGCAGCTCCTCGGGGCTCACCTCGCCCATCTTGACGAGCGCGGCGCCGGGCGAGCGGTTCAGCTGGCGCGCGCCAGCCAGCGGCGGGTCAGCTCGGCTGCCATCGTCGCGACGATCAGGCCGCCCGACAGCACCTCGAGCGGCGTCGCGCCGACGAGGCGCGACATGGTCAGGGCCACGATGGTGGCGGGGCCGGTGGCCTGGCCGGCCCAGTGGAGGGTGCGAAGCACGGGGACGCTCCTCGCGACGGGGGTGAGGGCACGGCCGCCGGAGGCCGTGCCCTCACCCTCGGCGCCGCGTGGAGCGTTCCCGGGGCAGGGCGGTATGGATTCGGGATGCAGTCGTCCGATCCGGCGACGAACACTAGTTCCCAGTCGATTCGGATGGATATGACCGGTTGGCTGATTACGGTTGCTGGTCG
>DAINCW010000013.1:12613-24385 GCA_036732205.1 Solirubrobacteraceae bacterium | reverse complement strand
CGCCAGCTCACCGATCTGGGTGAGCAGGTCGACGAGGAGTCGCGCACCGCGATCGGTGAGGCGATCCGTGAGGTCCGCGAGTCGCTGGAGAGCGACAACGCCGAGGAGATCCAGGCCAGGACGGCGACGCTCCAGCAGGCGTTCCATCGCGTGTCGGAGGCGATGTACGAGAAGGCGCAGGCCGAGCAGACCGCCACCGCGCAGAACGGCGGCGGCGGTCCCGAGGGCGACGGCGCCCAGCCCGAGACCGAGGCCGAGGAGGACGTCGTCGACGCCGAGGTCGTGGACGAGGGGCATTAGGCCATGGCGGCCGACGACCCCACGCTCCGTGAGGAGCAGGACGAGGTGACGGAGGCGGGCGCCGAGCAGGCGCCCGCCGACGCCCCCGAGGCGCAGGCCGAAGCCGAGCTGGTCGAGGAGGATCTCGAGGAGCTCGAGGCGCGGGCCGCACAGCGCGACGAGTACCTCGCGCTGGCCCAGCGCACGCAGGCCGACTTCGAGAACTTCCGCAAGCGCATCGCGCGCGACGCGGAGAACGCCGAGGCTCGCGCTCTGGCCCGTACGGTCAAGGAGCTCCTGCCGGCGCTCGACAACCTCGAGCGGGCGATCGCCGCCGCGGAGGCGGAGGAGGACGACTTGGCACCCGTCGGCGAAGCCGCTGGGTCGCACCACCTGACGAAGGGCATCCGTCTCGTGCAGCAGGAGCTCGTGGCGACGCTCGGCCGCCTCGGCGTCGAGGCGTTCTCGCCCAAGGGCGAGGCGTTCGACCCGACCGAGCACGAGGCCGTGGCGCAGCAGCCCGTCGAGGGCGCCGACGCCGGCACCGTCGTCGAGGTCTACCAGCCGGGCTACCGGCTCAACGGCGCGGTCCTGCGGCCCGCGCGAGTCGTGGTGGCCGCCTGATGGCCCAGGTCGATCCCTACAAGGTCCTCGGTGTCGATCGCAAGGCGACGCCCGACGAGGTCAAGAAGGCCTACCGCAAGCTCGCGCGCCAGTACCACCCCGACCGCAACCAGGGCGACCCCAAGGCCGAGGACCGCTTCAAGGAGGTCCAGCACGCGTACGACATCGTCGGCGACCCCGACAAGCGCCGCCAGTACGACCGCGGCGGCATGTTCGGGGCCGGCCAGGGCGGCGGGTTCAACCCGTTCGGCGCGGGCGGCGGATCGCCCGGCGGCGGCTTCGACGCCGGCGGCTTCAGCGACATCCTGTCCAACCTCTTCGGCGGTGGGGGCGGCGGTCGTGGCTCCAAGCCGCGCCCCGAGCGCGGCCGCGACCTCGAGGCCGAGGTGCGCCTCGCGTTCATCCAGGCGATGGACGGCGCGCAGGTCTCGCTGTCGGTGCCCACGTCGTCGATGTGCAACACGTGCCGGGGCACCGGCGCCAAGCCGGGCACCAGCCCCAAGGTCTGCCCGCGCTGCCAGGGCCGGGGCGTCGAGTCCGAGGGCCAGGGCCTGTTCTCCATCTCGCAGCCCTGCTCGCGCTGCGCCGGCTCGGGCACGGTCATCGAGGACCCCTGCCCGACCTGCCAGGGGACCGGGGCCGTCCGATCGGCCAAGCGCTACCGCGTCAAGGTGCCCGCCGGAGTGCGCGAGGGATCGCGCATCCGGCTCGCCGGCAAGGGCGAGCCCGGCCGCCGCGGCGGCCCGCCGGGCGACCTGTACGTCCTGACCCACGTGGATCCTTCGCCGGTGTTCAAGCGCAAGGGCGACCACGTCGAGGTCGAGGTCCCGCTCACGATTCCCGAGGCCATCCGTGGCGCGGAGATCGAGGTGCCGACGCTGTCGGGGCGCAAGAAGCTGCGCGTCCCGCCGGGCACGAAGCACGGAACTGTCCAGCGTCTGCGCGGCGAGGGCCCGCCGCGCCTCGGTGGCAAGGGCCGCGGCGACATCCACTACCGCTTCGTCATCGACGTGCCCGCCACGCTGTCCTCCGAGCAGCAGGCGGCGGTCGACGAGCTGTCCAAGGTCATGAACGGCGACCCCCGCTCGCGGCTGTTCGCCTCCAGCGGCGGCGGCCGGGAGGCCGCGGAGTGATGGCCCCGCGCCGGACGCGCACGACGGTGAAGGTCTCCAGCGACCGTGGCGTCTTCATGATCTCCGTCGCCGCCGAGCTCGCCGAGATGCATCCGCAGACGCTGCGGATGTACGAGGCGCGCGGGCTCATCACACCCAAGCGCTCGGCGAAGGGGACGCGCCTGTACTCCCACGAGGATGTCGAGCGCCTGCGGCGCATCCAGCAGATGACGACCGAGTTCGGCCTCAACCTCGCGGGCGTCGAGCGCGTCATGGAGCTCGAGCTCAAGCTCGAGGCCGCGGAGGAGCGCGTTTCCGCGCTGGAGCAGCGCTCGCGCGAGCTGCGCCACGAGATCGCCGTCCTGGAGAGCCGCCGCAACGCGGTCCGCGCCGATCTGGTGCGCCTCGAGTACTCCACCGATCTCGTCCGCCAGCAGGACGTCGCGCCGATCAAATTGCGCGTCACTCGCTCGCAATAGCGGCCAGCCCATGACCGCAGACCGATTCACCATCAAGTCGCAGGAGGCCATCGCGGCCGCGAACGCGCTGGCCGAGACCCGCCGCCACCCGCAGGTCACCCCCGAGCACCTGCTAACGGTGCTGCTCGAGCAGGAGGGCGGCTTCGCCGTCCCGATCCTGCGCAAGCTCGGCGTCACCCCCGAGGCCATCCGCGCGGAGCTCGGCCCGGCGCTCGACGCAATGCCGACCCAGACCGCCGGCGGCGAGGCCGCCGGTCCGTCGTCCGAGCTGATCGCCGTGCTGCGCGCCGCCGAGGCGGAGATGCGCGAGCTCGGCGACGAGTACGTCTCCGTGGAGCACCTGCTCCTGTCCCTCGCGGGCCACAGCTCCAAGGCCGGCGAGGCGCTGCGCGCCGTCGGGGCCACGAAGGAGGCGCTGATGGCCGCCTTGGAGCAGGTGCGCGGCTCGCACCGCGTCACCGACCAGAACCCCGAGGACAAATACCAGGCGCTCGAGAAGTTCGGGCGCGATCTGACAGAGGCGGCCGAGGAGGGCAAGCTTGACCCCGTCATCGGCCGCGACGACGAGATCCGCCGCGTCATCCAGGTGCTGTCGCGCCGGACGAAGAACAACCCCGTGCTCATCGGCGAGCCCGGCGTCGGCAAGACCGCGATCGTCGAGGGCCTCGCTCAGCGCATCGTCTCCGGTGACGTGCCCGAGTCGCTGCGTGACCGCCGCGTCATCTCGCTGGACATCGGCTCGCTCATCGCCGGCTCGAAGTACCGCGGCGAGTTCGAGGACCGGCTGAAGGCCGTGCTGCGGGAGATCGCCGAGGCCCAGGGCGCCGTGATCCTCTTCATGGACGAGCTGCACACCATCGTGGGCGCGGGCGCCGCGGAGGGCGCCGTCGACGCCGCCAACCTGCTCAAGCCGATGCTCGCCCGAGGCGAGCTGCGCGCCGTCGGCGCGACGACGCTCGACGAGTACCGCAAGCACATCGAGAAGGACGCCGCGCTGGAGCGCCGTTTCCAGCCGGTGCTGGTCGGCGAGCCGTCCGTGCAGGACACGATCGCGATCCTGCGCGGCCTCAAGGAGCGCTACGAGGTCCACCACGGCGTGCGCATCCAGGACACGGCGATCATCGCCGCCGCGACACTGAGCCACCGCTACATCGCGGATCGCTTCCTGCCCGACAAGGCGATCGACCTCATCGACGAGTCCGCGTCGCGCCTGCGCATCGAGATCGACTCGCTCCCCGAGGAGATCGACGTGCTCGAGCGCCGCATCATGCAGCTCGACATCGAGCTGACCTCGCTCGCCAAGGAGTCTGACGAGGCGTCGGTCGCCCGGCGCACGGACCTCGAGCGCGAGCTCGCGGAGCTGCGCGAGCGCTCGGATGCGATGAAGGCCGAGTGGCAGGCCGAGAAGGACGCCATCGCCGGCGTCCGGGAGGCCAAGGAGCAGCTCGAGCACGCGCGCACCGAGCTCGAGCGCGCCCAGCGCGACGGCGACCTCGAGAAGGCCGCCGAGCTGCGCTACGGCACGATCCCCGAGATCGAGCGCCGTGTCGCCGAGGGTGAGGCCGGCGAGGACGAGCCTCGTGAGATGCGCTTCCTCCAGGAGGAGGTGACCTCCGAGGAGATCGCCGAGGTCGTCGGTCGCTGGACCGGCATCCCGGTCAGCCGCCTGCTCGAGGGCGAGGTCTCCAAGCTCGTCCACATGGAGGAGCGCCTGCACCGCAAGGTCATCGGCCAGGACGAGGCCGTCCGCGCCGTGTCCGACGCGCTGCGCCGTTCGCGCGCCGGCCTCAGCGATCCCGACCGGCCGATCGGCACCTTCCTCTTCCTCGGCCCGACCGGCGTCGGCAAGACCGAGCTGGCGCGGGCGCTCGCCGAGTTCATGTTCGACAGCCAGGACGCGATGGTGCGCATCGACATGTCGGAGTACATGGAGAAGCACTCCGTGTCGCGGCTGCTCGGCGCGCCCCCGGGGTACGTGGGCTACGACGAGGGCGGCCAGCTCACCGAGGCGGTGCGACGGCGGCCCTACTCGGTCGTGCTGCTCGACGAGATCGAGAAGGCACACCCCGACGTCTTCGGCGTCCTGCTGGCGGTCATGGACGACGGGCGGCTGACCGACGGCCAGGGCCGCACGGTCGACTTCAAGAACGTCGTGCTGATCATGACCTCGAACATCCCCGACGGGCGGATCGGCGCCGAGGCGCACTTCCGCCCGGAGTTCATCAACCGGCTGGACGACATCGTCGAGTTCGCCATCCTCGACCGCTCGCAGATCGGCGAGATCGTGGCGCTCCAGGCGCGCCGCGTCATCGATCGGGTGGCCGAGCGAGGGATCGCGTTGACGCTGACCGACGCTGCGCGCACGCTGCTGGGCAACCTGGGCTACGACCCGACCTACGGCGCCCGGCCGCTGAAGCGCGTCATCCAGAAGCGGCTGACCGACAGGCTCGCGCTGGCGATCCTCGAGGGCACCTACCGCGAGGGCGACAGCGTGGTGGCCGACGCGGCCGATGGCGAGATCGTCTTCCGCAAGGGCGACGCGCCGGCGGTGCAGGACGCGCCGTCGGCCGAGCCGGTGGCGGGCGTCAGCGCGTAACGAGCAGGGGGATCACGAGGCGGGGCACGGCGCCGCGAGCGTATGCCGCCTGCGTGTCGAACTGCAATCGCCACGCGCCGCGGACCGGGCGGAAGGGGAAGAGACGGCGCGGGGCCGCTCGCGGGATCTTGCCGCACGGCCCTCGGGCGCCCCCGAGGTTCACGGTGCGTGCCACGGTGCCCGACGGGCGCAGGTAGTGAACGTAGACCTGGGCGCCGAACCCGAAGCCGAACACGCTGAAGCGCACGATGTCGAGCGGTCCGGCGTGGCGGGGGAGGAACGTCGCCAGGAAGCGGGTGACCCGGAAGCGCGCACTCGCGGTGTTCGTGCCGTCGGTGACCGTGATGGTCACAGCGCGCTCGGCGACGCGGCTGGTGAGGCGGCCACTGGAGAACGTGCCCGTAACGGTGCCGTCGCCGGCCACCGTGCCCGTCCCGAGCGTGTGGCCCTCGCGCATGAACGTGTAGGTCGCGCCGGGCGCGAACCCGGATCCCGAGACCGTGACCTGGCGCGCCTGCTGGTAGCAGTCGAGGTCGGTGCGCAGGGTCGCGTCGCCCCATGCCGCGCTCGCGAGCAGGAGCGCCGCGACCCACGCCGCCAGGAGATGCGTTAGAACGCGCAGCACCCGACGAAAGGCTGTCATGCCCACCTACATCATGCTCTCGACACTGACGCCCGAGGGCGTACAGACCGTCAAGAACAACCCGCAGCGCATCCGCGAGGTCAACGACGAGCTCCAGCAGCTCGGCGCCAGCGTGACGGCGCAGTGGGCGACGCTGGGCCGGTTCGACTTCATCAACGTCGTCGAGGCGCCCGACGAAAAGGTCATGGCGCGCGTCAGCCTCGAGCTGGGCAGCCGCGGGACGTCGAGCTTCGAGACGCTGCTGGCCATTCCGATCGACGACTTCATCGCTTCGCTCTAGGCGGCCGGGCCGGCCAAGGCGATGAAGGTGCTCGTCGTCGGCTCGGGCGGGCGCGAGCATGCGCTCGTCCGCGCGCTGAAGCGCTCGCCGCAGGCGCCCGAGGTGCTCGCCACCCCGGGCAACGCCGGGATCGCGCAGGATGCGCGCGTCGTCGAGGGCGATCCGCTGGCCGTCGCCCGCTCCGCGGCGGTGGACCTCGTGGTCGTCGGGCCCGAGGCCCCGCTCGTCGAGGGCCTCGTCGACGACCTGGCCGAGGCGGGCATTCCCGCGTTCGGCCCGTCGCGCGCGGCGGCGCGGCTGGAGGGCAGCAAGGCCTTCGCGAAGGAGGTCATGGAGCAGGCCGGGGTCCCCACCGCCGGGTGGTCGCGCGTCTCGACCGTCGACGGAGCGCTGGCGGCGATCGGCTCCTATCCGGTCGTGCTGAAGGCCGACGGGCTGGCCGCGGGCAAGGGCGTCGTCATCGCGGCCGACGAGGATCAGGCGCGCTTGGCGCTGAGGGACATGCTCGTCGAGCAGCGCTTCGGCGAGACCGACGTCGTCGTCGAGGAGCTCCTCGAGGGCGACGAGCTCTCCCTGCTCGCGCTGTGCGACGGCGAGCGAGCCGTGGCGATGGCGCCGGCGCGCGACTTCAAGCGGATCTTCGACGGCGACGAGGGCCCGAACACCGGCGGCATGGGGTCGTTCTCGCCCGTGGCCGGCGTGGACGTCGACGCGATCGTGGCGCAGGTGCACCAACCGGTGGTCGACACGATGCGCGAGCGCGGCACCCCGTTCCACGGCGTGCTCTACGCGGGACTGATGCTCACCGCGGACGGCCCGAAGGTGCTCGAGTTCAACGCCCGCTTCGGCGACCCCGAGACGCAGGCGGTGCTGCCGCGGCTGCGCTCGGACCTCCTCGATGCGCTCGAGCGCGCCACGCGCCCCGGCGGCCTCGCCGGCCTCACGCTCGAATGGGACCCCGCGAGCGCCGTGACCGTCGTGCTCGCCAGCGCGGGCTACCCGGCGTCGTCGAGCAGCGGCGACGTCATCATCGGCCTCGACGACGTCCCGGCCGGCGTGGAGGTCACGCACGCGGGGACCGCGCTGGACGACAACGGCGCCGTCGTCACGGCGGGCGGGCGCGTGCTCAACGTGACCGCCCTGGGCGCGGACGCGGCCGCGGCGCGCGACGCCGCCTATGCTGGCGCCGGCATGGTCGCCTTCGACGGAGTCCAGATGCGCACGGACATCGCGCAGCGCGAGGCCGAGCGGGTTGCCGGATGAGCGAGGTCGAGGGCAGCCCGGGTGTGGTGGCCGAGGTCGAGTCCGAGCTCGCGGGCCTCGACGTCGACTCGCCGCAGGTCGGGATCGTCATGGGCTCGAAGTCCGACCTCGACGAGATGCAGAACGCGGCCGACGAGCTGACCGAGCGCGGGATCATGAACGAGGTGCGCGTGATGTCCGCGCACCGCGATCCCGACACCGTCGCCGACTACGCGAAGAACGCGCGCATGCGCGGCCTGAAGGTGATCATCGCCGGCGCCGGCCTGTCCGCTGCGCTGCCAGGCGTCGTCGCGGCGCACACCGACCTGCCCGTCATCGGCGTCCCGCTGACCAGCCGCCTGTCGGCCGCCGGTGGCCTCGACGCGATCCTGTCCATCGTCCAGATGCCGCCCGGGGTGCCCGTCGCCTGCGTGGGGCTGAACAACGCGCGCAACGCCGCCGTGCTCGCGGCGCGGATCCTTCAGGCGTAGCGCGCTGCGCCCGAAGCCGGGCGGCGCATGAACCAGACCGTCGCCCCGCGCGGCAGCGGCTCCTCGCCCTCGACTGCGAAGCCCGAGCCGCGGTAGTAGGCGACGTTCTCGGGCTTCGTGGTCTCCAGCCAGATCGGCAGGCCACGCTCGTCGGCCGAGTCAGAGAGGCGCTCCAGGAGCGAGCGCCCCGCGCCGGTGCGCTGGTGGGTCGGGTCGGTCGCCAGCTGCCAGAGGTAGACGTGCGGCTCGGTGGGGTGGTGTGGCGTCGTGATCTCCTCCCACTTCAGCCCGCGCCAGAAGGGCCCGGGGCCACCGAGGACCACGCCCATCTCGTAGACGATGCGCCACTGCGGCGGCGGCCACTTCCCCTCGTCGAACGCCAGGGCGACACCGATCGGCCGGCCCTCGCGCTCCGCGCACCAGAGCGGGCCGCCCCAGCGCCTGGCCGCGGCCAGCACGCCGGGGTAGTACGCCCGCATCACCATCCGGCGGTGGGCCAGCGACCGCGGGCCGACGGCGATCCACGCCGGGTCGTCGAGGAACGCCCGGCCCAGGATCGCGCGGGCCGCCGGTTCGTCGCGGCGCTCCAGCGGGCGGACGTCGAGAGGCGGGCGGGCGGCCATCGGTCGGAGCGTACGGGGATAATCCACCGGTGATCGTGCGCTACACCCGCCCTGAGCTCGGCGCCATCTGGACCGACGAGGCCCGCATGGAGGCGTGGCGCCTCGTCGAGGTGGCAGCGGTGGAGGAGCTCGAGGGGCCGACCGAGGCGGAGAAGCAGGCCATTCGCGAGGCGACCTTCACCGTCGAGGCGGTGAGGGAGCGCGAGCAGCTCACCGACCACGACGTGGCGGCGTTCGTCGACGTGCTCGCCGAGAGCGCGGGCCCCGCCGGCCGGTGGATCCACTTCGGACTCACGAGCTCGGACGTGCTGGACACGGCGCTCGCGCTCCAGATCCGCGATGCGGGGCGCATGGTGTGCTCCGGCTCGCGCGAGCTCGTCACGGCGCTGTCCGAGCAGGCCCGCGCCCACGTGGACACCGTCTGCGTCGGGCGCACGCACGGGATCCACGCCGAACCGACGACGTTCGGCATCAAGCTGGCCGGCTTCGCCATGGAGGCCCATCGCAACGCCGAGCGCCTGGAGCGCGCGTTCGCCCAGGCGTCGGTGGGCGCGATCTCCGGAGCGGTCGGCACGTACGCCACGCTCGGGCCGGAGTTCGAGGACCGCGTGCTGGCGCGGCTGCGCCTCGAGCGCGAGCCGGTCTCGACGCAGGTCGTCGCGCGCGACCGCATCGCCGAGCTCGTGCAGGCGATCGCCCTGGCCGGGGCCGGGCTCGAGCGCTTCGCCACCGAGATCCGCCATCTCCAGCGCACGGAGGTGCGGGAGGTCTCCGAGCCTTTCAAGACAGGCGAGCAGAAGGGCTCGAGCGCGATGCCGCACAAGCGCAACCCGATCGTGACCGAGCGCATCACCGGCCTGGCCCGGGTGCTGCGCGGCTACGCGCAGGCGGCGACCGAGAACGTCGCGCTGTGGCACGAGCGCGACATCTCGCACTCGGGCGCCGAGCGGGTCCTGCTACCGGACGCGACGATCCTCCTCGACTACATGCAGTCGCTCGCGCTGCGGATCGCGCGCGGGATGGTCGTCCACCCCGACCGCATGAGGGCCAACCTCGACCTGACGCACGGCGCGCTGTTCAGCCAGCGCGTGCTGCTCGCGCTCGTGGAGTCGGGGATGAGCCGCGACGACGCCTACCGGCTCGTGCAGGCAGATGCGCAGCGCGCCTGGGACACGGGCACGCCGCTGCGGGGGCTGCTCGAGGAGCGCGGGGTCGATATCGACCTCGACGCGATCTTCGACCTCGACCACTTCACGCGACACGCGGCCGAGATCGTCGGCCGGCTGCCCTGACGCGCGCCGCCCTCGCTGCTAGCCTCGAACCCGTGACGATCGTCGCCGATCTGCCCCTTCTCGCCTCGGGCAAGGTCCGCGAGATGTACGACCTGGACGACCGGCTGCTCATGGTCGCCAGCGACCGGATCTCGACCTACGACGTCGTCCATCCGACGCCCATTCCCGACAAGGGCAGGGTCCTCACCGGCCTGTCGGTGTTCTGGTTCTCGAAGACCAGGCACATCGTGCCCAACCACTTCGTCTCGGCCACCGACGGCGTCCCGGACGAGGTCCGCGGGCGCGCGATCGTCGCCCGCAAGCTGGAGATGCTCCCCGTCGAGTGCGTCGTCCGCGGGTACATCACGGGCTCGGGGTGGAAGGACTACCAGGCGACCGGCGGCGTCTCGGGCATCGAGCTCCCGCCGGGTCTTCGGGAGTCCGAGAAGCTCCCGAAGCCGATCTTCACGCCCTCGACGAAGGCCGACGAGGGCCACGACGAGACCATCTCGTTCGACCAGGCCGCCGACGCCGTCGGCGACCGGGGGCTGATGGCTCGCGTGCGCGACCTGTCGGTCGCGCTCTACGCCTTCGCCGCCGACCATGCCGCCCAGCGCGGCGTGATCGTCGCCGACACGAAGTTCGAGTTCGGCCTCGACGACGAGGGCACGCTCACCGTCGGCGACGAGGTCCTGACGCCCGACTCGTCGCGCTTCTGGCCGGCCGACGGCTACGCGCCGGGGCGCGGGCAGCCGAGCTTCGACAAGCAGTACGTGCGCGACTGGGCCTCGGGGACGGGCTGGGACAAGACGCCGCCCGCGCCGCCCGTGCCCGGCGACGTCGTCGCCGGCACGCGGCAGCGCTACGTGGAGGCCTACGAGCTGATCGCCGGCGAGCCGTTTGGGGCCTGGGTGGAGCGAACTGCGCCCTGATGCGCGTCCGCGTCCTGATCCGGCCGAAGGAGGGGATCCTCGACCCGCAGGGCAAGGCGGTCGAGCGCGCGCTGCCCGCGCTGGGCTTCGAGGGCGCGCGCGACGTCCACGTCGGCCGCCTCGTCGAGCTGACCGTCGACGACGACAGCCGCGTCGAGGAGATGTGCGAGCGGCTGCTCGCGAACCCGCTGATCGAGGACTACGAGATCCAGCCCGTGGACGAGGCGGTGCCGGCGGCGCCGTGAGGTTCGGCGTCGTCCGCTTCCCCGGCTCCTGCGACGAGGTCGACGCCCAGCTCGCCGCCGCGCGCGTGGGCGAGGCCGAGCTGCTGTGGCACGGTGACCGCGACCTGCACGGCGTCGACGCGGTCATCGTCCCGGGCGGGTTCTCCTACGGCGACTACCTGCGCTGCGGCGCCATCGCGCGCTTCTCGCCGGTCATGGAGTCCGTCGCGCGGTTCGCCGCCGATGGCGGTCTGGTGCTCGGGATCTGCAACGGCTTCCAGGTCCTCTGCGAGGCGGGGCTGCTGCCCGGCGCGCTGCTGCCCAACGTCGGGTTGCGCTTCGTCTGCCGCGATGTCGACGTCGTCGTTGAGGACGCCGACACGCCCTTCACGCGCGCGTGCACGGCCGGGGAGACCCTGTGCATCCCGGTCAAGCACACGACGGGCCGCTACCACCCCGACGGGGACGTCGACGTCGTCCTGCGCTACGCGCCCGGCCATAACCCGAACGGCTCCGAGCAGGACATCGCGGGCGTGCGCAACGCCGCGGGCAACGTCTTCGGGCTCATGCCGCACCCCGAGCACGCCGTCGACGGCCTCATCGGGGCCGGGTCGGACGGGCTGAAGATCTTCGAATCGCTGGCGTCGGCCGCGCGGGAGCCCGCAGGTGTCGGCTGACGTGGCCTCCGTCCCGGGCGTAGAGCGCGCTGTCGAGCTCGGGCTCACGCGCGACGAGTACGCGCTCGTGTGCGACAAGCTCGAGCGCGAGCCCAACGACGTCGAGCTGGCGATGTTCTCGCTGATGTGGAGCGAGCACTGCGCCTACAAGCACTCCCGCAAGCTCCTGCGCACCCTGCCGACCGAGGGCCCGCGCGTCGTCATGGGCCCGGGCGAGAACGCGGGCGCCGTGGACGTCGGCGGCGGCTACTCCGTGGCGTTCAAGGTCGAGTCGCACAACCACCCCAGCGCGGTCGAGC
>DAINCW010000013.1:0-12603 GCA_036732205.1 Solirubrobacteraceae bacterium | reverse complement strand
GTCGAGCCGTTCCAGGGCGCGGCGACGGGCGTCGGCGGGATCCTGCGTGATGTCTTCGCCGTCGGCGCGCGGCCGATCGCGGTGCTCGACTCCCTGCGCTTCGGCGAGCCGACCTCCGAGCGCTCGCGCTACCTGCTCGACCGCGCGGTCGCGGGCATCGGGCACTACGGCAACTCGATCGGCGTGCCGACCGTCGGCGGCGAGGTCTACTTCGAGGGCCCGTACGAGGCGAACTGCCTGATCAACGCGATGTGCGTCGGGCTCGTCGAGACCGACCGCCTGATCCGCAGCGCGGCCGCCGGCGTCGGCAACCTGCTGATCCTCTTCGGCGCGTCCACCGGCCGCGACGGCATCGGCGGCGCGTCGGTGCTGGCCAGTGCCGAGCTGGGGGAGGGCGACGAGGCCAAGCGGCCGTCCGTCCAGATCGGGGACCCGTTCGAGGAGAAGAAGCTGCTCGAGTGCTCGCTGGAGCTGCTGGAGCGCGGGCTGCTCGTCGCGCTCCAGGACCTCGGCGCCGCGGGCCTGACGTCGTCGGCGAGCGAGATGGCGAGCAAGGGCGAGGTCGGCATCGACATCGACGTGTCGCGCGTGCCGCTGCGCGAGGCGGGCCTGGAGCCCTTCGAGGTCATGGTCAGCGAGTCGCAGGAGCGGATGCTCTGCGTCGTCGAGCCGGAGCAGGCGGACGCGGTGCTCGAGTGCTGCGCGCGCTGGGAGGTCAACGGCACGGTCATCGGCGAGGTCACCGACAGCCGGCACATGCGCATCCTCGACGGCCACCGCGTCGTGGGCGACATGCCCGTAGAGGCGCTCGTCGACGACTGCCCCCTCTACGACCTCGCGCCCCAGGCGCCGCCGGAGCCGCTCTATCCCCATCCGCCGCGCACGCTGGAGAGCGAGGACCCCGCCGAGGTGCTGCTCGCGCTGCTGGCCTCGCCGAACATCGCGTCGCGCCGCCCGCTGTTCGAGCAGTACGACTCGCTGGTGGGGTCGCGCACGGTGCGGCGGCCCGAGACCGCGGACGCCGCGGTGCTCGCGCTGCCGCGGGCACCCGGCGAAGCCGGGTCGGGCGCGATCGCGGTCTCGATCGACGGCAACGGGCGCCGTGTCGCGTGCGACCCGTACCGCGGGACGATCGAGGCCGTTCTCGAGTGCGCGGCGAACCTCGCGTGCGTGGGCGGCGAGCCGCTCGGCCTGACGAACTGCCTGAACTTCGGCAACCCCGAGAAGCCGCACATCGCCTGGCAGCTCACCGAGTCCGTGCGCGGACTGAGCGATGCCTGCCGCGCGCTCGGTGTTCCGGTCGTCGGCGGCAACGTGTCGCTCTACAACGAGGCAGCCGAGGGCCCGATCTACCCGACCCCCGTCGTCGGGATGGTCGGCGAGGTCCCCGATCCGGCGTGCACGGCGCCCCTCGGGTTCGCGCGCGAGGGCGACGCCATCGCGATCGTCGGCCCCTTCGCGCCCGACCTCCACGGCAGCGAGATGGCCAAGCTCGCGGGCGCGGAGCTGCCCGACGGCCTGCCCGAGTTCGATCTCGACAGCGTGCGCGAGGCCATCGTCGCGGTGCGCGAGGCGGTGCGCGCGGGCCGCCTGTCCAGCGCGCACGACGTCGCCGAGGGCGGCGTGGGCATCGCGCTCGCCGAGTGCTGCCTCGCCGGGGGCCTGGGCGCTCGCGTCCGCATCTCCGACGCGGGCAAGGCGCTGCCGCTGCTGTTCGGCGAGGGCCCGGGCGGCTTCGTGGTAAGCGGCGCGCGGGATGCGGTCGCGGCGCTGGGCACGGTGATCGGCGAGGTCGGCGGCGATGGGCTGGCGATCGAGGCGGGCGGCGCGTCGCTGCACCACTCCCTGCACGCCCTGCGTGAGGCGCACGGTGCGCTCGCGCTCCTGTTTCCCTGACCGCGATGTGCCCGCATCCTCGGGGATTCCCTCGTGCCCCGGCAGCGGGGACGCCGGGGCACGTTGCTAGCCTCACACCGTGACCACGGCGCCTCCGGATGAGCGCGACGGGCCTCGCGACGAGTGTGGCGTCTTCGGCATATACGCGCCCGAGCACGACGTCTCCCGCCTCGCGTACTTCGCGCTCTACGCCCTCCAGCACCGCGGCCAGGAGTCCGCAGGGATCGCGGCCGCGGACTGCGGCGACCACATCATGGCCTTCCGCGACATGGGCCTCGTGTCGCAGGTCTTCGACGAGGAGCGCCTGCGCGCGCTGCCCGGCGAGCTGGCCGTCGGTCACGTCCGCTACTCGACGACGGGCGCCAATCGCTGGGAGAACTCCCAGCCGGTCTGGCGCTTCGACCGCCACGAGATCGCCCTCGCGCACAACGGCAACCTGACCAACGCCGTCGAGCTCCACGCCGAGCTGCGCGCGCGCGACGTCTCGTTCTCGTCGACGTCGGACTCCGAGATCATCGCCGCGCTGATCGCCACGCATCCGGCCGACACCGTGGAGGAGGCGATCATCGACGTCGTGCCGCGGCTGCGCGGCGCGTTCTCGACCGTCGTGCTCACGTCCGACGACGTCATCGCCTTCCGCGATCCCGCCGGCCTGCGCCCCCTGGCGCTCGGCGCGCTCGGCGACCGCTTCTGCGTGGCCAGCGAGTCGTGCGCCTTCGACATCATCTCCGCGAAGCTCATGCGCGACGTCCTGCCGGGCGAGATGGTCATCCTCGGCGAGAAGGGCCTGCGGTCCAAGCAGATCGTCAAGGGCGCGCGCGAGGCGTTCTGCGTCTTCGAGCACATCTACTTCGCGCGCCCGGACTCACGGATGGGCGGGCAGGTCCTCCAGGTCAGCCGCGGGCGGATGGGCGAGCTCCTCTGGGCCGAGGCGCCGGTGGAGGCCGACCTCGTCATCGCCGTGCCCGACTCCGGCAACGCGGCGGCGCGTGGCGTCGCCCGCGCGAGCGGGCTGCCGCAGGACGACGGCTTCGTGAAGAACCGCTACGTCGCGCGCACGTTCATCCAGCCGGGCCAGGAGCTGCGCAAGCACGGCCTGCGCCTGAAGTTCAACCCGCTGCCCGAGATCGTGCGCGGCAAGCGCCTGGTCGTCGTCGACGACTCGATCGTCCGCGGGAACACGACGCGCCAGATCGTGCAGATGCTGCGCGACGCCGGTGCCGCCGAGGTCCACCTGCGCATCTCCGCTCCGCCGATCAAGCACCCGTGCCACTACGGGATCGACATGTCCACGCGCGAGGAGATGATCGCCCACGGGCGCACGGTCGACGAGGTCGCCGCTGAGCTCGGCTGCGACTCCCTGCACTACCTCTCGCTCGCTGGCGTCTACAAGGCGATCGAGGGCGATCGCGGCCGCCACTGCGACGCGTGCTTCTCCGGCGACTACCCGCTGAGCGACGAGGACGACTCCAACGGGAAGTTCGCGCTGGAGTCGTCGCTCCCCCTCGTCAAGGCGTAGCTCGTCTAGCCCGCCGCGCGCAGCGCTTCGGCGGGATTGCGGAACCACTCGAAGCGCACCGCCTGGCCGTCGCGCACGGTCCACACGAATCCCAGCTGCCATTCGATGAAGACGCCGCTGGCGCGCGCGACGCCCTCGAGGTTCGCCACGACCGCCACGCGGCCGTCGCCGGCGTCGACGATCTGCGCAGGCGTGACCTTCACGTCTGCGTAGGTCTCGCTCAGGCGGCCGAGGACGTGGCGCCCGCGCTGTGTGCCGCCCTCGACAGCCTCGGGCGGGTTGACGTACTCCAGATCCTCGGCGACCAGCCCACGGACGCTGTCGCCGCGCAGCCACCGGTCGTAGATCTCACGGATGAGCTCCACGTCGCCGGCGGCCACACAGCGAGTATGACCTCCGGGTCAGCGCGCGCCGCGCGTCCAGGACTTGACGTCCTCGGGGCGCCGGCCCGAGAGACGGCTGGCGCCGTGGGCGCCCGGGGCGCCACCGTACATCTTGTTGTACGGGCGCTGGCTGATCCCGCTTCCGCGCGTCGTGAACAGTCCGTAGGCCACGGCTGCCAGGAAGACGATGAGGAAGAGGGCGAAGATGAAGGACCCACCGGCGATGATCATGTCGTTCTCCTTTGGGGCGGATGAAACTGGGTCACAAAGCAGCATCCGCCGGGCGCCCGGGGCCTTCTGTGAGGATGGGCACATGGGCCGCTACGGCATGTGGGAGCACCGCGTGTGACGAATCCGTGCGCGGGCGCCTGTGACCGCCGCATCCGGCGCTAGCGTCATGACGATGGACGTTCGCAGCGCGCTCTGTGACCACTTCGGCTTCCCGGCCTTCCGCACGGGCCAGGAGGAGGCCGTGCGCGCGGCGCTGGCCGACCGCGACGTCCTCGTCGTCATGCCCACCGGTGCGGGCAAGTCGCTGTGCTACCAGCTGCCCGCGCTCATGCGCCGCGACCTGACGATCGTCGTGTCTCCGCTCGTGTCGCTCATGCAGGACCAGGTCGAGGCACTGGAGCGCATCGCGCCCGGCCAGGTCGCGCTCGTCAATGCGCAGGCCGACGCGGCGACCAACTGCGCGACGCTCGAGCGCGCGCGGCTCGGCGAGCTGCGGCTGCTCTACGTCGCGCCCGAGCGCTTCTCGTCACCGGGCTTCCTCGACGGGATCGCCGGCGTCGAGGTGGGGCTCTTCGTGGTCGACGAGGCGCACTGCGTCTCGCAGTGGGGCCACGACTTCCGTCCCGACTACTTCCGCCTGGCCGATGCCGCCCGGTGGCTCGGGGCCAGGTCGCTCGTGGCGTCCACGGCCACCGCGACGCCGAAGGTCGCCGGCGACATCGTCGAGCGCCTGAACCTGCGTGATCCCGTTCGCGTCACGACCGGCTTCGACCGCCCGAACCTCAGCTTCTGCGTCGTGCCGTGCCGGTCGACGGTCGACAAGCACGGCCGCATCGCCGCCGCGCTGCGCGACCCCGCCGCGCGGCCGGCGATCGTCTACGCGGGAACGCGCGCAGGGAGCAAGGCGCTCGCGGGCGAGCTGGCGGGCTCGCTCGGGATCGAGGTCGCCGCCTACCACGCGGGCGTGGAGCGCGAGGCGCGCGCGTCCGTCCAGCGGCGCTTCATGGCGGGCGACCTGGACGTCGTGGTCGCCACGAACGCCTTCGGCATGGGCATCGACAAGGCCAACGTGCGCACCGTGTGCCACGAGAGCGTCCCCGGCTCGCTGGAGGCCTACTACCAGGAGGCCGGCCGCGGAGGCCGCGACGGCCGGCCCGCTCACGCGCTGCTGTTCGCCGAGAACCGCGACAAGGGCCTGCACGTGTTCTTCATCCAGCGGGCCAAGGTCGACGAGCAGGCGGTCGAGCTCGTGGCGCGGCGCCTGACGCTGTCGGCGCAGGAGGATCGCTACGACCTCCCGGCATCCGACCTGCTCGGCGGCGGGCGGGAGGCGGACGCGCTGCGCTCGATCATCGGACTGCTAGCGCGCGTCGGCGTCATCCAGCCCGCGCCGTCGAGCCCGGACCGCCTGCGCGGTCGCATCCTCACCGCGTACGACGGCCGCGCACGCGCGGCGTGCCGGGCCGGCGTGGGAGACGCCGAGCGCGCGCGCTGGGCCCAGTACCGGTCGATCTGGGCCTACGTCGAGGGCGACGTCTGCCGGCGCAAGGCGATCCTGCGCCACTTCGGGGACGGCTCCGCACCGCGGGCCGACGTGCCGTGCTGCGACGTGTGCGCCTCCGAGGCGCTGCCGGAGGCCGTGCGCGCCGCGGCGCCGGCGCCTCGCGTAGCCGAGGGCGGCCCGGTTCCCGAGAACCTCGACGAGGCGATCGTCGAGGTCGTCACGACGGCGGAGCCGGCGGTCGGGCGCACCCGAGCGGTCGAGATCCTGCGCGGCGGGCGCTCGAAGGTCGTCGTCAAGTACTCCTACGACGGCCTGCCCGCCTACGGCGCGTTCGCCCACCTGCGCGCCGACGACGTCCTCGCCCGCGTTGACGCCCTGCTCGACGAAGGGCAGCTGCGCTCGACCGGCGGCGCCTACCCCAAGCTCGCGGCGTGAGCCTGCGCGTCGGCGTCCTGGCCTCCGGCGCGGGGACGAACCTCGGCGCGCTGCTCGACACCGTCCACGGCCGGGAGGCTGAGGTCGTCGCGGTCGCGTCGGACAAGGCCGACGCGCCGGCGCTCGAGCGCGCCTTGGCGCGCGGCGTGGAGACCCGGGTATTCCCGCGCGACGAGTACCCCGACCGCGAGGCGCGCGACGAGGCGATCGCCGACTGGCTGGCCGAGCGCGGGGTCGAACTCGTCGTGCTGGCCGGGTACATGCAGCTGCTGTCGGGCGCGTTCCTGGGTCGCTTCCCCGACCGCGTGATCAACGTGCACCCGTCGCTGCTGCCGGCGTTTCCGGGCATCGGCAGGATCGCGATCGCCCAGGCCGTCGACTACGGGGTCAAGGTCTTCGGGGTGACCGTGCACCTCGTCGACGAGGGCGTCGACACCGGCGCGATCGTCCTCCAGGAGTCGCTGGAGATCGCGGACGCGACGGACCCCGACGCCGTTCACGACGCGCTGCGCCCGCTGGAGCACCGGCTCCTGCCCGAGGCGGTGCGCCTCATCGCGCGCGGCGCGGTGCGCCGTGACCCGGGCAACGCGCGCCGGATCCTGATCGACGGCTGACGTCAGTCCTCGGCCGACTTGGCGTCGTCCTCGGAGTCCTCCTCCTCGTCGGCCTCGGGGTCGTCGAAGCCCGACGCGTCCTCGCCGCCCGCGGCGTCGTCGGCGTCCTCGGCGTCGCCCGCGGCCGTCGGGCCCTTCGCCGCCTGCTTCTTGGCCTCCCAGCCCTTCCTGGTCTCCTTGACGTGCTCATCGAGCTCGCCGAGGCGGTCCTCGAGCCGGTCGGCATCGCGCTCGGCCTCGTCGGTGGTCTCGGTGAGGCGCTGCTCCTGGTCCCGGGTGTCGGCGGTCATGTCGCTCCTCGTTGAAGTCGCTCGGGCGAAGCATTCCCGCGCGCCCGGGGTCTCAACCCGCGCGCCGGGTGGCCGCGTATGCTCGCCGATATCGCCCCGGAAGGCCCACCGTCCGACCGTGAGCAGTACCTGATCGCGCCCGGAGAGGTGCGCGTTCGCCGTGCCCTGCTGTCGGTCTCCGACAAGCGCGGCATCGTCGACTTCGCGAAGGGGCTGGCGCAACTCGGCGTCGAGCTGGTGTCCACGGGCGGCACGGCCAGTGCGCTGGCCGAGGCGGGCCTCGACGTCCGCACCATCGATGACGTCACGGGCTTCCCGGAGATCATGGACGGGCGCGTCAAGACGCTGCATGCCACGATCCACGCGGCGCTGCTGGCCGTGCGCGACAACCCCGAGCACGTGCTCGCGGCGGCGGAGCAGGGCGTCGAGTGGATCGACCTCGTGTGCGTGAACCTCTATCCGTTCGAGCGCACGTCGGCCCAGCGCGGCGTGACCGAGGCGGAGGTCATCGAGAGCATCGACATCGGCGGCCCGACGATGATCCGCGCTGCGGCGAAGAACCACGCGTTCGCCGCTCCCGTCGTGCGCCCCGAGGCCTACGACGCCGTCCTGGCCGAGCTCCAGGCGTCGGACGGCAAGCTGTCGATGGGCACGCGGGAGAACCTCGCCGGCGAGGCGTTCGCGCTGACCGCGCGCTACGACACCGCGATCGCCCGGTGGTTCGCCGAGAAGGGCGACGACTTCCCGCCGCTGTTCGTGCGGGCGTTCGAGAAGGTCACCGACCTGCCGTACGGCGAGAACCCGCACCAGCGCGCGGCGTTCTATACGCAGGTCGGCGCGCGCAGCCACGTGCTGTCGATGGTGCAGCAGCACCACGGCAAGGAGATCTCGTACAACAACCTGCTCGACCTGGACTCGGCGCGCGCGGTCGCTCGCGAGTTCGAGGTGCCGGCGTGCGTGATCGTCAAGCACAACAATCCGTGCGGCGTGGCCCTCGCGACGACGGCGCTGGAGGCGTACCGGCGGGCGTTCGCGTGCGATCCCACCAGCGCGTTCGGCGGAGTGATCGTCCTCAACCGGCCCATCGACCGCGAGCTGGCCGAGGCGCTGTCGGGGCAGTTCATCGAGGTGGTCATCGCGCCGGGCTACGACGAGGACGCGCTGGACGTGCTGACCGAGAAGCCCAACACCCGCCTGCTGGAGGACCACGAGCGGCGCACGCCGCCCATCGCCGAGCCGGCGATCCGCCAGGTCCACGGCGGCCTGCTCGTCCAGGACACCGACGCGGACCTCGAGGAGCGCTCGGAGATGGAGGTCGTGACCGAGCGCCAGCCCGAAGAGCCGCAGTGGAGCGACCTGCTCTTCGCCTGGCGGGTGAGCCGGCACGTGAAGTCGAACGCGATCGTCCTGGCCAAGGACCTCGCGACGGTCGGGATCGGGGCTGGGCAGATGAGCCGGGTGGATTCGGTGCGCCTCGCCGTCGAGAAGGCGCAGTCGCCGCTCGAGGGCGCGGCTCTGGCGTCTGATGCGTTCTTCCCGTTCGCCGACGGCCCGCAGGCCGCGATCGACGCGGGTGTGCGCGCGATCATCCAGCCGGGCGGCTCGGTGCGCGACGACGAGGTCGTGGTCGCCGCCGACGCTGCACAGATCACGATGGTCTTCACCCGCCGCCGGCACTTCCGCCACTAGCTGACCCCGGGAGTCGCTACGCGCGGGTCTTGACGAACAGCAGGCCCTGGAGCGGGATCGGGCCGGGGTTGCGGTAGTTCTGCGGGATCGTCTGGAGCAGCTCGAAGCGGGGATCCCCGCGCAGCAGGCCGTCGTACTCCACCGTGCGGTCGCGGATGCGGCTCGTCCAGGGTGCGCGCCAGCGCGCTGCGTTCAGGACGATCGGCTTGACGAAGAGCACCTGCTGGCCTACGCGCAGCCTGGCCAGCAGCGGCAGCAGCTGGTGGTCGGCGTCCGTGTCGTCGAAGTGGCCGGTGCCGTCGCGCCAGTCGGTGACGCCGGTGTCGCGCTGCACGCCGAACGGCGTCGCGTACGTCATCCCGGCCGGCAGGTAGTAGTGCAGCACCGGGACCTGCTCGGGCTGCGTGGAGATCACCAGGTCGCCGCGGTGCATCTGCTGGCCGATCGTCGTGGCCAACCAGTGGACGTTGCTCTTCGAGTCAGGTGACGGATAGAAGGCCCACAGCAGCGCCAATACGACCAGTGCGGCCTGGCCGAGGCGCCCGGCGCGGCTCAGTCCCACCCCGGCGAGGAGCAGGATTGGCCCGACGGCGACCGCGAGGTACCGCGTGGCCCAGGCCGGGCTGACCTGCGACAGCGTCCAGGCGACCACGATCGGGACGAGGACGAGGAGCACGAGCGCCGGCAGCAGGACGCGGCGCTCGCGCGTCGTGCCCGCGCGCAGCGTCGCGAGCCCGGCGCCCGCGATGAGGCCGATCACGACGGTGCCCGACTGGCCGCCGAGGAGGAGGTTGGGCGCGTGCAGCAGCCCCTTGACCGACGGCGCCGTCGCCCAGGGCGCTCCGGTGTGCAGCGTCTGGTAGACGAAGTTCGGGATCCACGGGGCGTAGAGCACGGCCGTCGTGCCGAAGCCCACGGCGGCGTCGCGGCGCAGCCGCCGGCGCTGCTCGGCGTCAGCCTGGCGCCACACCAGCACGAGGACGGCCACGAGGCCGGTGCCGAAGAAGTAGGCCCAGTTGTGCGTGTACAGCAGCGCCGCGAGCAGGACGCCGAACGGGATGCGATAGCCCTGCCGGCCGTAGACGTACGCGTGCACGAAGCAGGCCGTCGCGCCGATGCCGAGCAGGACGGCCAGCGAGTACATCCGGGTCTCCTGCGCGTAGGTGGAGAAGAAGGGCAGCAGCGCCGCCAGGCCGGCCATCGTCCAGCCCACGCGCGGGCCGAAGAGGCTGCGCCCGGCCCACCACGAGGCGGGCACGCACAGCACGGCGAACACCTCCGACAGCCAGTGCGTGGCGGTCTCGGAGTTCCCGAAGACCGAGATCCAGAGGTGGAGGAGCATGTAGTACAGCGGTGGCGAGCCGTCCTGGCGCAGCAGGTACGGGATGTCGCCCAGCGGGTGCGAAGCGATGCCGACGGACAGGCCCTCGTCGATCCAGAAGGGCGTGCCGAGATGACCCGTGTGGAGCACGAGCGCGAGCGCGGACAGGGCGGCGATGCCGGTCAGGTCGGCGAGCTTCAGACCGGCGATCGACCGTGCCCAGACCGCGCCGGGACGGCGCAGGGCGACGGTGGCCATCGGCGGGGAGGGTAGAGCCTGCGGCCGGTTTTCAGCGGCCGCACGCCGCGAGGACCTGCCACGGCCCGGCGGTGGCGATGGGGCGGAAGCGCGGGTCGTCGATGTTGATGGGTGTCGCGCGCGGGGGCCCGGCGTAGCCCGGCGTGGCCCGCCAGACGGTGCCCGGGTAGCGGGGGACGATGTCCTTGCCCGCCGGAGCGCTCGAAACGCGCGAGAACGACACGTCGAGGCGCCACGCCAGCGCGGGCACGTGGAAGGGCCCGATCGTGGGCTGTCCGCAGTGCAGGATCGCCCGCGGGCCGCCGGCACGGTGGATCGCGACGTCGAGCGCGTGCATGAGCCTGGACTCGCTGTGGATCGCACCCCCGGCCTTGTCGAGGTTCGTGATCGACCCGATCGACGTCACGAGGGCGAGCCCGAGGGCCGCCGCCGTGGCGACGCGGCCGCGGCCGGGCAGCAGCCGGGCGGCGACGAGGCCCCAGGTCGCGCCGGCGGCAACCCCTACGAGGGCCAGCGGCGCCATCAGGTAGCGCGTGTTGCCCGAGAAGCCCCCCTCGGTCATCGCGGCCACGATGGCCACCCAGGCGACCGCGGCCAGCGCCAGGACCTCGAGCGCGCGCGCGCGCGAGCCGTCGGGCAGGCGCAGGCGGCGGGTGGCGACCGGCAGCGCCACAAAGCCGATGCGCGCGGGCCACGGCAGCAGCGACACGGCCCGCTTGAGGACCTCCCACGCGGGATGGTCGGAGAACGCCAGCGAGTTGGGGTTCGGGGTGTGGGCGCGAGAGCCGGCGCGGAAGGCGTCGCCCGAGCCCCACAGCTCCGCGCCGAACCACAGCACGCCCCCGAGCACGACCAGCGCCGGAACCGCCCGGCGCACGGCGGGGTCGCGGCGGGCCAGCCAGAGCGCGTACAGCCCGGCGAACGGCCAGGCCTCGGGTCGCAGGAGGCAGGCGCAAAAGCCCACGGTGAGTGCCGCCCGTCGCCGGCCCACGAGGTGCAGCTCGATCCCGGTGAGCAGGAACGCGGCGAGCAGCCCCTCTGAGTAGCCGTTGGCGGCAAACCGCCCGTAGTCGGTGATCAGGGCGACGCACGCGGCCGCGACGAGCCCACCCGCCACGCCGCCGCCCAGGCGGCGCGCGACCCGGAAGGCGAGCGCGATCGACGCCAGGCCCGCGGCGCGGGCCGTCATCACCCACAGCGCGGGCGCCGCTGAGGGGACGAGCCCGTAGAGCGTCGTGAACAGGACGGGCAGCGGCTTCCACGACGGCCCGTAGTTCGTGTTAAGCGCGAAATGGCCGATCTCCCGACCCCAGATGAGCCACGCCCAGGGGTCGTACGTGAGCGCCCACGGAGCGAAAAGGCTCAGCGCGGCAAGACCCACGCACGCCACGACGACGCGCGCCAGCCCGGTCAGGGGGGCGGCGGGCGACGGGTGTGATGAAGAATTGGGCTCAGGCGTAGGGGCCAATGTTCCGATTAGCTCTATCAGGAGACTCCCTATGCACGGATGCCGCCTCTTCCTCACCGCCGCGCTGGCCGCGGCCGCGCTGCTGACCTGCGCCGCTTCGGCGGGTGCCGCCGACGTCCGGATCGTGGGGGGCACCCCCGCGGCGCCTGGTGCCTGGCCCTTCATCGCCGCCCTGGTCTCGCATGGCGCCAACGCCTACGACGGCCAGTTCTGCGGCGGCACCGTGATCGCGCCCGACCGGGTCGTCACGGCGGCGCACTGCGTCGAGGGCATCACCCCGGGCGACGTCGACGTGGTCACCGGGCGCTCGCGACTCTCCGACGCATCGACCGGGCAGCGCAGCCTGGTCACGGCGATCGATCGCGAGCCGAAGTGGAGCGCCGACGGCAATGGCCACGACATCGCCGTCCTGCACCTCGCCAGTCCGACGAGCGCGGAGCCGGCTGCCGTGGCGGGTCCAGGGGACACCGGCCTCACCGCGCCGGGCGCGACGCTCGCCGTCGCCGGCTGGGGCCTGATCAGCCAGATCCCGCAGACGTTCACCGACGACCTCCAGGCCGTCCTGGTGGGCGTCGTGGCCGACAACCACTGCGCGCGCGCCTACGACGGCTACGACCCGGCGACGATGCTGTGCACCTCGACGGCCGGGCGCGACTCGTGCCAGGGCGACAGCGGCGGCCCGTTGGTGGCGAACGCCGGCGGCGTGGCCGAGCTCGTCGGCATCGTCTCCTTCGGCGGCGATCGGTGCGGCGACCCGACGGAGCCCGGCGTGTACACGCGGGTGACGGGCGAGGCCGCCTTCATCGCGGGCGAATCGGGGCAGGCGGTGCCGCAGCCTCCGGTCGTCCCGGTCACGCCGACGGGCAAGCTGCGTACGCGCATCGGCGCCGTCGCGTGCTCCGGTGGCAGCTGCCACGTCGACGTGCGCGTGAGCGGAGCGGGCTCCGAGCGCGCCGTGGCGCTCCTGGTGCGGGTCCGCCGCGCCGGCTCGGGTG
>DAINCW010000012.1:20343-24863 GCA_036732205.1 Solirubrobacteraceae bacterium | reverse complement strand
GTCATCGGAACGATCGACCAGACCACCGGCACGATCATCGACACCGCCGGCAAGCTGATCGGCACGGTGACCGGGACGCCTCCCGGCGGCTCGGGCGGGACCGGGGGCGGCTCCGGCTCGGGCGGCACGACGGGCACCGGCGGCAAGTCCGGCGGCGGCTCCGGCGGCGGCACCTCGGGCTCGGGCGGCGGACCGAGCGGCGGGAGCGCTTCCGCAGGCAGCTCCGACACGCACGCCCCGAGCTTCACGATCTCCCCCGTCGCGACGACCAAGCGCGCCGACGCGCTGCGCCGGGGCCTTCGCGTCCGCGCGCGCTGCAACGAGGCCTGCTCGATGGCGGTCTACGCGATGGCCGGCAAGAAGATCCTCGGCGTCGGCTACGCGGTGGGCGCGGCGAACCGCGACGCGCCCGTCGCCATCCGCCTCACGAAGGCCGGCAAGAAGGCCCTGAAGAAGTCGCGGTCCGTCAAGATCCGGCTCGTCGGCGCCGCGGCCGACGCCGCGCGCAACGTGAGTGGTCTCGCGAAGCGCACGGCCGTCGTGTTCGCGCCGAAGGCCAAGAAGCACCGCTAGCTGACGTGCCCAGGCAGGTTGTGAGCGAGGGCGGCAGGCGAGCGGACCATCGCCGTCCTCTACGTCAGTCGTTCAGCTTCATGAAGCGCGCGACGGCCGCGTCGAAGGCGCGGACCGGCAGCAGCCTCTGCATGAGCACGCTGCGCTTGGCCTCGGAGCCGATCACGTAGCGCGCCTTCGGCCTGGACGCCGTGAGGGCATGGACGATCGCGTCGGCGACCTTCTCCGGCGGCACGGCGCTGCTGTCGGCGTGGTCGATCGTGTGCCGCGCCGCCGTGAGGGCGAAGCCGTAGGTCTCCAGCCATTGCGGCGGCAACTGCGCCTCGAGGTCGTCCGCGCTCGCGCGTCCCTTGTCCCAGATCGGCGTCTTGACGGCGCCCGGTTCGACGATCGCCACCCACACGCCGAAGCGCCGCATCTCGCGCCGCAGGGAGAACGCGATGCCCGCGAGCGCGTGCTTGGAGGCCGCGTACGGGCCGACGAACGGCAACGCCACCTGACCGCCCACCGAGCCCGTGAACACCACGCGCCCCTTCGCCGCGCGCACCATCGCGAGGAAGGCCTGGCAGACGGCGACCTGGCCGATGACGTTGATCTCGAGCTGGCGGCGCAGCGAGTCGAGCGGCACCGCCTCCAGCGGCCCGCCGATCGCGACCCCGGCGTTGTTGACCAGTCCGTCGAGCCCGCGGTCGCCCACGAACGCCCGCACCTGCTCCGCGGCGGCCGCGATCGAGGCCTCGTCGGTGACGTCGATCCGGACCGGCCGCACACGCTCGCCGCCGTCGGCGGTCAGCGCCGCACCGTCCTTCTCCTTGCGCACGCCGGCGAAGACGTCCCAGCCGTCGGCCGCCAGCCGCAGCGCGGTGGCACGCCCGATACCGGTCGAGGCGCCGGTGACGAGAGCGGTCGGCATGGGACGGCGAGCCTACGGATTCCAGCGCGCGACCGCCGGGTGGCCGTGCTCGGAGCCGAGCACGCCGATCCCCGCGGGCGCGAGCAGCAGCGCGCGGCCCTCGCGCGCCGGCAGGCCGAGCCACCGCGCGGCGAGGATGCGCAGCGCGTGGCCATGGGCGAACGCGACGATCGGCCCGGCCCCGCGACGCAGGTCGGCGATCAGCGAGTCCATCCGCGCGCCGACGTCGTCCACCGACTCGCCGCCCGGGCAGCCGTCCGTCCACAGGTCCCAGTCGGGCCGGTCGCGCCGGATGTCCGCCGTCGTGACCCCCTCGTACTCGCCGTAGTCCAGCTCGACGAGGCGATCGTCGATACGCGGCTGCGCGAAGCCGGCGAGGTGCGCCGTGTCGAGCGCGCGCCGCAGCGGGCTGGACCACACGACGGCGAAGTCGGTCCCGGCCAGCCTGCCCGCCAGCTCACGCGCCTGCTCCTCCCCGTGCGCGGTCAGCGGCAGGTCGGTGAGCCCGGTGTGCTGGCGCGACAGCGTCCAGTCGGTCTCGCCGTGGCGCGCGAGCCACAGCTCCGGGGGCGGTTGCGTCATGACGCCGGACGCTATCGGTAGGCTCGCGCGCCGTGACCGCACGGAAGCTCGTTGCCGCCATCCTGGTGCTGATCGCCGCGCTCGCCGTGACCGCCTGCGGGTCGTCGAGCTCGAAGAAGACGAGCAGCAAGCCGAAGACGCACCAGCCGCGCGGCAAGCTGATCGTCAGCTACGAGAAGCCGGCCGACAGCGCCGCCGCGCAGGCCCAGCAGCTGCTCAAGCTGGGCGGCGTGGACGGGATCGCCGCCGGCTTCACCAAGAACTTCAAGCTGCCCCACGACATCCACATCGTCGGCCGCAACGGCCAGGACTCGCCCAACTACGACCCGGCGAAACGCACGCTCACGCTCTACTACGGCTTCGTCGACTTCACCGCCGGGATCATCAGGCAGCAGAACCCGCACCAGTCCGACTACGAGTTCGGCAAGGAGCTCGCGGCCGTGGACGACTTCATCTTCATCCACGAGCTCGGCCACATGTTCGTCGACCAGTTCAACCTGCCGGTCCTCGGCAAGGAGGAGGACGCCGTCGATGCGCTGGCCGCGGTGTTCATGACGAAGTTCGTCAGCCACGGCGACGAGTACGCATTCGACGCGGCCGACTTCTTCAACGGCCTGCAACACCTCACCGGCCCGCCGTCGGAGTCCAGCTACTTCGACGAGCACTCGCTCGACGCGCAGCGCGCCTACGAGATCATCTGCTGGATCGCCGGGTCCAACCAGAAGGACTACGGGATCATCCTGAAGGCGGGGCTGCTGCCCGCCTCACGTCTCCAGCGCTGTCCGACTGAGTACCAACAGAAGGTCCGGTCCTGGCTCACGCTGCTGCGGCCGCACTTCGCGTAGCCGCGCTCGTGAAGAAAACCCAATCACGCCGGTATCCCGGCTAACGTCGGCCCGACCCCTTACCAAGGAGCTTTGCCACATGGCAGTACAGGAAGTCCAGATCCCCGGGACCAGCGAGGTCGCCAAGATCCGCAGCCCCATCAACGTGGCGCTGCTTGGTCTCGTCACCTTCGGGATCTACATCTATGTCTGGTACTACAAGATCAACAAGGAGATGGCCGAGCTGGGCAAAGCGACCGGCCGGACTGACGAGCTCGGGGACAATCCCACGACTTCGATCCTCGCCATCACTGTCGGCGCCCTCGCACTCGGGATCCCGGCGATCATCTCGATCGTCCACACGTTCAAGCGTGTTCAGGCCGCGCAGAGGCTGAACAAAGTGGAACCTTTGAACGGTTGGCTCGGATTCTTGCTGGCCATCGCGTTCAGCCCCGCCATGTACGCGTACATGCAGAGCGGCCTCAACCCCGTATGGCAGGCGCAGCTCGGTGCCGGCCCCGCGACGCCCGCCGTCGAGGCGCCCGCCGGCTCGTAGCACCCCTTGCGTGAGGGCGGGGCGGCCCGGAGCCGCCCCGCTCGTGCGCGCGTAGTGACCCACCGGACCCGCGCATGACCGAAGCCGTCACCACTCCGCCCATCACCCCCGCCGTCATCAGGCCGTGCCCGGTCTGCAGCCGCGAGTGGGGCCAGGGCGTCGCGTGCCGGAACTGCAAGCAGGTGCAGGGGCTGCCCGCCGGGGTGCGTCTGAGCTCGGCCGGACGCCGGTTCGGCGCGTACTGCCTGGACTTGCTGCTGATGGTCGTGACCCTCTGGATCGGCTGGATCGTGTGGTCGCTGATCGTCTGGACCCGCGGCCAGACCCCCGCGAAGCAGCTGCTGAAGATGCGCACCGTCGACCTGCGCGACAGCCGGGCGGCCGGCTGGGGCAGGATGTTCCTGCGCGAGATCCTGGCCAAGTTCGTCGTCGGCATGCTCGCCTACATCACGCTCGGGATCGTCTACTTCTGGCTCCTCTGGGACGACGACAAGCAGGAGCTGTGGGACAAGATGGTCAACACGATCGTCGTCGACGACCCTCAGGGGCTGCTCACCCCGGGCGGCGGAACGCCCCAGACCAATGCGATGGGGCTCGAGGTCGGCCCGGAGCATCCGGGGTCCCTTGCCCCCGGCTCGTAGCGTGCGGACCGTCGGCTGGGGCAGCTAGGGCAGCGTCACGTCCGCCGCCAGCGTGCGGCGCGGGCCCGCGCGGCAGATGACGGCGAGGTGGTAGCGCCCGGGCCTGACGTGCTTGGCGTGCAGGGTGACCGTGCCGCTGCCCGCCGGGATGTGCACGTTGTCGATGCGCGCGACCGCGTGGCGCGAGGAGTCGAGGAGAAGCGCCCGCAGCGCCCCGGGCGTCTGCGCGCGGTAGGTGATGCGCACGTCGTGGCCGCGGGTGCCCGCGAGACGAACGCTGGTCGGCGGCGGCCGCTTGCCCGCCTCCGCCGACCTGGGCGCCGCGGCCGACGGCGCGGCGAGCGCGGCGGAGGGCGCGACGTCGGGCGCGACGCTCGCGCTGAGGGAGGGCTTCGTCGCGCTCGACCCGCCGCCGCTCACCACGACGACGA
>DAINCW010000012.1:15239-20333 GCA_036732205.1 Solirubrobacteraceae bacterium | reverse complement strand
CGCGCTCGCGCTCGCGCGCGATGGCGGCCGCCATGCGCTCGTCCAGCGCGCGGCGAAACTCGGGCCGGGGCTGCTCACGCAGGGCCACGAGGTCGGGCTCCTCGGGAAAGCTGGGTTCAGGCGGCATCCGCGCAGACCTCTCTGAGACGGACCATAGCCCGGTGCAGCATGGTCCCTGCATTGGACTCGCTGACGCCCATCGCCTCGCCGATCTCGGCGTGGCTGAGGTCGGCGTAGAACTTCAGCGCAACGAGCTCGCGGTCGCGGTCTGTGAGCCGCGCGAGCCCCGCACGGATGGTCAGGCGCTCGGCGCGCAGCTCGTCGGCGTCGTCGCGGCTGCCCGGCCGCGCCTCGGGCTCGGGCGGCTCGTCGGTGGGCTGCACGCGCTTGCGGCGGCGCAGCTCGTCGAGCGCCGCGTTGCGCGCGATGCCGAACAGCCAGCCGCGCGCCGAGCCGCGCGATGCGTCGAAGGTCGAGCGCCTGCGCAGCGCCTTCTCGAAGGCCTCCGCGGTGACCTCCTCGGCCATGTCGCGCTCGCGGACCATGCCCGCGATGAAGGCGTAGACGTCGTCCGCGCTCTCTCGATAGAGCACCTCGAACGCGTCGATGTCGAGGCCACGAGCCATCGGCCTTCCGCGTTCAGTCCTCCGCGAGCACGACGATGCGGTCGTCGGGCTCGGGCGTGAAGCGCCGGGACTTCGCCGGGTTCACGACCACGCCGTAGCTCGCCTCCGGGTCGTGGGAGGAGTGCGCGAACCGCAGGCCGATCGCCGCCTCGTCGCGCCGGCGGGCGGCCTCGACCACCGTGGCGAAGCTCGTCTCACGCCCCAGCGCCACGTACTCGGCGACCGGGCGCATGTAGATCTCGGAGCCCTCGGCGTCGAGCAGGTCCTCGAACACGTCGGCGAGCTCGGCGTTCTCCGAGATCTGCGCGAGCACGAGACTGAGGATCTTGTCCGACACGATCACGTCGTCGACCTCGGTGACCTGCGCGAGCTGGCGGTTGCCGTCGTCGAGCATCTCGCTCACGATCGACACGCGGCGGTCCAGGCCGGCGGCGATGTCGCGCAGGTGCAGCAGCGTGATCAGCGTGCGCGCGTCGGCCCGCTGGGCGTCGAGGTCGTCGGAGTACGGCATGGCGATCGCGTGGTCGTAGGAGCCGAGGTCCAGCGTCTCCAGCGTCGCGCGGTCGGTCGTGTTGCCGCGCCGGAACGCGAGCTGGAGGTTGGCCAGGCCCGGCCGGACGTCGTCCAGCTCCGCCTCGACCCCCGGGTGGTCAGCGACCACCGTCACCGCCGAGCCCGGCGCGACGTAGCTCTCCAGCTCGCGGATGACGGTGACCGAGCGCTGGTTCCAGCCGACGATCAGCACGCGCTGCGGCGGCTCCGGCCGGCGCGGAGCGGCCACGATCGCCGCCTCGTCGACCGTCGCGACCATCGGCTGGGCCGCCTCCAGGCGCGAGTCGTCCTCGGCGATCGCGATGACCATGTCCCCCGGCGCGATGGGCGTGTCCGCCGGCGGGTTGACCTTCACTCCGCCCTGCGCACGGCGCAGCCCGATTACCGTGCAGTCCTCGTAGGCGAACAGGGCCTCGCCGAACGTCCTGCCGACGAGGCCAGGGTCCTCGCTGAAGTAGATCTCGTCGCCGTCGAAGTCGAAGAGCTCGGTGTAGACGACCGACGCGCCCGACTGCCGGGAGGTCTGGACGATGAGCCGCGCGATCGTCTCGCGCTTGTCGATCAGGACGGTCTCGTCGCCGCCCACCAGCCGCGCCGCCTCCAGGTTCGCCGGGTCCTGGATCTCGGCGACGAGCGCGATCGGCCCGCGCGACATCGTGGCGTCGAAGCGGTAGCGCAGCCGCTGGCGGACGGTCGGCTCCGGTGGCTCCGGGATCGGCTTGTCGCCGGGGGCTCCGGGCTTCGGGCGCGTCACCGGCGTGTCCGAGGCGGCCATCCGCTGCTTGCTGCGCTCGCGCGCCATCCGCCCGGTCCGTGACATTGGCCGCGACCCTACCGGCGGCCGGCAAAGGTCGGCGGGTATGCTGGCGCCGCCGTGGTCCTCGCCAGCTCGCTCACCGACACGCTCGGGCTCGTCGTCGTCTTCTTCGTCGTGTTCCCGGCGATCATCACCGGCATCATCGTCTTCGCCGTCGTCCAGGCGTTCGGCGAGAAGCGCGCGGACAACGAGTACCGCGGCCACGGCGCCGAGCGGCCGTAGGGCCTCGCCGCTGAAGACGCGCACGCGCGCCCGGATTCTGAAACGACCTCTCAGTCGACCTGACGGGCGAGCACGTACGCGGCGATCCGGCCGGAGGCCTGCCGCAGCCGGCGGAAGTACGTGGCCCGCGACAGGTAGAGCTCGTCGGCCACGCGCTCGTGGCTGGTGTCCGCATCGAGGTAGCCGCGCTCGACGATCTTGCGCAGCAGCTCCTCGTCCGCGGTGTGCCCGAACGCCCCGGCCACCGCGTCGCGCAGCAGGCGGCGCACCGATTCGGCGCGGTCCTCGGGCGAGGTCCCGGTGGCGAGCGGGCTCGCGGCCAGCTCGAGCGGACGGTGGACGTTGCGCAGCACCTCCTTCACGGTGTCCGCATCGAGCACCGGACCGGCGCCTGCGACGGGGGCGGGCGATGCTTCGCCCGGCTCCGGCACCGGCAGGCCCAGCTCGGCGTAGATGGCGCCGCGCACGCCCGCGAGCGTCCCACCGGGCCCCGCGTCGAAGATGTGGCACTCCTGGACCTTGCCGTTGACGTCCGCGTCCAGTCGCGGCACGTGCTTGGCCCCGATGCCCTGTGAGAACGCCACCGCCGCCTCGTTGCCCGGATCGATGGGCAGGTAGAGATAGCGGGGGTTGGCGAGCCCGGAGCGCAGCATCGCCGCGGTGTTGAGCAGCGCCAGCACGGGTGAGCTGATGTCGCCCGTCGTGTCCGCGGTCAGGTCGACGGAGTCGCGCCACAGGATCGCGTCGCCCTCGGGCGCCCGTTTGCGGGCGTGGGCGAGCCACGCGCCCAGCACCGAGTCCCGCTCGGCGGTCTGCGGCGCGTTGTCGGGCGTCACGGCGATGCAGAAGCCCGCCGGGGCGGCGGTGCGGTCGCGCACGACGATGACGCGCTCGGGCGCATGGAGGAAGAACTCGCGCGCGCCCAACCACCAGGCGGAGTTCTCGCGCTCGACCATCTGCGGGTCGATGATCTCGATGTCGCCCTCGCGCGGGCCGTCGAGGCGGTACTCGACGCTGCCCTCGGCCCCGAAGCCCCAGCGCAGCGCCTGGTCGTCGATGAGCTCAGCGAGATCGAGCATCAGCCAGGGGTTGCCGGCCACCGCGCGGGCGTAGAGGTGATCGGCGATGCGCCGGCGCAGCTCGCGCTCGCGATCGGGCGCCCGGTTGCGCAGGTCGGCGCGCAGGGCGCGGCGAGCGAGGTCGTGCAGCGTGACGCCGGGTCCCATCGCCTCGGAGAAGGTCAGCCGCCGCAGCCACTGCTCCGCCTCAGCCGGGTCGACCTCGGGCAGGACCTCGCGCAGCATGGCGCGGGTGGTGGTGCGAGCGAGGGCGGCGACGGCCGCGACCTCGCGGTTGCCGCCGTCGAGCTCGGTCTCGGTGACCCGTCGCACCAGGGCGCGCACGAGCTCGGGCCGCTCCTCGACCCCCTCCGTGCGCCACGCCGGGTCGATCCGCGCGGCGTCGGCGGCCAAGGCGAGCGCGAGTGGCGCGCCCTGCCCCCAGGCAACGATCTCGCTGACGCGCTCGTCGGCGGACACCCCGTGCTCGCGCACGAGCGCCTCGGCGTCCGCGCGGGTGAGGGGTGCGATGGGCAGCTCCTCGACGACCTGCTCCCACCCGCCCTGGAACCAATCGGCCTCGGGCGCCTCGCGCCCGGCGATCACGACGAGCGTCGTGTCGGGCAGCATCGGCAGCAGCACGCGGCGCAGGTGCGCGCCGGCGGCCGACATGCGTTCCCACGTGTCGAACAGGACCACCGGGTTCTCGGCGTCGGTGGCGCCCGACAGGGCCTGCTCGAGCTCGCCCGGCGCGGGCGCAAGCTCGCGCGCGTCGACGAGCCAGACTGGGCGCCCGCTCGCGTCCGCCCTGCGCGCGATCTCGCGCAGCAGGGTGCTCTTGCCCATCCCGCCCGGACCATGGATGAGGACCACGGAGGGGACGTCCCGGCGGGCGAGCAGCTCGTCGAAGCGCCCGATCTCGGTGGCCCGGCCGACGAACCGGCGCTCGTCGCGGCTGCGGAGGCGGTCTCCCAGCGTCGTCTGCACGCGCCGAGCGTAGCCGTGTGGGGAGGTGCCTGGGCGGATAGGGTCGGCGCCCGCCCCGCCCCCCAACGAGAGGAGCCCATGGACGTCTCGATCCGCCACAACCCCGCCTTCGCCGTCGCCCGCGCGCAGCTCGCCGCGAACGAGTCACTCAAGGCCGAATCCGGCGCGATGATGGCCCACTCGACCGGCGTCACCGTGGAGGCCAAGATGGAGGGCGGCCTCGTGAAGTCGCTCAAGCGCAGCGTGCTGGGCGGCGAGTCCCTGTTCATCACACGCTTCAACGCCGGCGCGGACGGCGGCTGGATCGACTGCGCCGCACGGTTGCCCGGCGACGTCGCCATGATCGACGTCGCCGACGTCTACAACCTCGTCCGCGGCGCCTGGCTGTGCTCGTCGGACGCGCTGGAGCTCGACACCAAGTGGGGTGGCTTCAAGAACCTCGCCGGCGGCGAGGGCGGCTTCCTCGTGCGCATCACGGGCACCGGCAGGGTCGTCTGCTCCTGCTACGGCGCCCTGGACAAGATCACCCTGGGCGCGGGCGAGTCGGTCGTGCTCGACTCGGGCCACCTCGTCGGGTTCACCGAGGGCACGCAGTACATCACCCGCAAGGTGACCAGCGGGCTCATGCAGACGCTCAAGAGCGGTGAGGGCCTCGTCTTCGAGTTCACGGGCCCGGGCGAGATCCTCACCCAGACGCGCAACCCCCACGAGTACATCGCCTGGCTGACCTCGGAGCTCCCGTTCAGCCGCGAGTAGCGACCGCCGGGCTCCTGGCCATCGCGGTCGCCGGGTGCGGCGGCGGGGGCCACCGGGCCGGGCCGGCGCCGCCGGC
>DAINCW010000012.1:7748-15229 GCA_036732205.1 Solirubrobacteraceae bacterium | reverse complement strand
CCCGCCGGCATGCGCGACGTCGCGCTCCCGTTCGTGCCCAACGGCGCGCGCATCGCCGGCCCGGCGGGCGTGCGCGGCTACGCAGGATCGGTCGGCTGGCTGCGCACCGGCCTGCAGGTGAACCGCGCGGGCCGCTACGCGCTGGGCTTCGGCTCCGCGAACTACGCGGCCACGGTCTGGATCGACGGGCGCCACGCCTGCGCGCACGCCGGGGCGTACGTGCCGTTCGACTGCCCGGCCCGCCTGTCGGCCGGCCTGCACCTGGTCATGGTGCGCCTGGACTGGCGCGACCCGGCGACCCAAGCGGCGCGGCCCAGGACGCCCTCAGCCGCCAGCGCGTGGCCTCACTGCGCGCGCTGTTCCCCCGCAAGGTCCTGATCGTCACGGAGTTCGGCGGCGAGGCCGACCCGGCCAACCCGTCCGACGCCCTCGGCGGCCTGCGTTACCAGGCGCGCCTGATCGCCCACCACATCGCGCTGTACTGCGGGCTCCCGGCGCTGTCGGGGATGCTCGTGTTCGCGCTGCGCGACTACGCGATCCGCCCGGACTTCCGCGGGGGCTCGATCGAGCAGCTCCAGCCGGGCATCCACGTGAGCCCCGTGCTCAACGAGAAGGGGCTGTTCGACTACGCGGGGCGCCCCCGGCCGTCGGTGGCCGCCGCGAGCGCCGGGTTTGGGCGGATCCGCGCGTCGCAGCACTGAAGCCCGGCCGCGGCAGGCGCAAATTCACCGGTTCGGAGTTGTCGTTCTCCCGACAACCTGCCGATAAACCCTGTGGGGACAACCACGCCGCCCTGCGGTGTCGCCCCCACACCCACAGACCCGTGCAACCGACATCCCACCGACGCGGCGCTTCGTCCGGCGCACGCCTGTCGGCCCTTCTGACCTCGCGCAGCGGGCCCTCGGCCTCCCGCGCGGCGCTCGATGCACGCCTGCTCGCGGCGCTCCACGTCACGGGCGCGATCCTCGCCGTCCTGTGGGTGCCGATCGCCCAGGTGCACGCGACCAGCGCGCCGGGCGTCTTCGCCGCCGCCGGCATCGCCTTCGTCATCGGGCTGATGCTCATCGGGTTCGCCTCGCGCATGCCGCCCGGAGTGCTGCCCGCCACGACGGCCTTCACGATCTTCTGTGTCATCGGGCCCGCCGTGCTGTTCACCCACACGGCCAACAGCCCGTTCGCCCTCTTCTACCTCTGGCCGCTCATCTACGCCCACGCCGTCTTCAGCCGCCGCGACGCGTTCGCGCTCACCGCCCTCGCCGGGCTGTCGTACGCGCTTGTCATCGCGGTCGACCCCCACGCCCGTCCCGTGGGCCCGGAGATCGCGGGCTGGGCGATGATCGTCGGCACCGCGCTGACGTCCGGCTGGGTCGTGCGGACGCTGAGCAACCGCTGGTCGGCGAGCGAGGAGCGCTACCGCGTGCTGTTCGACCGCAACCCCGAGGCGATGTTGGTCTTCGACCCCGACACGCTGGGGTTCCTCGCCGTCAACGACGCGGCCGTGAACCGCTACGGCTACTCGCGTGAGGAGTTCCTCGCGATGACCCTGCGCGACATCCGCCCGCCCGAGGACGTGCCGAATCTCCTGGCGTCGATGGCGGACCAGCACGCGGCAAGGCTGCTCGGCGACGAATGGCGCCATCGGCGCAAGGACGGCTCGACGCTGTGGGCGCAGATCATGGCCGAGTCGATCACCTACGAGGGCCGCGAGGTCCGGCTCGTCGTCGCCGCGGACGTCACCGCACGCCGGGAGGCGGAGCTCCAGCTGCGCTACGCGGCCGACCACGACGGGCTGACGGGCCTGCCCAACCGCCACCGCTTCGAGCGCGCCGTGACCGAGCGGCTGGCCGACGCGGACCGGCGCCCGAGCTTCAGCCTGGTCATCATCGACGTGGACCACTTCAAGTTCGTCAACGACTCATTCGGTCACGCCTCGGGCGACGAGCTCATCCGCGCGATCGGATCGTGCCTGCGAGGGGCGATCGGCTCGGACGTGTTCATCGCGCGCCTCGGAGGCGACGAGTTCGCGCTGCTGCTGGCCGAGGCCGACGCCGCCATGGCCGCCGTGGTCGCCGCGCACGTCCTCCAGCGCGTGCGCGAGACGATCCACCGGGGCAGCCGGGGGATCACCGTCAGCGCCGGCATCGCGGCCTACGACAAGGACCGCTTCGCCGACGCCGGCGACCTGCTCGTCGCGGCCGACATCGCGCTGTACGACGCCAAGGAGGCGGGGCGCGACCGCTTCGCCCTCGGCGCGACTCCACGCGGCGGCCTGACCTGGGTGGACGAGATCCGCGCCGCCCTCGACGAGGACCGCGTCGTCGCGTACGCCCAGCCCATCATCAGCCTGCGCACGCGCGAGGTCGCGTCACACGAGCTGCTGGCCCGCATCGTCGACCGGGACGGCAACCTCATCCCCCCGGCGGCGTTCATCCCGACCGCCGAGCGCTTCGGCCTGATCAACGACATCGACCGCCGCATGGCCGCGAAGGCGATCGCCCTGGCCGGGGACGGCCATGCCGTCGAGGTCAACCTGTCGGCCCACTCGATCGGCGACCGCGAGCTCACGCGGATGGTCGCCCAGGCGGTCGACGCGGGCACCGACCCCGCCAAGCTCGTCTTCGAGATCACCGAGACCGCGGCGACCTCGCACTTCGACCAGGCCCGCGAGTTCGCCGAGCGCCTGGGCCGGATCGGGTGCGGCTTCGCGCTCGACGACTTCGGCACGGGCTTCGGCTCCTTCAGCTACCTCAAGCACGTGCCGGTGGGCTACCTGAAGATCGACATGGAGTTCGTCCGCGACATCGCGCACGACCCCGCCGACCAGCGCATCGTCCGCTCGATCGTCTCCATCGCAGGGGCGCTGGGCCAGAAGACCATCGCGGAGGGCGTCGAGGACGCCGAGGCGCTCGAGCTGCTGGCCGGCTACGGCGTCGACTACGCCCAGGGCTACTTCATCGGGCGGCCTGCGCCGGTTTCAGAGGCGCTGGCTCAGACGGTGGCGGCGTAGGCGTCGCGGGCGTGGGCCCGCAGATCACCCGCTCCATCTCGTCGAGGGCCTCGACCATCGCCTCCATCATCGGCCATGCATCGTCGACCTGCTCGCGGTCGACGACGATCCCGAAGTCGACGCTGTCGAGGTAGCTCAGGCATGTGATGTTCAGCCCGACGCCGTCGATGATCACCGACACGGGGTAGTTCGCGACGAGCCGGGCGCCGGCCATGTACAGCGGGTAGCGCGGGCCGGGGACGTTGGAGATGACGAGGTTCAGCGCGGGCCGCATGCGGCCGGTCGCGAGCTGGGTCGTCACGCGGTTCGCGCGGGCCATGAGCGCGGGCGGGATGAACTGGCCCGCGTCCTGGAGGACGTCGGCGGGCATGGCGCCGTGCTGGTCCTTCGCGATCTTCATGACCTCGTGCGCACGCTCGAGGCGGCGCTGCGGGTCGGGCTCGTCGGTCGGGATCGGCACGAACATCATCGAGACGCGGTTGCCGAACGTGCCCATCTGGTCGGGCTTGCGCACGGACACCGGGACCATCGCCACGAGCGGCTCGTCGGGCAGCTCGCCGCGCTCGAGCATCCACGCGCGCAGCGCGCTCGCGCACAGCGCGATCACCGCGTCGTTGAGCGTGACGCCCGCGGCGTTCTTGATCGCCTTGACCTTGTCGAGGGACACGGAGCCGTAGGCGAAGCGCCTGTGGGGCGAGATGCGCCCGTTGAAGCGCGTGCGCGGCGCGCGCACCGCGGGCGCCTCGAGGACGGCGCCGTCCGCGGAGCCGCGGCGGATGCCGAGCAGCTGGTTCGTCACGCGGTCGACGGCCGCCGCGAGCGTCCCGATGCCCTGGAGGCCGCGCACCATGGGCATCGAGGTGAGCTGCATCGCCGCGGGCAGGGCGCGCACCATGCGCACCGGCGTCCGCGGGATGCCGAGCAGGCCCCGCCCGAGCATCTCGAGCTGCGACGGCGCGCGCTCCCCGACCCTCGCGCCGGCAGCGGGCTCGACGTCACGGCCCTCGGGGCTTGCGTCGAGCAGGATCCCGAGGATCTCGGCCCCCGAGACGCCGTCGACGACCGCGTGGTGGATCTTCGTCAGGGTGGCGACGCGGCCCCCGGCCAGCCCGTGGATCAGGTACAGCTCCCACAGGGGGCGCGAGCGGTCCAGCGGCCGGGCCACGATGCGCGAGACCTGCTCGGCCAGCTGGCGATCGTCGCCGGGCGGCGCGAGCGCGATCTCGCGGACGTGGAAGTCGAGGTCGAAGTCGGGGTCCTCGATCCAGTAGGGCAGGTCGAGCCCGAACGGCACGTCGGCCAGCCGGCACGTGAAGGGCGGCAGCAGGTGGATGCGCTCGCTGACGAGTTGGGCGATGTCGGTGATGCGCAGGTGACCGCCGGGCGCGTTGCAGGGATCGAGGATCGCCAGCCCGGACACGTGGCCGTACGTGCTCGGCGACTCCACCGCCAGGAACTGGGCATCGAGGCTCGTCAGCTGCCGCATGGGATCTCCTCCCCGGTCGCCGCTCTCGCGGCCAGGCTACCCCGTCGCGAGCCCGATCGGACAGCTGACGCCGGTGCCGCCCAGCCCGCAGTAGCCGTTCGGGTTCTTGCTCAGGTACTGCTGGTGGTAGTCCTCGGCGTAGTAGAACGGGCCGGCGTCGACGACCTCTGTCGTGACGTCGCCGTGACCCGCGTCGTGCAGCCTCGCCGCAAATGCGTCGCGCGTGGCCTCGGCGGCGCGGCGCTGCTCGGGGGAGTGGGCGTAGATGCCCGAGCGGTACTGGGTGCCGGCGTCGTTGCCCTGACGCATGCCCTGCGTCGGGTCGTGGCCCTCCCAGAAAGTCTTCAGGAGCTCCTCGTAGGAGGTCTTGCCCGGGTCGAAGACGACGAGGACGACCTCGTTGTGGCCGGTGCTGGCCGAGCAGACCTCCTCGTAGGTCGGGTTCGGCGTGTAGCCGCCGGCGTAGCCGACCGCGGTCGTGTACACGCCGGGCAGGCTCCAGAAAATGCGCTCGGCGCCCCAGAAGCAGCCCATGCCGAACACGGCGCGCTCGAGGCCGTCGGCGAACGGCGGCTTGATCGGCGTGCCCAGCACGTGGTGGGGCGCCGAGACCGGCATCTCGGCGTCGCGGCCGGGCAGCGCGCGGTCGGGGTCGATCATCTTCGTCTTCTCTTTGAACAGGGACATGGGGACTCAGTATCGCGGGCCCCGCATGCGTTACGCGAGGCCTCGGCCACGTGGCGTTGGTGAGCGCCCCGCTCACCCAGCTTCCACGGCAGGCCCACCTACTCGCGCCGCAGGCACGTCACGGCGAGCCAGCGCCCGCGCGTCGGCGTGCGCGCGAGCGGGAAGGCCAGGTCGCCCGCGATCGCCCACAGGTCGGCGGGTCGATCCGACACCGCCCACGCCGGCGGCCAGCGCGTGACGTCGGCATCCTGAAGCGCCGCACGCACCGCCGCCTCGACCTCGGCGACCCCCGGCTCGCGCACGGGCATCCGCTGGCGGAAGCGCAGCACGCAGTGGTCCGAGGCGACGACCTCGACGACCTCGTCGTGGCCCATGTGGACGGCAATGCGCACGCGGCCAGTATCGCGAGGCCGCGTGTGCTCCCGGCGCGGAGCCCCGCCTACGGGTCGACGCCGGCGGGGACGATCGAGCCAATCCAGTCGTGCAGCTCGGTGTCGGCGACGCGCGCGTAGACGCCGGGCTGGTGCGGACGCGCGCAGCCGTTGCCGAAGCTCGTCGCGCCGACGACCTTCAGGGCACCGGTCGCCGTCTTGCCGAACAGCGGGCCGCCGGAGTCGCCCTGGCACGTGTCGGTGCCGCCCGCGTCGTAGCCGGCGCAGACCATCGTCAGGGCTTCGAAGTTCGAGTAGGCGGCGCCGCAGTAACGTCGGTCGTGATCGGGACCTGCGAGGCGTTCCTGCCGGGCGACCCGGGCAACGTCGGCGAGCAGTACGGGCGCGACTTTGAGCGTCCGCTGGTCACCGCGGTCAGCCCGGCCGTGCCGTAGCGCTTCGGGCTATGCGGCGGGGCGGTAGACGGAGACGACTGCCGCCCCACCCAGCCCGATGTTGTGCTGAAGGCCGACCTTCGCGCCCTCCACCTGGCGCTTGTCGGCGTCGCCGCGCAGCTGCCAGGTCAGCTCGGAGCACTGGGCCAGGCCGGTCGCCCCGAGCGGGTGCCCCTTCGAGATCAGCCCGCCCGACGGATTGACCACCCAGCGCCCGCCGTAGGTCGTGTCCTCGTTGTCGACGAGCTCGTGGCCGTGGCCCTCCTCCGCGAGGCCGAGGGCCTCGTAGGTGATGAGCTCGTTGGCGGAGAAGCAGTCGTGCAGCTCGATGACGTCGACGTCGTCGGGCCCGACCTCCGCCTGCTCGTACGCCTGGCGGGCGGCCTCCTTGGACATGTCGTAGCCGACGATCTTGATGCAGGACGACTCGTCGAAGGTCGACGTCAAATCAGTGACCATCGCCTGGCCGGCGATCTCCACCGCGCGGTCCCACAGGTCGTGGGAGTCGACGAACCGCTCCGACGCGACGACCACCGCGGCCGACCCGTCGGAGGTCGGCGAGCACTGGAGCTTGGTCAGCGGCTCGTGGATGAGCTTCGAGGCCTTGATGTCGTCCAGGGAGTACTCGTCCTGGAACTGCGCGTAGGGGTTGTTGACCGAGTGCTTGTGGTTCTTCCACCCGATCCACGCGTAGTGGTCGACCGTCGAGCCGTAGCGCTCCATGTGCTCGCGCCCGGCGTTGCCGAACATCTGCGGCGCCATCGGCGACTGCTCGAGCGGCCGGACCTCGAACATCGCCATCGCGTGCTTGTCCATCGGGTTCGTGCGGTCGGTGTACTTCACGCCGAGCGAGCCCTTCTCCATCTTCTCGAAGCCGATCGCCATGGTGCACGCGGCGATGCCGCCCCGCACCGCCTGGCGCGCCATGAACAACGCGCTCGAGCCGGTCGAGCAGTTGTTGTTGACGTTGATGACCGGGATGCCCGTGAGGCCGAGGCCGTAGAGGGCGCGCTGGCCGCAGGTCGAGTCCCCGTAGCAGTAGCCCGCGTAGGCCTGCTCGATCGCGTCGTAGGAGACGCCCGCGTCCGCGAGGGCCCGCTCGCCGGCCTCCTTGGCCCAGTCGGGGTAGTCCCCCTCTTTCGTGCCGGGCTTGTCGAACTTCGTCATGCCCACGCCGATCACGAACGTGCGGTTGCTCATCGGTGCTCTCGTTTCCTCGGTTGGCCGCGGCGGTCAGCGAGCGTACCGGTCGGCTCCGTCCTGTCCGAACACCCGCGTACGTTGCGCAGCGATGCACGGGACGCTCATCGCGCTCGGCTTCGCCTTCGGTGCGCTCTTCTGGGTGCTCACCGCGCTCGGGATCCTTCGCGTCGCCGGCCGCGTCCCCGCGCTCGTGATGCGCGGCCGCCGGGACTGGCGCGCCCACATGGATGCCCGGCGCGACCTGGAGCGGATCGCGGCGATGAACGCCCCGG
>DAINCW010000012.1:0-7738 GCA_036732205.1 Solirubrobacteraceae bacterium | reverse complement strand
GATCGCGCCATGGCGCGGCGGCGCGCCGCGCAGCCGCGGTCGTCGCGCGACCGGCTCGCCGCCTAGCGACGCTCAGCCTCAGCAGGCGACCAGGTGGCGCACGATCGTCTTCGTGCGCCCGTGCGGCAGCGTCACCCGGATGCGCACCGTCACGCGCCGGCCCCGCTTGAGCCTGGTGAGGTCCAGCCGCGCGCGCAGCGCGCTGCCGTGCAGCGTCCCGACACGGTGCCCGTTCACGAAGATCGTCGCGGAGCGCGCCCGCTTGGGCAGGTGGATCGCCACCCGCGACGTCGCCCTGCACGCGCTGGTCGACGACCCAGCCGCCGCGCCGACGACGGCGACCTCCTGCGGTCCCGAGCTCGGGGTGGTCACCGTCACCCCATCCGGTCCCGCGCCATCGCCGGGACCCTGCGCCGCCGCGTCCTCGACGAGCGCGACCCACACGCTCTGATGCGTGTGATCGCGGCCGGTGAGCGCCAGCGTCTTGCCGTCGCCGGCATCCGTCAGGGCGGGCGGCTCGCCGGGAAAGGCGGGCTGGCCCTGCGCGCGCACCACGTAGGTGCGGCCCTGCGCCGACGCGACCTGGCTGTAGTCGCCCTCGAACGACCCGTCGCGTGACTTCGCGTCGTAGTAGGCGTTCGAGGCGATCGAGTCGACCTTCAGCGGATCCGACCAGGTGGTCCCGCCGTCGTGGGACTCGCGGTAGTACGTGTCGATGGCCGCCGGGAAGTTCGGCTTGGTCCCGATCTCCTCGCGCTGGCGCCAGGCGACGTGGACGGCGCCGTCGTCGCCGACCGCGACCATCGCGTTGTAGTGGTCGCCGTGATCGTCCTTGGGCCCGCCGTTGACCCGGGTGGGCGACGCCCAGTGGACGCCGTCGTCGGTGGAGCGGCTGACGATGATGTCGTTCGTGCCGTCGCTGCGGAAGCGCCCGTCGTCCCACGCGACATAGATGGCGCCCGACTTCGGGTCGACGGCGGCCGCCGCGAGGCCGTCCGACGCGCGCTGCGCCGGGACGCCGTTGGAGTCGTTGCTGGCGATCTGCACCGGCGGGGCGAAGACCAGCGGCGCCGGGTACGGCGTCGAGCCCGCCGCCGGAGCGGTGATGAAGACCTGGTGGTTGCCCTTGGTGGGCTCCAGCTCGTCCTGGCTGCCGGCCGGGATGCCCGCCGTGGTCGTCTGGAGCGCGATGCCCAGCCCGCCGCCCTTGAGGATCAGCGGGATCGCCCCGATGCCCTGGCCGGCGAAGACCAGGCCCGGGAGCGTCTGCGCGTTCGGGAGCCAGTTCGACGCCTGTTCGCAGTTGGCGTCGCAGTAGTCGTAGACCACGGGCACGACGCGGTCCCAGACCACGTAGACGCGGCCCTTGTGGTGGCCGGGCGCGGCGCTGTTGTCGACGACGACCCAGTTCTTGTCGTTGAGGCCGCCGAGCCTGTCGTCCTGGAAGATCACCGGTGGGCTCCATGTGCGCCCGCCGTTGCGCGAGACGTTCACCGCCATGCCGCTGCGCAGGCCGTTGCCGGTGTTCTGGTCGAACACCAGCGAGCTGGCGTAGACGGTGTTGTCGGGGCCGAAGGCCATCACCGCGTCGCTCGCGCGCTCGAACTGCCCGCCCTGGCCCGCGAAGGTCGTCAGCCCGGGCAGCTCGCCGTGCTGCCACGTGCGGCCGCCGTCGAACGTCGCCGCGTAGCCGTTGGTGGCGTCGCCGCCGTTGTCGATGCGCCCCTCCTGGAAGCCCGCGACCGCGTTGAGCGGGTCCTGGGGGTTGACCGCGATCGACGGCTCGGTCTGGGTGTCGGGCTGGACGAAGTTCGCCGCGTCCGTATTGAAATCGATTGTGCCGAGCGGGTCGAAGCCCGTCTTGACGTCGCGCACCACGGTCGGGGCTGCGGTGGCGACGGCCGCCGGAGCAGCCAGGACGAGGGCGGCGAGCGCAACGAGGGCTACAAGGCGAAGGGGCGGGGTCATGGGGGGCGTCAACGGACCGTAACCATGACGCTTGCGATCAGCCGCGCGGGCGCGTCGCGAAGACGTCGAGGTCCTTGGGCGCGCCCTTGGCGCGGAACCAGCGCCGGCGCTTGACGTCGAAGCGGTCCTCCGGCAGGCGCTCGCAGACGGCGCCGGAGACCAACACCTCCCCGGGGCCCGCCGCCGCGGCGACGCGCGCGGCCACGTTGACGTCGATACCCACGAAATCGCTGCCGATGCGCCGCGGCTGCCCGAGGTGCGCGCCCGCGCGCAGCCGGGGCTCGTAGCCCGGCGCTTCGATGGCCGCCACTCGCTGGGCCGCCTCGTGTGCCGCCTCCACGGCGCTGCACGGGTCGTCGAACACTGCCATCGCGCCGTCGCCCAGGCGCTTGACGACGCGGCCGCCGTGACCGGTGATCGCCTCCTCCTCCTCGCGCCCGACGCCGCGCAGCAGGGCGAGCGTCGCCTCGTCGCCGGCTTCCAGCGCCCAGGACGAGAAGTCGACGAGGTCCGTGAAGAGGATCGTGTACTCCCGGTCGCCCCGGCCGCGCCCCTGGGCCTCCGACAGCGCCTGCCAGACCTGGAGCGCGCCCAGGCCGAGCTCACGCGTGAGGCTGGGCCGCTCGGACGCGACGTCGGCGACGCGGCGGGCGAGCATGTCCGACGGCTTGTCGCCCGCCGTCGAGAGCGGGTCGCCCAGCTCGCTGTCGCCGGGCAGCAGGCCGCGCAGCGCCTTGGCGGCGCGGAGGGCGCGCGACGAGCCGTCGGCCTGGCGCAGCCTGCCGATCGCCTGCGTGGTCGCCTCGGCCGCGGCCTCGGGCGTCAGCGCGGCCCCGTGCTCGTCCGTGCCCGTCTCGGCCGGGTTCTGCTCGGGCGGCTCGCTCATCACACCCCAGTGTGCCGAACCGGGGACGGGCCCGGCCACGCGGGACGCGCGGCCGGGCCCATGTGATCCCCGTGGGGTCAGTCGTTCGTGCCTGGCGCGGCGGAGCTGCCGGACGTCCCGGAGGTGCCGGGGGCCCCGTACGGCGCGCCGGGCGGGCCACCGTGCGGCCCGTCGCCGTCGCCATGCGGCCCGAAGGGCGGGCGCACCGTGCCGTCGTCGGCGAACACGATCGTGCCCTCCGAGGACGACGCGACGTGGACGCGGTCGCCGGCCTTGAGGTCGCTCAGCTTCGCGTCGGCGAAGTTGCGCTTGACGGTGGCGCTCGCCGGGATGGTCAGCGTGACCGTCTTGTAGGTCACCGAGCCGAAGCCCTCCTTGACCGTCAGCTTCCCGGACACCGAGACCACGGTCCCGCTGTCCTCGGTCAGCGTGATGAAGCCGTCGCCGGCCTTGTTCAGGACGACCGCCTCGGCGTGGACGGGCGGGCCGCCGGGGCCGCCGAAGCGCCCCCCGTGCTCGCCGTCGCGCGGACCGGCCTGGTGGTTGGTGCCGTTGCGCTGCTGCTTCTTGGACGGGGCCGCGGCGCTCCCGGCGATGCCGGCGCCGGCGCCCGCCACCGCGCATACGGCGACGACGGTGCCCGCCCTGAGCCATCCGGATTGCTTCATGTTTGAAGACCTCCCTGTCGGAGCCTGGGTGCGGAGCATCCCGCGCGTTCGTAAGACGGGCGTGTGAAGCGCCTAAGAGGTTGTTTCGGAGGATTCCGAAACGACCTCTTGATCCTCAGGCCGCGACGCGCGCCCGAACCCCACGCGCAGCACCGCGCCGCCATCGGCGTGGTTGGACGCGTCGGCGAACCCTCCGCCGTCCTCCGCGCTCTGGCGGACGATCGCCAGCCCGAGCCCGGAGCCCGGCATGCCGCGCGCCGCGTTGGCCCGGTAGAAGCGCTCGAAGACGTGCGGCAGGTCCTCCGCGGCGAATCCGGGCCCGTGGTCGCGGACCGTCAGGACCCCGCCCGCCAGCGTCACGTCGACGACTCCCTCGGGCGGGCTCCACTTGCGCGCGTTGTCGAGCAGGTTGGCGATGGCGCGGCCGATGCGCTCGGGCTCGCCGCGCACGACGGTCGGCTCGAGGTCGAGCCGGAGCTCCACGTGGTTGTCGCCGCGCCGCTGCGCGCGCTCGGCGATCGACGCCACCACCTCGTCGAGGCGCACGTCGTCCAGGCCGCCGGGGGGCTTGCCGCCGCGGGCGAGCTCCACGACGTCGCCGACGAGCGCCGTGAGCTCGTCGAGCTCGTCGATGATGTCGGCGCGCAGCGCGGCGAGCTCCTCGGCGGGCAGACGGTCGGCCTCCTCGAGCACCTGGATGTTCGCTCGCAGGCTCGCGATGGGCGTGCGCAGCTCGTGGCTGGCGTCGGCGATCAGGTGTCGCTGGGCCTCGGCGGAGCGCTCGAGCGCGTCGAGCGTCGTGTTGAAGCTCTGCGCGAGGCGGGCGAGCTCGTCGCGGCCCTCTACCTCCATGCGTTGCGAGAGGTCGGGATTCCCCGTGACCGCCTCGGTGCGCCGGGTGAACCGCGCGATCGGCCCCAGGGCCGCGCGCGCCACGACGAGGCCCAGCCCACCCGCGACGAGGATGCCGCCCACGCCGACGGCGATGAGGATCAGCAGGATCTTGCGCAGCTCGCGATCGACCTCGTTCAGCGGCCGCGCCGCCTGCACGGCGCCACCGCCGGGGCGCCCGGCGGTGAGGACACGGAGGTGGCGACCGTCGACGTGGGTGTCGGTCAGCGACTGGCCGCTGCCGCTCTTCGCGATCCGCTTCGCGACCGCGGACACCGGGAGGACGTCGGTCTCGTCGGGCGGGCGGACGGTCTTGCCGTCCGCGGTGACGAACTGCACGTAGCCGGCGGCGCCACCGAACGCGGCGCGGGGGGCCCGCGCGGGGAAACGGGGGCCGATGTCGAGACCCAGGCCGTGATCGGAGTCGGAGCCCGTCCTTGGGGGCGGCTGTGGCGGAGCACCCCCCTGGTCCGGCCCGCCGCCCGGACCGCCGGCGAAGCGGATGAGGTTGGCCACACGGTCGCGCAGCGCGCCATCCACCTGGCCCCGCAGCTCCGAGCGAATTGCGAAGTAGGCGATCACGGTGCCCGCGATGAGCGCCAGCGCCACGGCGCCGCCGGCCGCGAGCGCGATGCGCAGCCGCAGGCTCACGACGCGAGCTCACACGGGCGCGCGATGGCTGTGGGTGAGGACCCGCAGGGTCTCACGGCTCGCGCAGGACGTAGCCGACGCCGCGCACCGTGTGGATGAGCGGCCGCGCGCCCGCCTCCTCGAGCTTGCGGCGCAGGTAGCCGACGTAGACGCGCAGCGCGTTCGACGTCGGGCCGAAGTCGTAGCCCCAGACGCGGTCGTAGATCAGGCTGTGCGGCAGCACACGGCGCGGGTTGAGCATCAGCAGCTCGAGCAGCTGGAACTCCGTGCGGGTCAGCTCGACGAAGTCGTCGCCGACACCCGCCCCGTGACGCGAGCTGTCGAGGCGCAGCTCGGCGAACGTGATCGCGTCGGGATCGCCGTCGCCCGCTCCCGCGCGACGCAGCAGCGCGCGCAGGCGGGCCCTCAGCTCGCCGAGGTCGAACGGCTTGACGAGGTAGTCGTCGGCCCCGGCGTCCAGGCCGTCGATGCGGTCGGCCACCGCGTCGCGCGCGGTGAGCATGAGGATGGGAACGCGGTTGCCGCCCTGGCGCAGCCGGCGTGCCACCTCGAGCCCGTCGACGTCCGGCATGCCGACGTCGAGCACGACGGCGTCAGGAGCGCCGGCCCCGACCTTCTCGATCCCCTCCTGGCCGCCGTCGGCGGTGTCCACCTCGAAGCCGTGCAGGGTCAGCGCGCGCCGGAGCGCGTCGCGGACGGCACGGTCATCGTCGACGACGAGGATTCGCATGTGCGCATTGTGCGCTGCGGGGTGTAAGAAAAGCGTGAGCGGGGGGCGGTTTCCCTACGAGGGGCCGCGCTGCTGCGCTAGTGCGCGGTCTTCGCCCGGTGCTTCTTCGCCCGGTGCTTCTTCGGCTTGTGCTTCTTCGCGTGGTGCTTGTGGTGCTTGCGGGCCGGCTTGGTGGTCGTGCCGGCCGGCGTGGAGCCGCCCGCCTTGGGCTCGGGCGCGAACGCGTCGGGCACGACGCTCTGGATGAACGCGCGGATCGGGCCCTCGCCCACCCGCGCGTAGACGCCGGGCTTGCCGGGCTGCGCGCAGCCGTTGCCGAAGCTCGTGGCACCCGCAAGCCGCAGGGCACCGCCCGCGACTCCGACGAGCAGCGGACCGCCCGAGTCGCCCTGGCACGTGTCGGTGCCGCCCTGCGGGTAGCCCGCGCAGAGCATCGTCTTGGCGTCGAACGACCCGTCGTCGGCGACAGTGCTCAGCCCACCCGCGTACGCCTTCGCGCAGTAGTCGTCGGTCGTGATCGGGACCTGGGCGATCTGCATCTGGTCCGGCGGGTTCTGGGCGTCCTGCGACGTCGTCCCGAAGCCCACGATCGTCGAGAGCGTCGCGGCCTTCCAGGCGTCGCGCTCCCCGGCCGCGACGATCTTCATCGGCGTGATCTTCGACGGCGTGCTCAGGTGCAGCAACGAGACGTCGTTGCCCGTGCCGTTCGTCGGGACGTAGTCGGTGTCGACCTTGACGGTGTCCACTGGGTGGTCCTCGGCCCCGCGCCCGTCGGCGTAGACGCTGCCGAGCTTGACGTCGTAGGCGCCCGCCGGCCACGCCGCCGGGGTCGGGAGCAGCCCCTCGCTGGCGGCGCCGGTGAGCGACCCGCAGTGCCCCGCGGTCATCACCCAGTCGGGCGCGATGAGCGTGCCGGTGCAGCCGAACGCGCCCGCGATGAAGATGTCCGCCACGTAGGGGTACTGGCCCGACGGCACCGGCTTGCCGCCCACGACGGCGCCCGACGGGGCGGCCGCTGTGAGGGACAGCCCGCAGGCGACGACGGCGCTGATGGCGATCCGGCGCATGGTCACCACAACGTAGCCACCGCCCCTAAACATGCGCGCCGGTCAGCCGCTGGGCACGAAGCCGCCGGCCGCGTCGAGGGCCACGCGCCGGCCGATCGGGTCCTCGTCGCCGGTCAGCCACGCGAGCGCCTCCGGCGCGCCGGATCCGCGGATCGCCCGGCTGCCGTCCGCTCCGAGCGCGGCGACGATGCCGTGCGACGGCGCGCCGTCGCGCCCGTAGACGGCGGTGTAGGACTCGACGGTCCCCTCCCCCGCCTCGTCGGACGCCATGGCGGCGCGCTTCTGGCCGTGCGCGGTGTCGCGCAGGTCGGCGCGAGCGAATCCGCCCGCGGGCGGCCGCGCCCCGTAGACCCCGACCGAGTGCTTGGTCAGATACCAGCCCAGCCCGGTGACGAGCCCGAGCGCGCCTGGGTCGGCGCGCAACCGGTCGGCGAGCGTCGCGATCGCGTGCGTGACGTAGCCGTTGCCCGGGCCGCCCGCGAACGTCAGCCCGCCCGTGACGGTCGGCGCACGCGACGGGTCCCACGGGTCGACGCCGAGCTCGGCCCCGGCGACCTCCACGGCGGACGGGAAGCACGAGTACAGGTCGAGGTGCGCCACGTCGTCGATCCCCGCGCCCGCGCCCCGCAGGGCCGCGCGGCCGGCGGCGCGCAGCGCGGGCGACTCACCGAGCGCCTCGCGCTCGGAGACGAGCCAGTGGTCGTGCGCGTCGGCCCCCGCATGGACGAAGACCCAGCGCTCGCGCGGGATCCCCGCGGCCTCGGCGGCGCCCGCCGAGCACAGGATCAGCGCGGCCGCCTGGTCCACCTGGATCTGCGCGTTCAGCAGCTTGCGGTACGGGTCGCTGACGATGCGGTTGTCCTGAGACGCCGTGGCG
>DAINCW010000011.1:0-26635 GCA_036732205.1 Solirubrobacteraceae bacterium | reverse complement strand
CGGCGCCCGCGGCGCCGCCCTGCTCGCGCGGCGGCGCGGCCGGGCGCTGGCGGCGGCCCTCGGCCGGCCGGGGGAGGGCGACGATCAGGTTCTGCCCGGCGTCCAGGGCGAAGACGGTCTTCGCGTCCGCCAGCAGGTCGATCGGCGCCGAGAACGCCGCGCGCCACACGGGGGCGTCGGGGCCGGCCGACGGTGCGGCGTCGTCGGGGCCCGGGAGGGCCGCCAGGCGGTGGGTGCGCCGGCCGTCGTCGACCACCAGCATCGGCGGTGAGAGGCGCTCGCGCTGGTCCGAGCGCCAGCGCCCGGCGACGCGCAGCAGCGCCGTCCCGGGGGTCGCGGCGACATGCTCGAAACGCTCGACGTCGAAGGTGGCGCCCATGGAGAACGGAAATTTATGTCTGTTGGGGACTCAGCGCGCGAGGTCCGCCAGCGCCTGCAACGCAGCATCCAGCAGCGCATCGCGGGAAAGGGAGGCATCGAGCACCCGAAAACGCTCGGGCTCCGCGGCCGCGAGGTCGTCGTAGGCGCCGGCGATGGCCGCGAAGAAGGCCTCGTCCTCGCGCTCCATGCGGTCGGCCTCACCGCGGCCCTTTTGGCGCGCGCGCCCCGTCGTGGGGTCGATGCGCAGCAGCAGGGTGCGATCGGGCTTCAGCCCAGCGGTGGCGAACGCGTTGATCTCGGCGACGGCCTCGACGCCCAGGGCACGGCCCGCGCCCTGGTAGGCGAGCGAGGAGTCCACGAAGCGGTCGAGCAGGACCCAGCGGCCTGCGTCGAGCGCGGGGCGCAGCGCCTCGTCGACGAGCTGGGCGCGCGCCGCCGCGTACAGCAGCGCCTCGGCCCGCGGCCCGATCGTCAGCTCCGGGTCCTTGACCAGCGAGCGCACCCGCTCGGCCAGCACGACCCCGCCCGGCTCGCGCAGCAGCGAGACGGCCACGCCTTCGGCGCGCAGCGCGGCCTCGACCCCGCGCGCGAGCGTCGTCTTGCCCGCTCCGTCGAGCCCTTCGATCGTGATGAGCCGACCGTCCGCCACGGTCGCCAGCCTACGATGGAACCGTGGCCCTTCCCGGCACCGAGCACCAGCCCCACGCCCGCGCCGTCCTCACCCCGGCGCTCCCGCCGGGCGGGACCGCCAGCCATGCCTACCTCTTCCACGGGCCCGCGGGGTCCGGCAAGCGCGACGTCGCGCGCCAGCTCGCCACCGCGCTGCTGGCCGACGGCGCGCCCGACCCCGCCAACGCCGCCCTGCGCGTCGAGCACGGCACGCATCCCGACCTGACGTGGGTGACGCCCAGCGGCGCCGCCGACCTCGTCAAGGAGGACATCGAGGAGCCCGTCGTCGGCGCCGCGGCCCACACGCCCTTCGAGGCCAAGCGCCGCGTCTTCGTCATCGAGCGCGTGGACCGCTTCAACGACACGGCCGCCAACCGGATGCTCAAGACGCTGGAGGAGCCGCCGTCCTTCGTCCACATCCTCCTGCTGACCGACCACCTCGAGCAGGTCATGCCGACGATCGCCAGCCGCTGCCAGCTCGTGCGCTTCGACCCGCCGCCGGTCGCCGACCAGGCCGCGCGCCTGGAGCGCCACGGCATCGCGCCCGACCAGGCCGTCGCGTGCGCGCGGCTCTCCCTCGGTGACGGGGAGAAGGCTCTGGCGCTGGCGCTCAACCCGGCGCTGCGCGCCGCCGCCGAGCAGTTCGCGCGCGAGAGCCTGCGCGACGAGCTGACCGGCCGTCCCTGGCTGGCCCTGCTCGAGCCGGCCTCCGCCGCGGGGACGCGGGCGTTCGATGAGTGCGGCGCGCTGCTGAAGGAGGAGCTCGAGGTCACCGCCAAGCGCGACGCCAAGCGCACCGAGCGCGAGGGCACCGAGCGCGCCAAGCGCGCCGAGCGCCGCGCGCGCACCGAGACCCTCGACCTGGGCCTGGCGCTCGTCGGGCTGTGGTTCCGCGACCTCGCCTGTCTGGCCGACGGCGCGCCCGAGGTGGTCCACCACACCGATCGCCGCGCCCAGCTCAACGAGGACACAAGGGCCGCGGACCCCGGGCGCCTGCGCCCGGCGATCACCCTCGTCGACGACACCCGCCAGCGCCTCCAGCTCAACGTCGCCGAGGAGCTGGCGTGCGAAGTCCTGGCCTACCGGCTCGCCGCGCTCCTGCGCGCAACCGCGCGCGCCGCCGCGTAGCCTCCGCGCCCGCGTGCACGACCCGATCTCCTTCTTCCAGGCCATCGTCCTGGGCCTGCTCCAGGGCTTCTCCGAGCTCTTCCCGATCTCGAGCCTGGGCCACAGCGTCGTGCTGCCGCGCGCCGCCGGCTGGAACATCCACCAGGACAAGCAGTACTTCCTGACCTTCCTCGTGGCGACGCACCTCGCCACCGCGCTCGTGCTGCTCTGGTTCTTTCGCAACGACTGGAAGCGCGTGGTGACCGGCATGTGGCGCTCGCTGCAGATGCGCGAGATCCGCGACGACGACGTCGACGCGCGCCTGGGGTGGCTGCTGGTCGTCGGCACGATCCCCGCGGGCGTGATCGGGCTGCTGCTCGAGAAGCCGATCCGCTCGCTCTTCGCCAGCCCACGGGCCGCCGCCGTGTTTCTCATCTTCAACGGCGTGATGCTCTACGGCGCCGAGCGCCTGCGCCGGCGCGCATCGGCGCCCGACGACTGGAAGGGCGACTCCGACGCGCGCATCGCCGGGCTGAGCTGGCGCCAGTCGATCGGGGTCGGCACCGCACAGGTCATCGCGCTGATACCGGGCTTCAGCCGCTCGGGCGCCACGATGGGCGGCGGCCTGCTCGCCGGGCTGAGCAACGAGGACGCCGCGCGCTTCTCGTTCCTGCTCGCGACGCCGATCATCTTCGCCGCCGCGGCCCTCAAGCTGCCCGAGCTGTTCGGCCACCAGGGCGACCACGTGCGCGCCCAGGCGCTCGTCGGCGCGCTGTGCGCCGCCGTCACCGCATACCTGGCCGTGCGATTCTTGTTGCGCTTCTTCCGTCAGAACACGCTGACGCCGTTCGCCGCCTGGTGCGTGGGAATCGGGATCGTCCTCACCATCGTGTTCGCAATCGATTAGAGATCTCATGAGCACCGCCACACAGCCCACCGCCACGCGGCCCGCCGCCACGGCCGACGACGTCCAGCCCGTCGCGTTCGAGAACCTCGACCGCTTCCTCACGGGAATGATCACCGTCGTCCCGTTCCTCTGCCTCGGCCTCGTCGGCTGGCAGCTGTGGTCGAGCCTGCTCGGCTGGAGCGACCTCGTCGTGTTCGGGATCATGTACGTGCTCACCGGGCTCGGCGTGACCGTCGGCTTCCACCGCCACCTCACGCACCGCGCGTTCAAGACGAACGCGCCGATGCACGTGGCGCTGGCGATCCTCGGCTCGGCGGCGATCGAGGGCCCGGTGATCTCGTGGGTCAGCGACCACCGCAAGCATCACGCGTTCGCCGACCACGAGGGCGACCCGCACAGCCCGCACGTCGACCACGGCCACGGCCTGCGCGGCGCGCTGCGCGGCCTCTTCCACGCCCACGTCGGGTGGCTGTTCATCCACACCCAGCGCGCCAAGCGCGACCGCTTCGCCCCAGACCTGCTCGCCGACCCCAACATCACGCTCGTCGACAAGACGTTCTTCGTGTGGGCGATCGCCGGCCTTGCCGCCGCGTTCGGCCTGGGCTGCGCGATCGGTGGCTCGGTCGCCGCGGGACTGACGGGGCTGCTGTGGGGCGGCGCGGTGCGGATGCTCGTCCTGCATCACGTCACGTACTCGATCAACTCGATCTGCCACTTCTTCGGCCGGCGCACGTACGACACCGACGACCACTCGCGCAACGTGGCGTGGCTCGCGATCCCGTCGTTCGGCGAGGCCTGGCACAACAACCACCACGCGTTCCCGACATCGGCGGCCCACGGCCTGCGCCGCTGGCAGATCGACCCCAGCGCGCTGGCCATTCGGGGCCTCGAGAAGGCCGGGCTGGCGTGGGACGTCGTGCGCGTGGACGAGCAGCGCCAGATCGCCCGCGTCTCCGGCGCGCGCTGAGGCGCTACGCGGCGGGGCGCTCGGCGGCCGGGGTCTTCGGGCCCCCGGCGAACCAGGCGATCACGAAGCAGCCGACACCGACCACGACGGCGGCGATGCCGTGCTTGGTGTGGTGGTGGCTGTACTCGCTGGACCCCTTGCCGACGTGGCCGGGGAAGAACGAGGGCAGCGAGTGGGCCGGCTCGGCGAAGTAGACGCCGGCGACCACGAGCAGGACGATCCCGGCGAGGATCGCCAGGGGAATGATCACGCGTTTGTTCTGGGCCATTGCGGCGAGGACCCTAGCGCGACCGCGCTAAAGCGCCCCGATGGGGCCGAGGTTGGGCTGGCGCCCGTGCAGCTTGAAGCCGCGGAAGTGGTCGAACAGGCCGTTGCCGGGTCCGTGGAAGTCGGTGGAGCCGGTCGTGAGGAGCCTCAGCTCCGAGGCGCGGTCGGACAGCAGCCGCGTCTGCTCGGGCGTGTGGGTCGGGTAGAAGGCCTCGACGCCGTCGAGGCCGGCGGCGACGAAGCGGTCGAGGGTGGCGAGCACGTCCGCCTTCGCCTCGACGTCCCAGAAGGGGTGGGCCCAGATCGCGATCCCGCCGGCGTCGTGGATGGCCTCGATCGCCTCGGGGACGGTCGGCGTGGTGCGGGCGACGAAGCCCGGCCGGCCCTCGAGCAGGTAGGCCTCGAGCACGGCGCTGAGCGTCGAGAGGCCTTCGGCCTCCAGGCGCGGTGCGTTGGCCGGGTGGTAGAGGACGGCGCGCGCGAGGTGGGGCCGCCCGAGGGGCTCGCGGTGGAGGCGGCGGCGGTCGATCTCGGTCATGTCGAGCTCGAAGCCGTTTGACCGCAGGCGCTCGATCATCCGGTCCGCACGGCCGAGGCGGTCGGCGCGGAAGCGGACCAGGCGCTGCCCGAAGGCCGCGTCCTCGGGGTCGATCAGGTAGCCGAGGATGTGGACGTCGACGTGGTCGGGGTCGATCGCGCTGAGCTCGGTCGCCGCGACGTTGACGATGCCCGCCCGGGCGGCCGCGGCGTTGGCCTCGGCGACGCCGGCGACCGTGTCGTGGTCGCTCAGCGCGAGCAACTCGACGCCCGCATCGGCCGCACGCTGGACGACCTGCGCGGGGGGGAGCTCGCCGTCCGAGCACGTCGAGTGGGCCTGGAGATCGAACGTCGGGACGATCGCCGGGAGCCTATGCAGTTTCGGCGCAAGCGGTTTGCGGGCATGATTGACAGAGCATGCAAACGAGCTACGAGCATCTGAACTGGCCGGGCCGCGCCGTCGTCGACGCGGACGGCAAGAAGATCGGCACGGTCCTCGAGGTCCTCAGCGACCCCGAGACCGACGTGCCGTGGATCGTCATCGGGCTCGGGCGGTTCGGCGAGCCGATCACGCTGGCTCCGGCGACCGGCGGCTACGAGAGCGCGGACGGCCTGACGCTGCCGCTGCATCACGACATCGTGGACACCGCGCCCCGCGCGATCGGCGAGAACGCGTGGACCGCGGGCTCGTTTCGCTCGCTGCTGTACCGCCACTACGGCCTGACGAACCTGCCGCGCCGGCGGGCGCACCCCGCGGCTCGGACCGTGGCCTAGCCAGTCGGGCATCATCCGCGGCCATGGGTCGCGTGGAAGAGGTGATCGCTGCACTCGACGTGCCGGTCGTCCAGGCCGGCATGGGGGGCGGCATCGCCATGGCGCCACTCGCGGGCGAGGTCTCGCGCGCGGGAGGGCTCGGCACCGTCGGGATCCTGTTCGACGCCTCCGACCTCGCCGCGGAGATCCGCGCGGCGCGCGATCGCGCGGGGGCGGGGCGGCCGGTCGCGGCCAACCTGCTCGTGCCGTTCGCCCGGGAGGAGCACGCGCGCGCGTGCGTGGAGGCCGGGGCGGACCTCGTCGTGCTCTTCTGCGGCTTCGCGCCCAAGCTGGTGGCGCGCCTGCGCGAGGGCGGCGTCGCGGTGGTGCAGCAGGTCGGCACAACCGACGAGGCACGGCGGGCGATCGCCGCCGGCGTCGCCGGGCTGATCGCGCAGGGTCGCGAGGCCGGTGGGCACCTGCTCGGCGTCGAGCCCGCCGGCGACGCGCTGGTCAAGGTGCTCGAGGTCGCCGACGGCCGTCCGGTGATGGCGGCCGGGGGAGTGGCCGACGCCGGCGACGTGCGCCGGCTGCTGGGCGCGGGCGCCGCCGCGGCGGTCGCGGGGTCGCGGTTCCTGCTGACCGAGGAGTGCGGCGCGCACCCGGTGTGGAAGCAGCGGGCGCTGGGCGCGACCGAGACGGTCGAGACGCTGCTGTTCAGCGCCGGCTGGGTCGACCGCCACCGCGTGCTGCCCAACGATGTCACCCAGCGGTGGGTGAAGCCCGGCTCGCTGGGCCCGCGGGGCGTGATCGCGCTCAACCGCGCCACCGCGCGCTTCATGCGCCGGCTGCCCGACTCGTTCGCCGCGCGCGCCGACGCGAACGCCTCGGTGCGCCTGCCGCTGTACTCGCCGCGCGCGCTGCTCGAGGGCGAGGACGAGCGGTTCGCCGAGCTGCGCCCGCTCTACGCGGGCGAGTCGGTGGCGCGGATGACGAGCGTGGTGCCGGCCGCCGAGGCCGTGCGGCTGCTGACCCCTTGAGGCGTCGGGCCGGCCGGACTGGTCGCACTATCGGTGCGCTGCCCCGCGGACCTGAGCGCTGGCTACGATGCCCGCGCTGCCGCCGTAGCTCAGTTGGTAGAGCACTTCACTCGTAATGAAGGGGTCCCCGGTTCGAGTCCGGGCGGCGGCTCTCGACCGGATGCGGAGCTTGGCCCGACACGCCGGATTGCGAAAGCCCTGCATCAGACGTTCGAGAGCGAGTCGGGAGCACTCGGAGACAGCCCAGATTAGGCCGCATGCGGTCGGCGTTGCGGGTCGCATGGCGCTTCCGACGATGCACGTGCGTCTCGTCGGCGTTTGGCCACCGCCGGGACGAGCGGTGGATCGAGGCTTTAGTAGTCAAGCCACCAGTAGCTGCCGGCCTGGGCGTTCCGGGTGCCGCCAGGCAGCACCGGACCGGGATGAAACGCTCGCAGGCCCGCCCGGCATTGTCGGGCGTTGGTGATGCGTCGGGCGGTGTTGCGGGCAATGTCTACGAAGATCGTCCGCCCGTACCGGCCCACGTCGACGTTTCCGTACCCGTCGTCGAGCGCGTCGTTGGTGGTGTCCATCCAGATGTCGTGCGTCTCGCAGTAGAACACGGCTCCCGGCAGCGTGGGATACATCTGCTGGCCGTTGGTATGCCAGCGCGCCTTCATTGCGGTGTCGAGGTCGTCCGCCTCGTTGAACACGGGCACACCAGGAGCCGCGAAGGACGGGTGGTCGAAGGTGAAGATGCTCGTCCCCGGCCGCGGCTTGGGAACAGTCGATGCCACGACGGATACGATCCGGTCCTGGAGGCTGGCCGAGAGGTCCCAGCGGCGCTCGTCCTGACGCAGGTTGATCACGTATCCGGTGCCGAGCGCGACCGCCGCAGCGCTCACGGCGAGCGCGCGGATTCGCGGGCGCTTCGTCCCAGCCGGTAGCGCGCTGGTGACCAGAACCATCAGCAACGAGTAGACGAGCAACACGAACCCCACGGACGCCAGCACATTGACCCGTGTGCGAATGCCGACATCGAGGGGCGCGAACTCCTTGGAGAGCGCGAACATCGCGTATCCCGCAGCGGTCGCCCATACGGCTACCGCAGCCGTGAGCAGCCAGCGCCGCGTCTCGCGGGCGACGGGCGTCCCGCGGCGCAGTCGGACACTCACGAGGCCAACGAGCGATACGGTGGCCAGGATCGCCAAGCCCAGGGCCTCCGAACGCCGGGCGAAAGGCACCGCCGCCCCGCTGAAGATCGACAGCGACTGGTGCACGAAAGTGCTTCCACGTGCGAGCGCGTCGCTGAGCGGCGCGCGCTGGTGCTGGTAGTCCGATGGCGCGGTGACGAGCAGGAGGATCGGCACGATCGTCGCCAAATCGACGAGCCACCGCACCGTGGCGGTACGCCACCGAGCCCGGTGTAGGCGGTAGATGACCAGCGAGCAGGCGATCGCGCCTGCCGCGACCTCGTAGGTCAGGATGCTGATTGCGTAGAGCGTCAACCCGAGCGTGTGCAGGGCCAGTCTCCGTCGGCCAGTCGCTTCGAACGCGCGTAGCGAGGCGACAGCGCCGAGCAGGAAGAGGATGATCCCGAGGCTCGCCACGTTGGCAGCAGCCCACAGGCGTGTGGCGTCCGAGGCCGGGAAGAGCAGCACAAGCGCCGCGATAACGCCAGCGTGAATGCGTTCCATGCCGAGTGTGGCCAGCAGGAGAAACAGGCAAGCCGACATGATGATCGCGAGGAACAGCGTCAGCGCGAGTTGCGGCGTGGCGTGCGGGCCGAGGATGGCCTCAATAGAGGGCCACCAGAGAACCTGCACCGGTCGGTAGATCGTCCAGTGAAAAGCGTGCAGAGCCCCCCCGATGCCGGGCGACGCCGTGACGTACTGATGCCAGTAGCGCCAGTCGTCGCGGTACAGGCCGCCGTGAAGCACATGCGGCGCGAAGCCGATCCACCCCACGACGACCAGCGCACAGGCACAGACGGCACACGCCGCCACCGAAGGGGTCCGCCGGGTCAGCGACGTGGTCCAAGATGAGAGCCGCAGGCGCGTCGCCTCGCCGCCACGAGCTGCGATCGTACGCTTCGCCGTGGCCATCCCGCCCCCCTATACCCGAACTGCGAGGCAGCGAAAGGCACGTCGTGAGCGCTCCTCGGCCACACCGACACGCTACGGCACTCTCGGAACGGCGTGAAGCGCGCATCCTCGTCGTCGAAAGCCGCTGACGATTGAGCCCAAGCGGAGACGCGTCCTCTCAACCTGAAAGCGGGCGTGAAAGCCCTCCGCTGGAAGGGCAGGGTGGCCCCGGGTTTGGGCGTTTTAGGCCGGGGGTCCGCGTGGTTGAGGGCCTCGGGGTGGCGCCGACGGGCTCTGGGGGGACCCTGCTTAGGGCGCTCCTCAGGCCCTGCGCCAGTTGCCGCCGTTGGTGCGACGGAGAGGACCGATGCACTACCGCTCCGGGGCAGGGACTAGCGTTCCGACCAGAAGCCGTAGCTCAGACGGGATTGGGCGCTAGCCGACCTCACGCCCGCTCGTCGACCCGGAAGTTGGCGTAGCTCGCGAGTTCGATTCCGAGGGCTCCTATCTCCGCGTGCACGCGTGGGTCGGCCAGCGTCTCGACCTCCACCTCCCGCTCGGCGAGATACACCGACGTCAGGTCGTCGGTCACGAACCCCGGATGGCAGCCGATCTCGGTCCAACCCTCCTCCACCTCGTTGCGCAGGATCCAGATCAGGAAGTCCGGCGACAGGTGCGACAGGTCCGTCACCTTCCACTCCCACTGTCCGTAGAAGCCGCCCACGAACCGGACACGCCCCCCGTCGCGCAGCGGCAATCCCAGCGAGGCCGCGAGCTCGCGCGCCGCCGGCGTGACGTCCGGCTGGCGGTGGACGTGATGGTGTGAGTCGAGATGGGTGGGTTTCCGCCCCATGAGGCGTTCGAAGGCGTGCACCTGCGCCTCGAGCTCGGCGCGGACCGCGGACGGGTCTGCGATGTCGACCCGCTCCACGCCGCCAGCGTCGAGATCCCAGTGCAGGCCGACGCCGAGCCCAGGATGCGCTGCCGCTACGGCCACGGCATCCTCTGCTGCACGCCCGTGGACCATGAGACTCGCGCTCGTGACGATCCCCCGCATGTGAGCATGGGCGATGCCGCGGTTGATGCCGGCCGTCGCGCCCAGGTCGTCGGCATTGACGATCAGCAGGCGACGCCCGCTCACCGGCGCCGCCCCCGCATGGCGTCGACATAGGCCTCCGCCATCGCCGCAGCCACCACCGGGCTCGCGTAGCGCCGCATGATGGTCTCGCGGGCGGCTGCGCCGAGCCGGCGCCGCGCGTCGGCGTCCGCGAGCAGGGCACCGATCGCGTTTGCGAGCGGCTCCGGGTCTCCGGGCGCCACAAGCACGCCGTCCCGTCCGTTCGAGACCATCTCCGACAGCCCGCCCGCTGCCGCGGCGACGACCGGCCTGCCGCAGGCCATCGCCTCCGCGCAGGTGTACCCGAAGGACTCGAACCGCGAAGGGACGGCGCACACGCTCGCCTCGCGATAGATGCCCGGCAGCGCCTCGCGCGGCACGGGACCGTCGACCGTGAAGGCGTCTTGCTCCAGCCCCAGCGCCCGTGCCCGTTCCCGAAGTCGTTCGAGCGGGGAGCTTCCGTCAACTACGGTGCCGTCCGCTCCCACGAACCGCAGCCGCGCCTGGGGTGCGATCCGCCGGATGGCGGGAAGCGCCTCGACCAGGAGGTCCTGCCCCTTGCCGGGCTCGATCCGTCCCACGACCAGGATCGTCCCGCCACGCTCGGCCGACGACGCGCCCGGCGCAAAGCGGTCGGCATCGATCGGGTTCGGGATGACCCGCACGCGGTTGGGCGACAGACGCCAGTGGCGAGTGACCGACCTGGCCAGCGCGGTGCTGGGCGCCGTGACGGCGGCGGCGCTGCGCACCGCGACGTGCTCGAGCAGTCCCTGAGCCCGGCCGTCGGCGTCCGCCGGCCGGCGGTCCAGCCGTGCCGTGAGGTACGAGGGCGCGTGCAGACGGACCACGACGCGCGGCCCGCGGCGCGGCCGAACCCTAGAGCCCAGCGCGGCCACCAGCCCCGGCGCATGGAACTCCGGCGCCTCCGCCACAACTACCCCCTCCTCGGAGCCCAGCCGAGCGAGCACTCGCGCCGCACGCGCCGAGAACACCAGCGACTCCCGCGCAACGAAGAGCCGGCTCACGACGGCCACCGTTCCCCGCCGCCATTTCGGATCTGGAACGGTCAGCCGGTGGACGACGATCCCGTCCCGCTGCTCGCGACCATCCCGTTCCCAACCACGCAGCACGAGATGTACGCGGACGCCGAGGTCGCGCAGCCCCTCGGCAAGTATGCCCGTGTAGGTCCCGATGCCGCCCCAGCCCGGGTCCTCGTCTGCGACGAGCGCCACCGCCGGCAGTGCTTCGATCATGACGAGCCCCGAACGGGCAGCCCCGCCACCTCGAGCATCCGGGACAGCACCGGCTCGGCGTCGAAGTACTCGAGCGCGAGCTGACGGGCCGCGCGTGAGTGACGCGCGTAGTCGCTGCGCACCTGGGCGATCGCGTCCGCCGCCTCGCCCGCATCGCGCACGGCAAAGGCCCCCTCCCCGGTCGGCAGGATGTCTTCGAACCCCGTGGCCTGCAGGATGACGGGACGGCCGGCTGCGAGGTAGCACGCGGAGCGATCGCTGAACCAGCCGCTGCGCGTTCCCACGTATCCGCCCTTCGCGCATGAGAACTCGCCGAGGGACCCGGCGATGTAGTCGCGATAGCTGTCCGGACTCCCCACCAGCGCCGGATCCTCGAGGCGCCAGCCGCAGCGCTGGAGCAGCTCCCGATCGGGATCGTCGTCCTCGATGGCGAGCGTCAGCTCGAGCGTCTCGTTCGCGCGGCGGGGAAGGTCCATGAACTTGCCGAACTCCTCCACCTTGGGGCCCATCACCTCACCGCCGAGCTCGAGGTAGCCGTAGTCGCGCCATGCAGCGATGGTCGTGAAGCGGTCGCGCACGACGGGCGCGCCCACCGGCCACCAATCGCACACCACGGGAGGCCAGAGGGGCTTCCACGCGATCCCGGACGTGGGGATCGGGCTGCGCGACGAGCCGACGTTCGCCCCGACAGTGAAGTACACGTCGTGCTCGCCGAAGATGTCCAGCGGGTCCCCGTCGGCAGCCCACAGATGCGTGTAGCCGGGGTCTTGCTCGATCAGAACCCGGGGACGCACATCCTCCAGGAGCGGCCAGGGATCACGCCGGTAGTGGGCGGCCAGCGAGATCAGCCCATCGGCGCGTGCGGCGAAGGCCGCGACCTCCGCGGATCCGAGACCCGCGTGGACGGCGCCCGTGGCCGCGTCGAGCAGCGCCGCGCGGCGCGGGTCCCACCGGCCTTGAAGCACCATCTCGAAGTAGGCCAGCGCGGCGGGGTCCGGCGCCTCGTCGACAAACTCCAGGAAGAGGACGTCGTGGCCGAGGCGCCGCAGTCCCTCCAGGATCTGCAGCACGTGCATCGCGTGGCCGCCGCGGCCCATGACGGACGGGCCCGCGAGATCCTCAACCGCGATCAGCCGCGCCATCGACCCTCCCGCACGACCCGGGCGGGGTTGCCGGCCGCGGTACCCCCGGGCGGCACGTCGCCGCGGACGACGGCGCCGGCGCCCACGATGGCGTCGTCACCGATGCGCGCCCCGCCGAGGACGATCGCGCGCGCGCCGATCCATACGTTTTCGCCGATCTCCACAGACTGGCTCACGGTGGCAGCGCCTTCCCCGGCGGGGGGCCGGCCGAAGTCGTCTGCGGCGAGGACGACCTCGTGGGCGAGGAAGCTGTAGTCGCCGATGGACACCCGTCCGTTGGTGGCGATGATGGCGCCGACGATCGTGCACCAGCGGCCGATCCGCACCTCTGCGTCCGGACCGAGCTCGAAGTGGGTCCCGTGGTAAACGCCGGAGTCGGCCCCGACACGTACCGCACACGACGCACGGCTCGCACAGTGCAGGAAGGCATGGCTGCTGTAGAGCCAGCTGCGCTCCCCGAGCTCCACGTTCTGCGGGAGGGGACGCGGGAACCAGTCGTGCTCGAGCACGGCGTGCTTGATCACCGCGCCGGGCTGCCTTCGACGGTCGTATGTGGCGCCACGTCCCTGGTGACGACGGCACCGGCGGCGATCCGCGCGCCCGGACCGATGCGCACGCCCTTGAGGATCATCGCCCCGATGCCGATCCACGCGCCGTCGCCGATCTCCACGGGCCGGGCTTCGACGGCGGGCCGTTCGCCGCCCGCGGCATACGGCGCACTGGCGACCGCGTCGCGGCGGCGGGCAGCGGGGTCGCGCGGGTGGAAGTCGGAGTCGGCGATGGTCACCTGGTAGGAGACGACGACGTCGCGACCCACCGCGACGTGCTCCTGGCACATGAAGACGGCGCCGACCAGCACCGAGCCGTCTCCCACCTCGACGCAGCCGGTGGGCTCGACGTTGAAGACGGTCCAGCCGTAGACGCGGACGCCGCGACCGAGCCGGACGCCGGGCGTGCGGCTGCTGCGGAAGCGCTCAAAACTCTGCGGGCGCTCGATCCAGCAGCCGGCTCCGAGCTCGACGTTCGGTGGCAGCGTCGCGTAATCCCACTCCCCGGTCGCCGTGCGGATGTCGAATCGCGCGCCCTCCATGACGGCGTCAGGCCCCGGCCTCGTCGAGGAGCCGGCCGAGAACGTCCTCCGCGCGGAAGTGGGCCTCGGCCAGCTCCCGCGCAGCCCGGCTGTGGCGCTCGTAGTCGGAGGCCACGGCCTGCAGGCCGGCCGCCGCGTCCTCCTGGGTGCGGAAGGAGAACAGGCCCTCGCCCGTGGGAAGCGCCGCGTCGAAGCCGGTGTCCTGTACGACGGCGGGACGCCCCGCCGCGAGGTACGTCGCCGTACGGTCGCTGAACCACCCGCTGCGCAGGCGGACGTTCTGATCCTTCGCAACGCTGAACTCGCCCGCCGAGCCCTGGATGTAGTCGCGGTAGGCCTGCGGTTCGCGTGACAGCGGCAGCGCCGCCACGACCCGCCATCCATGGCGCTCGAGCAAGGCGATCGTCGCCTCGTCGTCGAGCGCAAGTGCGAGCTCCAGGACAAGGCCCTCCGGCAGGGATCGAGGGAGCTCGAGCAGCTTGAGGAACTCCGCGCTCTTGCTCCAGGTGTAGGTCTCCCCGGCCCATTCGATGTCCTTGTGTGACTGCTCCCAGTTGGCCACCGTGGTGAAGCGCAGAGGACGCGTGCGCGGTTCGGCGCCCGCGGGCGGCGACCACCAGTCCAGCACCACCGGCTGCCGGGTCGGACGGTAGGAGAAGCGACCGACCGGCACCTCGCAGCCGGGCGAGCCCAGCCGCTCGCCGAAGCTGAAGTGATGCGTGTGCGCCGCCAGGAACTCGATCGTGAACTGCCTGCCGTTGGCGATCTCGATCTGCGGCGTGACGGGATCGGTCTCGAGGTAGATGCGCACCGGAACGCCGAGATGAGCCTCGCTCAAGACCGTGGCCCCGCTCAGGTTGATCAGGATGTCCGCGCGCGAGAGCTCGCGCCCCAGGGCGGTCACCTCCATGCCCCACGTCTCGCCGCCGCGGGCCGCGTTCACGTACGCCCAGCGTTCCACGAGACCAGCCCGCTCGAGCACGCGCTTCAGACGCCGCACGGCGGCCGCCGCATCGTCGGTGACCGTGTCGCGCTCCGGGTCGTACGGCCAGTTCCCGGTGTCCTCGACGTACGTCACGCGATGGCCGAGGCGTCGCAGGCCCTCGAGGTACTGCAGGACCTGCCAGGCCACTCCCGCGAACGGCATCTGCGCCATGGCGCCGAGCAGGACGATGCGCCGGGAGCCTGTCACGGGCGCGGCCCCAGGAGCTCGCGTAGGACATCTCCGCGGTCGCCGTGCCGAGCCAGGCGCCACGGCTCCGCACCGAGAAAGCGGGCCGCCAGGTCGTCGGGCAGCGTGCAGAGGAGGTGCTCCTGGCCGATCTGGGTGCGGTGGGCGCGCACGGCAGCCAGCTTGCGCGACAGGACGCCGCGCACGTCCAGCACCAGGGTGGGCGCCACGCCCGGAGAGCCGAACGACTCGGGCTCGAGCCCCCAGAGGTCGGCCGGGAGCCCCAGTTCGGCGGCGGCAGCGGTCAACCCGGGGACGACGTCCGGCGCCCACGCGGCCTCGTACAGGGCGACGCGCCCGCCGCCGGCCGATGCGACGGCGTCGAGCGCCATGCCCGCGATCTGCCGGGTGGCGACATGGTCGGGGTGCCCGTAGAGCCCGTCGTCGCCGAAGGTGAGGACCGCGGCGGTGCCGTGATGACCGAGCAGGTCGGCGAGCTGCGCGGCGACCGCCGGCTGGTCGCACCACGGCAGCTCTCCGTCCGGCAGGCGCAGGCACGTGGACCACGCGAGCCCGAGGATGTCACCAGCCGCACGCAGCTCCGCCTCGCGGACATCGGCCAGGTTCTCCGAGGTCGCCAGGTGCGGATCGGAGATGGGGCCGTGCTCGCCGCGTGTGAGCGAGATCACGCCGGTCAGCGCCCCCGCATCGGCGGCGAGCGCGAGGGCACCCCCGGCGATGAGCGACTCGTCGTCGGGGTGGGCCACGATCGCGACGATGCTCGTCATCGGGCGGCCTCCCGTGCGGTGGCGACGCGGCGGTAGAGCGCCTCGTGGTCGTCGACCATGCGACGGAAGTCGAAACGCTGCTCGGCCGCCGCACGCACCGCCACGCGGTCCAGCGCCGCCGCCTGCGGGACGAGCTGGGAGAGCCCCTCCCAGGAGGGGGCCGTCACGCCCGTGACGCCATCCGTGACGATCTCTGTCACGGCGCCGAGACCGGCGGCGACGACGGGGGTGCCACAGGCCATCGCTTCGATCAGCACGAGGCCGAACGGCTCCGGATAGATGACCGGGAAGAGCAGCGCGGCGGCGCCGGCGAGCAGCCGGTTGCGCTCCTGCGGGCCCACGGGGCCGACGTAGCGGATCCGATCCCCGTCTATCTCGGGATGCGCGAGCAGGTCGTAGCCCTCGTGCAGCGGCCCCGCCAGCACGAGGGGCATGCCTGCATCCCGCGCGATGCTGATCGCCTGACCGGGGCCCTTGTCGGCCAGCATCCGCCCAAGGAAGAGGAGGTAGTCGCCGCCCCGCGCCGCAAAGGGAAACGCCTGGATGTCGATGCCGTGCGGGATCACGGTGACATTGGGGCGCGCACCCAGCGCCGCGCGCTGGAAGGACGAGACCGCAACCACGTGGATGTCCGGCCTGCGGAGGTACCCCGCTCGGACCTCCGGCGCCAGCTCGACATGGGGCGTGTCGAACAGGGGGATTCCGATCAGCGGTGCGAACGGGATCGCGTACCCGTAGTCGTGCGCGTGCACGAGGTCGTGCTCGTGCGCGTGCTCAAAGGCGTGACCCGCGTGGCAGATCTCGGCGAACTGCCAGTCCCAGAGCTCGTCCTCCTCGTCGTATCCGCGCGGATGCAGCGCGCACAGCCGGGCCGACGTCTCGGAGTTCCCGGTGGCATAGAGCGTCACGTCGTGGCCTCGCCGCACGAGCTCCTCGGTCAAAAGCGACACGAGCTGCTCGATGGAATCGCCCTCCCCCGGCCGCACGGGTGCGGCCACCGGCGCGACCTGCGCGATGCGCAAAGGCCGCTTGTCAGAGGTCAATGCCGCTGCCCGGGATGAGCTCGTCAATTGTCGCATCGTGGTCGGCGAGGTCCATCTGGCGCCGGTAGAGCGACGAGTAGAGCCCGCCCGACGAGAGCAGCTCGTCATGGGTGCCCTGCTCGATGATCCGGCCGTGGTCGATGACGAGGATCTTCGTCGCGCCGCGGATCGTCGACAGGCGGTGGGCGATGACGAATGCGATGCGGCCCGTCATCAGGCGTTCCAGCGCGTCCAGCAGTGCGCCCTCGGTCCGCGCGTCCAGCGCGGAGGTCGGCTCATCGAGGATCAGGACCGGGGCGTCCTTGAGAAACGCCCGCGCGATCGACAGGCGCTGCTTCTCGCCGCCCGACAGCGTCGCACCTCGCTCGCCGACAACGGTGTCGTACCCCTCCGGAAGGCCGGTGATGAAATCGTGCGCGTTTGCGGCGCGCGCCGCGCGCTGCACGTCGTCACGCGAGGCATCCGGGCGCCCGTAGGCGATGTTGTCCGCGATCGACAGCGGGAAGATGAACGGGTCCTGCAGCACGATCGCGATCTGCCGTCGCAGTGAGCGGTGCTTGACGTCACGGATGTCGGTCCCGTCCACCGTGATCCGGCCGGACCAGGGATCGAAGAAGCGGATCAGGAGGTTCATCATCGTCGTCTTGCCGGCGCCCGTGGGCCCGACGATCGCCACGAGGTCTCCGGGCGCGGCCTCCAGCGAGATCTCGTGCAGAACGGGGCGGCCGGGCTCGTAGCCGAAGGTGACACGCTCATAGCGGATGGCGCCCTGCATGCGGGCATCGCGCGCGTGGGGCTTGTCGGTGATCGCCGGCTCGGTCTCGAAGATCTCGCTGACGCGATCGGCCTCGGCGGCCGCCCCCTGCACCGTCTGCGCGGTGTGGGTGATGGAGTTCAGCGGCTCGTACAGGGAGCCCAGGTAGGACAGGAAGACGATGATCGTCCCGACAGTGAGCTTGCCCCTCAGGGCGAGGTCGGCGCCGACATAGATGACCGCGGCCGTGCCGAGCGTCGTGACCAGGCCGGCGAACAGCTCGAACCACAGGCCGGCGACCGTCGCGCGGACGTAGGCCACGACCGTGCGGTCGGCGTAGGACCGAAAGCGCTGGGTCTCCACGTCCTCGCGGGTGAATGCCTGCACCGCCGGCACCGCGCTCAGCGTCTGCTCGACCACTGACATCATCCTGCCCTCGAGGTCGCGCTGCTCGCGATTGCGGTCCTTGATCGGCCCGCCGAGGACGCGGATCACGACCACGAAGAAGGGCGCCACCCCGAGGGCCAGCAGCGTGAGCGTCGGCTGCAGCGACCACATCACGAAGAACATCGCCACGAGGGTCACCAGCGACTGCAGCGCCGGCACGAGAGCGTCGGTCACGAGCGTGTTGACACACCAGGAGTCACCGGTCACGCGCGAGATCAGATCGCCGACCGGTCGCCGCGTGTGGAACAGCAGCGAGAGGCGCTGCAGGTGAGCGAACAGGTCGGACGCGAGGTTGTAGGTCATCCGCTGTCCGAGGCGCAGCGAGTAGTACGTGTAGGCCATGTTCGTGACGGTCCCGAGCAGGAAGATGAGCAGCGTGGCGGCCACGACCCAGATCAGCAGCCCGTGCCTGCCCTGGACGCCCGGCAGGCCGCTCAGCACGCTCGGGAGCCGGACGTGGCCGAGGACGTTGTCGACGACGAGCTTGAGGGGCCACGGCCTCAGTAGGTCGAGGGCGATGTTGGCCAGCATCGTCACGATCAGGACGATCAGGCCCCGCCACTCCGGCCGCGCGTAGCGCAGCAGACGAGCCTGGCGGCGAAACGATCCGGACGCCGGCGTGATGTCGACTGCCGTGCTCATGGCGAAAGCTTGGGCGCGGCGGACGAGAGCGCCTGGATCGTGGCCGCCATGGCCGACGACGCCTCGCTCACTATGCGCGCGGCGAGCGCGATGGCCAGCCCGCCCAGGATGGCTGCCACCGCCACGGCCCCGCTGAGCCCGGCCACCACGGCCACGCCCGCCATTAGCGCCGCGATGGCGATGGCCACGAGCGAGAACGTCGGAGTGCAGCGCATGCGTGCCAGCTGCCGTCCCCCGCCGTGCTCCTCCACCATCGTCTTCACACGGGCACCGGCGAGGGTGCCCCCGCGCGTCTCCAGGTCCCACGCATCGAAATCGCTCCCGCGGCGCACGACGGAACCGTCGGCGACGAGCGCGTCCTCGAACGAACGGACCCACTCCGACGGGTCGATCCACTGCTCGCTCCAGTGCTCGAGCACACGCCGCCTAGGTAGCGTGCGTCCGCCCTCTCCGCGCCGGCGCCACGGCGTCAGCCCGTGGCGCAGCCGGCCCTGGAGCCGGACGAACGGCTGCGCCAGGTGCAGCAGGCCGGTCAGCGCCCGCCTCGCCAGGCGCTCGGGTCCGGTCAGCTCAGGGGTCGGGAAATGGGCTCGCGCCGCGGCCGAGACCGCGCGGGTGGAGAGGATGCCGGCCGCGCCCACGAGCAGGGGCGCCAGCAGGAACAGCGGCGGCCACAGCGCCCCGAGGGCGACGAGCATCGTGAGACAGCCGATCGCGAGGTAGGCCTCGGGCATGAGCAGGACCGCGTTGAGGTCTCCCCGGGCCGGCTCGTAGAGGGACTGGAACAGCGCCGTTCCCCAGACGCCGTGATAGACCCGCCACCGCAACGGGCCAGTCAGGTGCCGCGGCGCTCTGGCCCCGTAGATCCGCCCGCGCCACGTGACGTGCCCGCCGGCGCTGTAGCGCTCGGGCCACTTGCGTTCGAGCATCGCCTCGGCGCGCCCATACGCGCGCTGCTGCACCAGGTAGCCGCGCACCGACGCGCGCCGGTGATGCCACACCACGGCGGCGGGCGAATACGCGATCTTCTCGCCGCGATCCAGCAGGCGCCAGCAGATGTCGACGTCGTCGCCCGCGACCCTGAAGCGCGCGTCGAAGCCGCCGATCGAACGAAGGGCGTCGGTCCGGAATGCCGCGTTGCAACCGGGTATGTGCTCCGCCTCTCGATCCGAGATGAGCACGTGGGTGGCGTTGCCCGGGGCGGCTGCCACGGCGTCGGCCACCAGGCCGTCCGCGGGTACCGGGAGGTTCGGCCCGCCCGCCGCGACACAGCCACTGCTGACGAAGGTCTCGACGAGGTAGAGCAGCCAGTGCGGATCAGGTGCGGCGTCGTCGTCGACGTAGGCGACGAGCTCGCCGGTGGCCGCCTCGAGGCCGGTGTTTCGGGCCGACGAGAGACCCCTGTTCTCGGTGCGGATGAGCCGGAAGCCGTGCGCCTCGGCGATCTGAGCGCCGCGATCTGTCGATCCGTCGTCGACGACGATCGCCTCCACGTCGGGATACACCAGCCGGCTCACCGCGGTGCAGGTCTCGTCCAGGGTTCGCGCACCGTTGTAGGTGCAGATGATCACCGACACGCGCGGCGCATCCAGCGGCGGCGCGAACGGCACGTCTGCGTACGCGCCCCGCAGCGCGGCTAGCGCCGGCTTCGGATGCCGCTGGCGGTCCGTCAGCCCGAAGTGCCAGTCCTCGATGTCGGCCCCGCCTCGGTGCCACTCGTCGGTCCACGCGAACACGAAGGCCCCGGCGCAGCCGGCCGTGAACGCACCCCGGACCTGCCAGTCAATCGCGGCGGCCTGGGCCTCCTCGCCGTTGCTGGCGCTGTCGAGCCCGATCTCGGTCAGGACGAGCGGCCGCTCGTCGGCGACGTTCTGCAGCCTGAGCACGTATCGCTCGAACTGGTCAGGGCTTTCCAGGAACACGTTGAAACAGACGAAGTCGAGGAAGTCGAGCTCGAGGTACTCGGTGGAGGGATAGTTGACGTAGGTGACGAGGGCATCGGGATCGACCGACTTGACCGAGTCGTGCAGGCGCGAGATGAACCGGCGCGTGCGCGACGCGCCATACCAGCGCACGATCGGCGCAGGGATTTCGTTGCCCACCGCCCATGCAAGCAGCGCCGGGTGACCCGCGCAGGAGTCCACCTGGCGCGAGACCTGCTCGGCGATTGCCATCGCGCGCTTGCCGTCCTCCAGGAAGGCCACGTGCTGCTCCCACGCCACCCCTGCCATGACCAGGAGGCCGTGCTCGGCGGCGCTGTCGAGCAGCCAGAGCGGAGGTTCGGTGTAGAGCCGCACCGTGTCGATTCCCGCGGCCGCCATCCGCGCGAAGTCGTCGGCTGTGCGCTCGCGATCGTAGGGAACGCCCTCGGGATCCGGCCGGAACGGCCCGTAGGTCACCCCGCGCAGGTAGCGCTTCTCTCCGCCCACCTCGAAGAACTTGCCGGCGACGCGCGGACGGCTCGACGGGAGTCCGGCCGCTCGGCCGGAGCCGTACGGGCCGCGCGATGACGAAGGAGCCGATGCCGGCAGGGCCGATCGTCGCAGCGCTGAGGATTCGGGGCGGGGAGGCGTCATCGGTCTTGCGTGGACAGCAGCGCGCGCTCTAACCAGCGGTTGGCAGATCACTTTATGAGGATTCTCTGATTCATCCACAACTTTCGGGGCGTCGAAGAGTTGTGGGTCATGACGTACCTCCGACGGCCCCAGGTCCGAAGACCCCCGAACGAAGATGATCGACAAGACCCTCAAGCTCATCGCGGGCGCCCTCGGCGTCGTGATCGGCCTGCTGCTCGTCATCGCGACCGGCCTGCTCGCCGGCATGCTGGCTCTCGGCATCACGGTGCTCCGCAGCGCGCAGCCGGGTGTGGCTCGCCTGCCACGGCGCCGCGCAAAACCGCGCCCGGCCGTCGTCGCCGAGCCCTCCGCCGCCCTCGCCGGCAAGGGATCGGCCGCGTGACGGGGCGTCGGGCGAGCGCCCTGGCTGCCATCGCGGCCGGTATGGCGATGCTGTTGCTCGGTGGGACCCTCGCGATCGCCGACGTCGCTGGGCCGGACGACTCCCTGGGCACGGCCTACGGTCCGATCCAAGCGGGCAGCCCCGTCGATGGCGCCTTCACACCGTCGGAGACGGTGGACTACATCAAGTTCGTCGTTGACACGTCGGGGGAGAGCCTGCACTTCTCGGTGCAGAACACGACGGGGTCTTGCACATCGACCAGCGAGCTGCCTTGCCCGGTCTGGGGGACGCTTCTCGATGGCAACGCGCAGCAACTCGGCGGAGAGGGCAGCACTGCGGGCACCGGCGAGGTCGACCAGGGCGCGGGCGACGTCATCGACTGGACGTTCGACCAGCCGGGGACCTACTACCTGGCGATGGACAGCGCCGGCGACAACCCGTCCTATGCGGTGCAGTACGTCGTGGTGCCCGCCCCGTCTGGAACGCCGGCCCCGTCCACCGGCCTGCTCCCGAGGGCCCTGGAGGGGTTGACCGTCAGCTCGCCGCAGCGCGGCGTCGTCGTCCGCGCGCGCGTTCGCATCGGCCGTCCGTTGAAGCGGCTCGACGCCCGTTTGCTGGTGCGCCGCGGACCGTCGGCGACCCTGACGACCATCGGCCACACCGTCGCGCACGATGAGCCCGCCGGGCACGTCACCCTGGCCATCGCGCTCACGCGCTCAGGCCGGGCGATGCTGGCGCGCAGTCACCACCTCCGGCTCGAGCTCCAGATCTCGGCGATACCGCAGACGGGCGCCATGGCCCAACTGCTCCGGAACATCGTTCTCAACCGCTGAGTCATCGGTCGGTAACGCCCTCGCGCTTCACACGCGAGAGGTCGCAGGTTCTGACCCGTTGCCGCGGGTCACACGAGCCGGCAATGGGCTGCTGGTCACGTTCCCCGGACACGGAGGTCGCTTTCATCGGGCACAGGCGTACGCCGTGAACGGAAGTCAGCAGCTCGCGCAAGTCCGCCAGATAATCGATTAGCGGGCCGCCGATCGGCGGCTGCAGGAGGTGGCAGCCGCCGATCAACCGTCGTGGAAGCGGACGACTGCGATTCAGCGCACGCGGATGCGAACAGCGAAGCGCTTGCCGATCTTCGCGGTGCGCCCGGGAGCGACGTAGTGCGCGGCGAAGCGCGTCGTTCCGCTGTGCAGCCCTCTGATGACGTACACCTGCTTGCCCGGGGCGCCGACGATCGGGGGAGCGCCGTTCGCCGGGGCCACGTAGCGAGACGCGACGAGCTTTGCGACGTGCGTGTCGGGGCGCGTGACCACTACCCAGTGGTAGCCGGTGCTCGGGTTCGACGCGAGCGAGATCGTCGCCCTCTTACCGACGCCGACCGCGATCGTCTTGCCGGTCGACGACTGGCCGAACTGCCCGTGGGCGACTGCAGTGAGGCCGATAGCGGCCGTGGCGGCGAGAGCGAAGAGTCTGGGCATGCCTTCGATGCTAGGCGAGCGTCGCGCTCTGCGACACCCCGTCCACGCTGAACGTGACGGTCTCGCCCACCAGGACCAGCGAGGCTGGATCGATCACGCCGGTGGCGAGGGTGCGCTGTCCGGCTGCGTCGATGGCCACGACGCTGCGTCGGCCGTCCGCACCAGGGAAGCCGACCCAGGCGGTTCGGCCGCGGGGGCTCAGGACGAGGGCCTGCGCCTCGCTGGCGGCGCTCGCACGCAGGCGGCCGGTCAACAGGTCGAAGACGCGGATGCCGGTGGTCGTGCATGCCGGATCGTTGGGCATGTACTTGGAGCAGGCGACGTCGGAGCTCCGAAACGAGAAGGCGGCGTAGCGCGGCGTGATGCGCAGGGTGGCTGGTTCGATGCCGTAGGCCTCACCGAGGTTGCGCGGGCTGTGGCGTCCCACGCAGCCGTACAGGGTCGTCGTGGGGCCGTACTCGTCGCCGATGTTCGTGTCACGCGACAGCAGGCGGGTGGTGCCGACTGTCGCAAGCGTCCGCGCGTGGTGCACCGTGCAGAGCCTGCGCTTGACGGGTGTCGCGGCGGTGGCGGCGGCTGTATTCAGCGCGAGCGCGAGGATCGTCGCGGAGAGGAGGGCTCGTGACGGCATCGGCTCACCCTAGGACGCTCCCAACAGCCGAGGGTTGCGGCCTCGCTGGTGCGGGCTCCGAGTCGCGAGGTCCCCGCGGTCTCCGGCCAGCGCTTCACGACCCGAGCCGCTGGGCGAAGAACGACAGGATCTCGTCGCGGGCGGCGATCGTCGGTTGGCCGGCTTCGTCGATCAGGTGGGCGGACACCACGCTGTGCGGGCTCGCCACCACGTGTTCGAAGAACGGCGCGGTATCGGGGTTGGCCGCGCTGTCGGGGAGCACTCGCGCGATGAAGCGGTCGCCGAGCGCCTCCGAGTAGGCCGCGAACCGCTGGGCCCTGCAGAACAGATCTCCCTCGAAGCGGTAGGCCATGACGGTCAGGTCGTCCGCCTCGAGGCGTTCTCGAACCGCGACGAGCTCGTCGGGTGCGATCTCCAGCCCGGCAGGGTCGTCGAGCGGCACCGACGGCTGGCTCAGGACGGGTGCGAGCATCGCGGGCTCGAGCATCATCGTGAGCGCGAAGTTGCCCGTGAAGCACATCCCGATCGCGCCGACGCCCGGACCGCCGCACTCCTCGTGGGCCAGCCTCGCCAGCGACCGCAGCCACGTGGTCACCGGGCTCGACTCGTTGGCGGCGAAGGCGCGGAACTCGGCGCTGACGCACACCCGCTGGAAGATGGCCGTGCCCTCCTCGACGCCGGGCACCGCACCATCGCGGCCGAACAGCGAGGGCATGTACACGGTGAACCCCGCGTCTCGAACCCAGCGACTGAAGCGAGCGACCTGCGGGCTGATGCCCGGCATCTCAGTCATGACGATCACCGCCGGCCCGCTGCCCGCCACTTGCACCACCTTCGTGACGCCATCGAGAACGATCGGGCGGGGATCGAAGTCCTCGAGCGGATCGTCCTCGTTCATGCTCCGCTTCGGCATCCGCGCCAACCGTACCCGGCCCCTCCGTCCCTACGGCGCGCCCAGCACTTCGTAGCTCTGCTCCTCGCCGCGCAGGTCGGCGGGGAGGTAGCCCGTATAGAGGATCTACGTCGGCGGGCCGGGCGGTGGGCCCGACATCACTGCTCCGCCTGCTCGAAAGCCGCGCCCACCACGGCCTGCGCGGTGGCGCCGTAAGGGGGCGCGAACGCCTCGATGAGGTCGCCTTCGCCGCGCACGAAGACCCCGCGCAGGTTGGAGAACTCGCGGAAGCCCTCGATGCCGTGATGGCGGCCCGAGCCGCTCTGTCCGATCCCGCCGAAGGGCAGCGACGGCAGAGCGCCGTGCACCGCGGCCGCATTCACGCACGCGCCCCCGGACGTGGTGCGCCGCAGCACGTCGTCGGCCACCTGCTCGTCCTTCGAGAAGACATACAGCGCAAGCGGCCGCTCGCCAGCGTTCACGTACCCGATGGCCTCATCGAGCTCGTCGTATGCCTTCACGGGGAGGATCGGGCCGAAGATCTCCTCCTGCATGAGGGCGATGTCGTCGGGCGGGTCGAGCACGATCGACATCGGCAGCTGGCGCGTGTTTGGGTCGATCTCGCCGGCCTCCTCGAGCGCTCGCACGTCGCAGCCGCGCGACCGGGCATCCTCGATCAGGCTCTGGATCCGCTCGAGGTGGCGGGCGGTGATGATGCCCGTGTTGCTCTCCGACGAGTAGAAGTCCGGCATGTTCTCGCGCACGTGCTCGACGGCGAGGCGGGCGAAGTCGTCCATCCGCTCTCGCGGCACGAGGCAGTAGTCCACCGAGATGCACATCTGCCCGTTCTTGAGCGCCTTGGTGCCGAGCACCTGCTTGACCGACTCGGCGTCGATCGAGTCGTCGGTGAGGATGGCCGGGCACTTGCCGCCCAACTCGAGCGTCACCGGCACGAGCTGCTCGGCTGCCGTCTTTGCGATCTCGCGCCCGATCTCGGGGCTGCCCGTGTAGAGCAGGTGGTCCCAGCGCACGCGCGTGAAGGCCTTTGCCAGCTCGAGGCCCCCGACCGCAACGTCCACGCGGTCGCGGTCGAACGTTGCGCGGACCATGTCGCGCAGCACCTGCGAGCACGCCGGGGTGTGCTCCGAGGGCTTCAGCACCACGCGGTTCCCCGCGGCCAGCATCTCGACGAGCGGGCCGACGGACAGGTCGAACGGGAAGTTCCAGGGGCTGATGTTGCCCACCACGCCCTTCGGCTGAGGCTGCACGAATGCGCGGCCGGTGCCGAACAGCGCTGGGTCGGAGTAGCGGGGCTCGGGCGCCATCCAGCCGTCGAGCTGCTCCGCCACGTACGCGGCGCGGCCGGCCACTCCAAGCACCTCGATCAGGTCAGTGGCGAGCGTGGGGTGCACGCCGAAGTCGGCGCTCATCGCCTCCTCGATCTGCGCACGGTGGCTCATCACCATCCCCGCGAGCGCCACCAGCAGCGCTCGGCGCTCGTCGAGCGAGGGGAACGGATCGGCCAGGAACGCCGCGCGCTGGCGGCCGACGATCTCGTGCAGTTCCTCGATGGCGGCGTCGTCGGTGTCAGTCGTGGTGGCGTGCTCGATGGTCGACATGCGCTCGCTCCTCTGATCGATGGCGTCCGGCGAAGATACGCCGTGTGGCAGGGGCGCAGGTCACTCGCCGTGCCGACGCATAACCTCGGTGGCATGAACCGGTCACGCAACCCAGTCGCGCGTCGTCGCCTGCCGCTGTCCACGGCGACGGCCCTGATGGCGATGGCGATCGCGCCGGTCGCGGCCGTGGCGGCAAGCGCGCCTGGCGTCGTGACCTTCCCGGTGCCGGCGAGCGCCGGCGTCACGTTCAGCGACTCGGCCGGGAATGGCGGCGTCTACGCCCTGGCGCCGCTGGCCGATGGCAGCGTGGTGGCGGCCGGCCTGGGTCAGGCGAGCGCGTCCGGTGGCGGCACATCGAAGAACAGCCCCGCGGTGGCGCGCTTGCTCCCGGACGGCCGCCTGGATCCAGCCTTCGGCAGCAGTGGCGTGGCGCTTCCCGGCCCGCCGGCGCTGTGCGACGCCTTCCCGGTGCAGGTCCTGGTCGACCCCAGCCGCAGGGTGCTGATCCTCGGCGACTACGGCAATGGCAGGTGGAGCCTGTGTCGCCTGCTGGCAAGCGGCTCGGTCGACGCGAGCTTCTGCGGCTGCTCCGGGCAGCAGGGCGCCGTCGATCTGAGCGGCGAGCTCTCGTTGAAGGGCGCGCCGTCGGTGTCGCTGCTGGCCAACGGCAGCATCCTGATCGGCGGGCAGAGCTCCGTGGACGGCAGGATGCTCGTCGCGCGGCTCACCGCCGGAGGACTGCTCGATCCGAGCTTCGGCTCGGGCGGCGTCGTCACCGTGAGCGGGCCAAGCTCGCAGACGACCGGCTCGCTGCTGGCGACGCTGCCCGACGGCAGGTTCTTCGATGCGATCGGTGCCAGCCTCCTTCGCCTCACCGCGGCCGGCGCGCCGGACCCCGCGTTCGCGGGCGGCGCGC
>DAINCW010000010.1:24647-27352 GCA_036732205.1 Solirubrobacteraceae bacterium | reverse complement strand
CTCTGCGCCGCCGATCGGCCTGGCTTCACAAATGATCCGAGCGAGGCGCGGGTCAGCCTGCCTCGCCCGATCACTACGCGCCCTCGAGGTCACATTCGGGCTTCTCGATCTGGAGGGTCGGCCCAAGGCCGCCAACAAGGCCTACGCGCGCGGTTAGATTCTCTGGTGGGGCCGCTTGCGGAAGAACATTCCCCCGGCGGCGCCAAGCGCAAGGGCGCTGAGTACCCCGGCTGCCACGAGCGTCGTCGCTCCAACGCCACCGCTTGGCGCGGCTGCCTGCTGTGCCAGGGTCGCTGCTGCGGCGCCAGGATGGGACCCCGAGGCTGGGGCGCCCGGCCCGGGCCTCGCGCCACCCGAGCCGCCCCGCCCGGACCCGCTGTTGCTGGGAGCTCCAGCGTGCGCCTGTCCCTGCCGGTGCCTGGTCGAGGGGTTTATCCCGATCCCTTCCGAACAGCGGGGGCGGCTGCATTCCGGACCCGCCTGACCCCGTGCCGGCGCTCGTCTGACCAGCGGCCTCCTGGCGCGCCGCTTGTAGCGGATCGCGTAAGACCAACCGGCGCCTGGCGAAGTTCCGGGTCGGCGCCGAAGGCCGCATCAGCCACCTCAAACGCCGCTACGGCCTGCGCCGAGCCCGACTCAAAGGCCACGACGGCGCCAGAACCTGGGCCGCCTGGGCGATCCTGGCCTACAACCTCGACACCCTCGCCATCCGAGCCCGCTGACACCATCCCGATCGGCGCCCACCCGAGCGCCAAACCTGAACGGCCGCGCCCCTCACCCGAGCGCGGCCGTTCCATTTCAAGCCCTCAACCCCAACCGTTTATCCGGGGGAAGTAGCTAACGGCATCGACATGGCGATGGGGCCGAGAGAAGCCACGTCGTCGCGAGGACCGGACGATTCAGCGGAGGTGGTAACGGTCGCGAGGCTCGAGCGTCCGAAACGGCACGACATTCTGCTCAAGGCCGTGGCCGAGCTTCGGGAGCGCCGCGACGTCCGATTGACCATTGTCGGAACCGGACGAGATGAGGGCGATCTGCGCGCTCTCGCGCATCGGCTCGGGATCGCCGACGCAGTGAACTTCACCGGCTTTGTCCGGAACCCCGGTGAAGTTCTCGCCCGCGCCGACGTCTTCGCTCTTGCGACGGAGTACGAAGGCTTTGGAAATGTTCTTGTAGAGGCGCTCGCTTGCGGGCTTCCGGTCGTAGTGTCCGATGTTCCGTACGGACCGGCTTACATCATCAACGACGCGAGCCTGGGGACTCTGGTGAAGCCCGACTCAGTCGAGAGCTTCGCGCTGGGCCTCGAGGACATTCTTCTGGCCAGGCCAGTGACGTCGCCGCAACGTCAGGCTGCACGATCGCGGGCTTCGTACTTCGCCCTCGACCGGATCGCTTTGTGCTTCGAGACTCTGATCGAAGAGCGAGTGATCTTCCTCAGCGCTCATCGGAATGGCGCGACCACCGGCCCGTCTCGGGCCGTGGCGCCTTGAGTAGCCTGCCCGCATGAATCGCGTCCTGGTCACCGGCGGCGCCGGCACGATCGGCCAGGCCGTCGTCCGGCGCCTGCTGCGCGATCCGCGCTGGGAGGTCCGCGTGTCCGACCAGCGCGAGCCGCCGCAGTGGATGCGCGAGGGCTGCGAGATCCACACCGGCGACCTGCGTCGCCTCGAAGAGACGCGCGGCGCCACCGAGGGGTGCAGCCACGTCATCCACCTCGCCGCGATCGTCGGCGGGATCGCGAACTTCCACAAGCTGCCCCACACGCTCACCGAGGTCAACGCGGCGCTCTACAACGCCGTCGTCCGCGCGGCGCTCGACCACGCGGTCGAGCGCTACGTCTACGTCTCGTCGTCGATGGTCTTCGAGCGCGCGACGCAGTTCCCGACGACCGAGGAGCACGTCTGGGAGTGCCCGGTCCCGCGCTCGGCGTACGGCTTCTCCAAGCTCGCCGGCGAGTACTGGGCTCGCGCCGCGAATGCCGAGCACGGCCTCGCCTACACGATCTGTCGCCCGTTCAACGCGTACGGGCCGGGCGAGATTCCCGAGGACGAGCCGGGCATCGCCCATGCCGTGCCCGACCTCATCCGCAAGGCGCTCGCCGGCCAGCACCCGCTCCAGATCTTCGGCGACGGGAGCCAGACGCGGACGCTCACCCACGTCGACGACATCGCCGACGGCATCGTCACGGCTATGGGCCACCCCGCCGCCGTCAACGAGGACTTCAACATCTCCGCCGCGCAGGAGCTCACCGTCGCCGAGATCGCGCGCATTGTCTGGGAGGCGTGCGGGCGCGACCCGCAGCAGTTCGAGCTCGAGCACATGCCGTCGTTCCCCGTGGACGTCCAGCGCCGCTGGCCCAACGTCGAGAAGGCCAAGCGCCTGCTCGGGTGGGAGGCTCGCATCGACGTCCGCGACGGGATCGGGCAGACTGTCGAGTGGCTGCGTGAGCGGCCTGCGGCGCCGGTCTAGACGATCGACGTCTCGGCCTGGTGGAACGCGATGACATCCGCGAGGGTGGCGTCCAGCGCTCGTGTCGAGCTCCATCCGATCGCCGAGTGGATCTTGCCGGTGTCAGGAACGCGCCGAGGCATGTCCTCGAAGCCCTCTTCGTAGGCCGCGTCGTAGGCCACGAGGGCGATCGCGGACTCGGACGCCGTGAGGCGGCGAACGCGCTCGGCGAGCTCCAACATCGTGACTTCCTCGTG
>DAINCW010000010.1:20070-24637 GCA_036732205.1 Solirubrobacteraceae bacterium | reverse complement strand
GTGCGAGCCGATGTTGAAGACCTCGCCGTAGGCGGCGTCGCCGTGGTCCATCAAGCCGATGATGGCCTGAACGACATCGGCGACGTGACAGAAGCAGCGGCTCTGCGTCCCGTCGCCGTACACGGTGATCGGCTGGCCCGCAAGCGCCTGGCGCACGAAGTTCGGGACGACCATGCCGTACCTGCCCGTCTGTCGCGGCCCCACGGTGTTGAACAGGCGGCCGACGACGGTCGGGAGCTTGCGCTCCTTCCAGTACGCGACCGCCAGGAACTCGTCGATCGCCTTCGAGCACGCGTAGGACCAGCGCCCTTTCGACGGCGCGCCCAGCAGCAGGTCGCCGTCTTCGCGAAACGGGATCTGCGTCGACTTGCCGAAGACCTCGCTCGTCGACGCGATGAACACCGGCTTGCCCTCCTTGGACGCCTGCGCGAGCACGACCTCGGTGCAGTGCACGTTCGTCTCGATCGTGCGGACCGGGCTCTCGATGATGAGCTCGACCCCGACCGCGGCGGCGAGGTGGTAGACGACGTCGGCATCGTTGACGAGCTCGCCGACGATTCGCTCATCGGCGCACGAGTCGATCGTGTACTCAACGCCCGGCGCCTCCCTGAGGTGGCGGATGTTGTCCATCGACCCGGTCGAGAGGTCGTCGAGCACGTGAACCGCGTCTCCGCGACTGAGCAGGGCCTCCGCGAGGTGCGACCCGATGAATCCCGCGCCGCCGGTGATGAGGACCCGCATCGGGGCCAATGTACCCGCGGAAGCCGATAATGCAGGTCTCGACAGCCCGTCGGACCTCGTCGTCGGCGCCAACTTCCGCTCCGTGTACGTGGCGGATCGACCGGGCGCGGGGGCGCTTCGGTCTCACGCTCGCCGAAAAGCGGCATAGCCCGGTTTCGGCCTGCCGTGAGCGTCGATTAGCCCACCTTCCGTCCGACCCGATATGTCGTAGAGGTGGATCCAACCCAGACCGAAGGCGTTCACCGCCCGCGCCACCTCGAACGCCCGGGGGATCCATCGGGCCTGCACAGCCGGGGTCGTGTAGAAGTTGAACTCGGGGTCGGGGCCCGTGGGAATCGTGAGCTCCGACAGAAAGAGCCGGATGGTTCGCCGGCCGCGCGGCCAGGCGAGATACTGGTCAACGACCAGCTGGAAGCGCGCGAGATCCGAGAGGTCGACGGCCTCCTGAGGCGAGGGGGGGTTGGCGAGGTTGGGCTCTCGCGCGCTGAACGGGTTGTGCCCGTAGAGGTCCATCCGCGGTGGCCTGCCGTTTGGGAGCCGCAGGTTCTTGACCCAGTTGACCGCCCGGATGTCCCCGACGACGTAGCTCATGCCCCCCACCACCAGGTTGGCTGAGCTCTGCGCCTTGAGCGCGCCGTATGCGCCGTCCAGCAGCCGCGCGTAGGTGTGGGGCGCGATTCGCTCCCGTGCTGTCAGCGGCCGTCCGTCGAACACCGTCTGCGGTGTCAACGGCTGGAACCTGGCTGCTCCTGAGGGCTCGCCCCAGATCATCCACAGGTGCACCCCGCGGAAATGGCGCGCGGCGGCCGTGGCGAAGTCGGCATAGTCGGCCGGGCTGGTCGGCGCCCATACGGAGGGTCGGCCTCCGTTGGCCCAGCCGGGCGCGCCGACGAGCTGGATCGCCACCCGCATGTGCTGCGCACGCGCCTGGCTGACCAGGAGGTCGGTCGCCGAGGACCATTGATACGCGGGGTCGCCCGGGTCTGTCGGGTTGCCGGGACGGGCCGCCGCGACATCCGCCCAGTTGATCGCGAGCTCGAGGACGTCCACGTGCAGGCTGCGCATCGTGGCCAGCTCGCCTGAGCGGTGGTCGGGCCCGGCGTCCCACATCATCTTCAGCGCGCGGGCGTCGGCGCCGCCAGCCGCGACGAGCGCCACCGTGAGGGCGGCGAGGGCAACCAGCGCGTTTCGGAAGGAAGAACCTAGGATGGAAAGTACTATTACTCGCCCGCACCGGGCGCGGTCAACGCGACCACACTTGCGGCGACGAACGTCACGGCCACGACGGCGACCCTCAACGGCACGACGTGGCCTTCACCACGTCCGGCACGGCCTCTCCTGGCCCGACGCCGACCCCGCCCTACGACTACACGGTCAGCGGCAAGGTTGTGATCGGCGGCGGCCGCTCGGCATCCGCCGCGGCGTCCTCGAAGTGCACCGGCGGCAAGGTGAAGGTCAACGTCACGCACGGCTCAAAGAAGGTCGGCTCGCGCACGGCCTCTGTGAAGAGCAACTGCACCTACAAGACCAAGGTCCGCGTCAAGGGCAGCAAGGCCCTGGGCAAGAAGGGCAAGCTGAACGTGAAGTCCCGCTTCCTGGGCACCAAGAGCCTCAAGCCCAGGAGCACGAAGACCGTCCACGTCAAGTACGGCTGATCCGCATACGATCGGGGCGGTGACGACTGAAGTCGCCCGCCCCGATCGTTCCTTCTGGTCCGGCCGCCGGGTCCTCGTGACCGGCCACACCGGGTTCAAGGGCAGCTGGCTGGTGCTGTGGCTCAACGCCATGGGAGCCGAGGTCCACGGCTTCTCCACGCCGCCTCCCACCGAGCCGTCGCTGTTCGCCCTGGCAGGCGTCGCCAACCACGTCCGCCACCACGAGGGGGACGTGCGCGACGCCGGTGCCGTGCGCGACGCAGTGGCCGACGCCAGGCCAGAGGTGCTGATCCACATGGCCGCGCAGGCCCTCGTGCGCCGCTCCTACGCCGAGCCCGCGCTCACTTACGAGACGAACGTGATGGGGACGATCAACGTCCTGGAGGCCGCCCGCGAGGTCCCGGTCGTGGTCAACGTCACCACCGACAAGGTCTACGAGAACCACGGGGTCGAGCGCGGCTATCGCGAGGACGAGCCGCTGGGCGGCCACGACCCCTACTCCAGCTCGAAGGCCGGCTCGGAGCTGGTCACCGCCGCGTACCGCTCCTCCTTCGGCCTGCGCGTTGCCAGCGCCCGGGCGGGCAACGTGATCGGCGGCGGCGACTTCGCGCAGGACCGCCTTGTGCCCGACGCCGTGCGCGCGGTCTGCAGCGGCGAGGCGCTGCTCGTGCGCAACCCCGACGCGCTGCGCCCCTGGCAGCACGTCCTCAACCCGCTGTCGGGCTACCTGGTCCTCGCCCAACGCCTGTGGGACGACGACGCGGCCGCCGAGGCGTTCAACTTCGGCCCGGCCGACGCCGAGCGCCGCCGCGTGCGCGAGGTGCTCGACGAGCTCGTGCGCGGCTGGGACGGCGCGCTGCGCTGGGAGCAGGACCCCGGCAGCCATCCCCACGAGGCGCAGACGCTGCACCTGGACTCCACTCGGGCGCGCGAGCGCCTCGGCTGGGCGCCGGTCTGGGACCTCGGCCGCGGCCTGGACGCCGTCGTGGAGTGGACGCGCGCCTGGCGCGAGGGCGAGGACGTCGGCGCCACCACGCTGCGCCAGATCGCGGAGTTCGAGGAGGATGCGTCGTTGTGAGCGCTCCCCGCGCACTCATCACCGGCATCACCGGCCAGGACGGCTCCTACCTCGCCGAGCTGCTGCTCGACCGCGGCTACGAGGTCCACGGCATGGTCCGCCGCGCGTCGACGGAGAAGTCCGAGCGCATCGAGCACATCCGCGAGCGCATCACCCTGCACCAGGGCGACCTGCTCGACCAGCGCTCGCTGTCCGACGCGCTGAAGGCGTCGAACCCCGACGAGATCTACAACCTGGCCGCGATGTCGTTCGTCGCCGTGTCGTGGATCCAGCCGACGCTGACCGCGGAGTTCACGGGCGTCGGCGTGACCCGGCTGCTGGAGGCGATGCGCGAGGCCTGCCCTGAGGCGCGCTTCTACCAGGCGTCGAGCTCGGAGATGTTCGGCAAGGTCCGTGAGGTGCCGCAGAACGAGTCGACGCCGTTCTACCCGCGTTCACCGTATGGCGTGGCCAAGGCGTACGGTCACTTTATTACGGTGAATTATCGGGAGTCATATGATTTACACGCAGCGAGCGGAATCTTGTTCAACCACGAATCCGAACGTCGTGGTTTGGAATTTGTGACGCGGAAGATCACGTGGCACGCAGCGGCGATCAAGGCGGGGAAGAAGACCGAGCTTCGCCTGGGCAACCTCGACGCCCAGCGGGACTGGGGGTACGCGAAGGACTACGTGGACGCGATGTGGCGGATCCTCCAGCACGACGAGGCGAGCGACTACGTGATCGCCACCGGCAAGGCCCACTCGGTGCGCGACTGCGTGCAGATCGCGTTCGACCACGTCGGCCTGAACTGGGAGGACCACGTCGTGACCGACGAGTCCCTGGTGCGCCCGGCCGAGGTCGACCACCTCATCGGCGACTACTCGAAGGCCAAGGTCGAGCTCGGCTGGGAGCCGACGACGACCTTCGAGGAGCTCATCCGGCTCATGGTCGAAGCAGACACCGAGCTGCTGTCGCGTTAGGCTGGGTACCGATGAGCCTGACGATCTCCCGCCGCACGAAGGTCAAGGCCGCCGCACGAGGCGGCCGCTACGCCGCCCGTCACCCGCACCGCGCCACCCGCATCGCGCGCCGCGCGATCTGGGCCTATCAC
>DAINCW010000010.1:0-20060 GCA_036732205.1 Solirubrobacteraceae bacterium | reverse complement strand
TCGCCATCCTGCGCGGCGCCGTCGTCGCCTTCGCCGGCCTGATCGCCGGAGCGGTCGTGCTGCGCCTGCGCCGCCGCTCCAGGCGCTCCGAGGCCGGGCTGTCGCCCGAGCACGCCTACACGCAGGCCAGCCCCTTCCCGCGCGACGACCAGGCGCCGGACACGGAGAAGAACGGCGGGGGCCCGGCCGCCGAGGCCGACGACAGGTCGCACACCCCGCCGCACGGGGACGAGCTCGCGCCCGAGGACATCCCGGCGCCCGCGGACGCCGACACCTAGGCGGTGCCGACGAAGCCGGCACTGCCGGTCACGACGGTGTCCCGGGATGCCGAGAACCGAGGGTCAGGCTCAGCCATCCGCGCGCACCATACCGTCAGTCCGCGACCCGGTGGGAGGCACCGGCGCGGAGCCGCGCCAGGTCGGCTTCGAGCATCCCGGCGATCATCTCCTCGAAGGAGATGGTCGCCTCCCAGCCCAGGCGCTCACGCGCCTTGGACGGGTCTCCCAGGGCGGGCGTGGGGTCGGCGGGACGCGTGAGGTCGGGGTCGACGGAGACGTGGTCGTCGGGGTTGAGGCCGGCCGCGCCGAACGCCACGTCGACGAGGTCGCGCACCGTCCGCGCCGTGCCGCTGGCCAGCACGTAGTCGTCCGCCTGGTCCTGCACGGCCATGAGGCGCATGCCGCGCACGATGTCGCGAGCGGCCGACCAGTCGCGCTGCGCGTCGAGATCGCCGAGTGTGACCTCCTGCTCGAGCCCGAGGACGATCGAGGCGACCGCGAGCGTCACACGGCGCGTCACGAAGCGCTCGGGACGGCGCTCGGACTCGTGGTTGAAGGTGATCGCCGAGCTGGCGTGGCAGTCGTGGCGCTCGCGCCAGATGCGCGCGAGGTGGTGGGCGGCCAGCTTCGCCGCGCCGTACGGCGAGAGCGGCCGCATGGGCGACGTCTCGCGCTGTGGCGTCTCGCCCGCGTCACCGAAGATCTCACTCGATGCGGCGATCACGATCCGTGCGTCGACCGTGCACCCGGCCTCGAGGATCGTCGCGGTGGCGGCCGGGATCGCGTTGAACGTCGCGGCCGGGTCGTCCCACGACGCGGGGACGTAGGTCGGAGCCGCCAGGTGGTAGATCACGTCGGGGCGGCTGTCATGCACCGCACGCACGAGGCTTCCGGCGTCGAGCAGGTCGCCGCGCAGCAGCTCCACCTCGCGGGCGATCGGTTCGATGAGCTCGGGGACCTCACCGGGGGGGCGATGCGTGAGCCCGGACACCGCGATGCCGTCGGCGAGCAGCTGCTCGGCCAGCAGGGAGCCGTCCTGGCCTCCGATGCCCGTGACCAGCGCGCGCATCGGCCGGATGCTACGGAGTTGTTTCACCGGCGGTGAATGTACTACCATCGTGAGTACATGACTACCGTCAAGGATGATCGACTCCAGATCCGAGTCGACCCAGCGGCGAAGGCGCTGCTCGAGCGCGCGGCTGCCGCGGCTCATCTGAACCTCTCGGCGTTCGTGCTCGCCGCAGCCGCCTCCAGGGCCGACGAGGTGCTCGCTGAGCGACAGGCGATCCGGTTGTCACCTGCCGCCGCAGCCGCCTTCAGCGAGGCCCTCGAACGACCGGCGACGGTCAACGACCGGCTCGCCCGCGCGTTGCGGCGACGGCGGGCCTTCACCTGGCTTGACTGAGCTTCGTCGCCCGGCGCCCCTCGACCCCGCGCGCCACGACCGCAGCCATTTCGACTCCGGCGAGCCGGTGCTCGACGAGTGGCTGAAGCAGTACTCCGGCCAGGCGCGGCGGCGCGACACCGCGGCGACCTGGGTGATCGCCGACCGCAACGATGTCGTGGTTGCCTACGCGAGCGTGGCGATGACGGCAGTCGATCGCTCCGCTGCTCCGCCGGACATGGCTCGCCAAGCGCCGGATCCCGTTCCGGCGCTGCTGTTGGGGCGCCTCGCCGTCGACCGACGCCACGCCGACCGTGGCATCGGTACCGTGCTCGTCACCCACGTCCTGTTGACGGCCGTGGAGCTGAACACCAAGGCGGCATGCCGCGCGGTCGTGGTGGCTTCGCTCAACGACCAGGTCCGAGCGTGGTGGGAGCGGCTCGGTTTCCACCCGTTGGATCCCGACGACGAGGCGTGTCTCGACCTCTACCTGCTCACATCGGAGATCGAAGCAACGCTGCGAACGGAGCCCTGACGGCCGCAGTCAGGCCGACGCGGCCGCACTCCGCGCCCAGTCGACCGTTCGCCGCAGGCCGTCGGCGAGGTCGACCTTCGCCGACCAGCCGAGCAGCTCGCGGGCCCGGCTGACGTCGAGGCAGCTGCGGTCGATCTCGCCGGGTCGCGGCGGTGCGAGCTCGGGCTCGAAGTCGCCGCCGGCGAACTCGCGCAGCGCGGCGAGAAGGTCCAGCACGGAGGATTCGCGCCCGGTGGCCACGTTGATCTCGCGACCGGCCTCGGGATGGTCGAGCGCGGCCAGGGCAGCGCCGACGACGTCGCCGACGAAGACGTAGTCGCGCGTCTGCTCGCCGGTGCCGTAGACCGTGGGCCGCTCGCCGGTCTGCAGCTTGCCGCAGAAGATCGCGATCACGCCCGCCTCGCCGAGCGGGTCCTGGCGCGGGCCGTAGACGTTGCCCAGGCGCAGCGTCACCGTCGGCAGGCTGAACAGCCGGCTGAACAGGCCGCAGTAGCGCTCCGCGCAGTACTTCGACTGGCCGTAGGGCGCCTCTGGCAGCGCCTCGACGGTCTCCGGGGTGGGGATCAGGTCGGTCGTGCCGTAGATCGCGCCGCCGGTCGAGATGTTCACCACGCGCTGCGAGCCGGCGTCGCGGGCCGCGCTGAGCACGTTGATCGTGCCCTCGACGTTCGTGCGCGCGTCTGCCGCCGGGTGCGCGAGCGACTTGCGCACGTCGATCTGGGCGGCGAGGTGGAAGACGACCTCCGGCTTGGCGACGGCGAAGGCGTCCTCGAGCTCCAGCGGCTCGAGGATGTCGGCGCGCCGCAGGTCGGCGCCGTTGGCGATCGCCTGCTCGACGTTGACCTCGCGGCCGGTCGAGAAGTTGTCGACGATCGTGACCTCGTGCCCGCGCTCGAGCAGCGCGTCGACGAGGTTAGAGCCGATGAAGCCGCCTCCACCGGTGACCAGCGCGCGCATTGGGGCGATCCTACGAGGTGAGGGCCTGGGTCCGCGACCGGAAGAACTCCAGCGCGGCCTCGCGCTGGTCGCCGGCGGCGATGACCTCGCTGATCGTCAGCTCCGCGCCCGGGTAGTGCGTGGCGTTCCACAGCTCGCCCTCGCGCTCGCCGGCCCACAGCGAGACGTACAGGTAGGGCTCGTCGTGGACCTCGTCGCCCGGCGACACCCCATAGTTGGCGCGCGAGCTCGACGACTCGTTGCCGAAGTCGACCGCCATGTCGAAGTGCTCGGGCCACAGCTGCACGCGGCTGGGGCTGTCGCGCTCCGTCGTCTCCGCGCGCAGCTGCTCGAGCACCGAGGTGGCAAAGCCGAAGAGATCGCCCAGCCAGCGCGCGGCGCGCTGGTCGATGTTCAACCGGTCCTCCGCCATCGCGACGTCCGTTCGCGTGAGGTCGAAGCCGACGAACTCGGCGGCGTCCTTGAGCGTCGTCAGGCGCCCGAGCTGCTCGCGCTCGGCCGTCTGGACGACCACGACGTCGCCCTCGACGCGCAGCTGGACGTCGTTGCCGAAGAACGGCGTGCCGAAGCCGCCGGACGTCCAGCGCAGGCCGATCTTGCCGCCGGGCGCGCGCTGGCGCGTGGGGCTGATGACGTTCTCGGCGAGGGAGTGCAGCGCGACGCGGCTGCGTGCGAGGTCGGCCGGCGGCGGTGAGAGGCGCTGATAGGCGCCCAGCCAGTGATGGGCGGCGAACTCGGCGAGGTCCGGGCGCTCGGCCCTGACGAGGTCGGCCCACAGGACATCCCCCGTCGTGACCGGGCTGACCACCGGCCGGTCGTCGGCGTCGAGCTCGCTCCCGCGCGCGACGGAGTCGTCGGCGAAGAAGGGCGGATCGGTGACGGCCGGCGGGCTCGGTTCGAAGACGCGGGCGGAGTGGGATTCGCCGAGGCGTTCCTGGGCTTGGGCGCGGGGGTTGCGGGGCACGGGGGCGATTCAACAGCACGTCGGTTCTTGGGGTGGCCGCGGCGTTGCCACACGCCTCAGCGAATCGTCAGGCTGCATAGGCGGCCGCGAGCGCCGCCACGACGGCGTCGGGAGCGCACGTGCGGCGCACCCGACCGATGTCCGGTGGCGGCGGTGCGGCGAGGGCGGCCGCGAGGGCGGCCGGGTCGTTCGGGGCGACGAGCGCCCCATCGGGGAGAAGCTCGGGCAACGCGCCGACGCGGCTGGCGACGACGGGCAGGCCGGCGGCGATCGCCTCGGCGGCCGACAGGCCGAACGTCTCGGCGGAGCGCGAGGGGACGATCGCGACGGAGGCGGCCGCGCGCAGCCCGGCGAGCTCCTCGGGGGCGACGCGGCCGGCAAAACGCACGTCGGCGCCCTGCGCCAGGTGCTCGAGCGCGGCGCGCTCGGGGCCGTCGCCCGCGATCACGAGTGCCCGGCCGGCGCGGCGGCACGCCTCGATCGCGACATCGACCCCCTTCTCGGGCGCCAGGCGCGACGCGACCAGCGCGGGGCCGTCGGGGTCGAAGGTCGGCGTGTCGGCGAAGGCGCGCACGACCGGCGGCACGACGTGCGCGTCCGCGACAGGAGCGCCCAGTGTGCGCAGGCGCTCGAGGGCGAACTCGCTGGGCACGACGAAGCGGTCGACCTGCGCCGCGACGCGCCGCTGCCAGAGCGCGAGCGACGCCCCGTAGACCGCCGCCTCCGCGCCCGTTCCACGGCAGTTGAGGCGCACGCCCGGGAAGGTGTTGCGCCCGTGGCAGCGCGTGCAGTCCTCGCCACGCGTGAAGCACGTCCCCACCGCGCAGACGAGACGGTAGTTGTGCAGGTGCAGCACCACGCGAGCCCCGGCCTCGCGCGCCGCCGCCAGCGAGCGCCACCCGAGCGTGGGATTGACGTTGTGGGCGTGCACGATCCGCGCGCCGGTGCGTCGCACCGCCTCGGCCACGTCGCGCGGGGCCAGTCCGCCCGCGAGCAGGCCGGTCGCGGCGCGCGCCCGGCCCAGCGTGGCCGAGTCGCGCTCGAGAAGCTCGGCGTCCTCGCCGAGGTGCTCGCGCACGAGCCAACGCAGGTCCTCCACCACCCGCTCCTCGCCACCGGTCGTGCGGTAGCGGTTGTGCAGGAACAGGATCACCCGGCGGACCCTAGAGCGGGACATGGCCTGTCGTACGCTGAGGGCCGCATGGCCCTCTCCGCGTCGATCGTCGTGCCGACGCGCGACCGCGCGGGCTACCTGCGCGTCGCGCTCGCTTCGCTGCTGCCGCAGGCCGGGGCGGCCGGCGCCGAGGTCCTCGTCGTGCGCGACGGGACCGACCCGGCGACCGATGCCGTCGCGGCCGAGGCGGGCGTTCGGGTCGCCGGGCACGAGCGCTCGCTGGGGCTCAACGCGGCGCGCAACACGGGGATCGAGCAGACGACCGGGGAGTTGGTCTGCTTCGTCGACGACGACGTCGAGGTCCGCGCCGGCTGGCTGGACGCGCTGCTGCGCGCCGCGGAGGCCGAGCCCGAGGTCGACTGCTTCGCCGGGGCGATCTTCGCCCGCTTCGAGGACCACGCGTTTCGGATGTGCGGGCGCGAGGGCGCGCCGGTCACGTCCCTGGACCTGGGCGCGGGCGACACGGATGCGCCGCACGCGTGGGGCGCGAACATGGCGATCCGCCGCTCGGCGGTCGCGCGGGTGGGCGAATTCGATATCGACCGCGAGCTCTACGGCGACGAGCAGGAGTGGCAGGACCGCCTGCGCGCCTCCGAGCGCCCGCGCATCCGCTACGTCGCGGCCGCGGCGCTCGACCACCGCCGCGCCGGCGACGACGCCCGGCTGGGCTCGCTGATGCGCGCCGCGCGGCGCCGGGGGCGGGCCAGCCGGCGCTACGACGTGCACAAGGGCGCCGCGCCGTCGCTGGGCGCCGAGATCCGGACGCTGGCAGGGACGCTGGTGCACGGGCCGCGCTTTTGGTGCGCGAACGGGCCGGTGATGGCGGCGCACACCGTCGGACGGATCGAGGCCGCGCTGCGGCCCGGCGCGGCTCTGGGCGGGCCGGACTTCCTGTCGGGGCACTCGGGGACCGTGGGCGGGCGGCGCGGGACGCTGCGCGCGATCGCCGACCGGGTGCTAGACGGGCTGGGCGCGGTCGGGCGCCGGCGCGTGGCGCGCGCCGCCGCGCGCGCCGGCGTGCGGCGCTCGGTGCTGGTGGCGCAGATCGAGCGACCGGAGAACGCGGCGGTGGCCGCGGCCGCGCGGGCGGAGCTGGAGCGCTCGCGCCACGACGTGAGGATCGTCGTGGCCGCGCCCGAGGGCCGAGGCAAGTTCCAGGCGCTGCGAGGCCTGCTTGCAACCGAGGGGTCAGACCCCTCAGTCGCACGGCCGGGTGAGAAGAAGGGGACTGTCCCCTTTTTCTCAGACGCGGACTGGCTGATCGTCGTCGACGACGACGTCGTCCTGCCGCCCGGCTTCCTCGACGCCTTCGTGCACCTCGCCGAGGGCGCGGGCCTGCGCCTCGCCCAGCCCGCCCATCGCCTCGCGGGCCACGCGGCGTGGAGCGTCACGCGCCGGCGCGCTGGGTCGCTCGTGCGCGAGACGGCGTTCGTGGAGATCGGCCCGGTCACGGCGTTCCACCGCGACACGTTCGGTGTCCTGCTGCCGTTCCCCGACCTGCGAATGGGCTGGGGGCTCGACGTCCACTGGGCCGCGCTCGCACGCGAGCACGGGTGGCCGATCGGCGTCGTGGACGCGACGCCCGTGCTGCACGCGATCGCCCCGGCGGGCGACGCGTACGGCCACGACGAGGCGATCGCCGAGGCCCGCGAGTTCCTGCGCGACCGCCCGTACGTCCCGCGCGACGAGGCGAACCGCACGCTCAAACGTGTGTTGTAGTATGCAACTACGATGCTGACGGTGCCACAGGCGGCGCGCAGGGCGCGCAAGAACCCCGAAACGGTCCGGCGCTGGATCCGCGCCGGGCGCCTGCGCTCCCAGAAGGTGGGCACGCAGCACCTGATCGAGGAGTCGGACCTCGAGGCGCTGCTCACCGATCCCGACGACTACACGCCCCCGGGTGGCTGGGGAACGCTCCCCAGCGGGGCGCCGGCCCCGAACTGGGCAAAGGCCATCCGCGAGATCAGGGACAGCTCCTGACGCTCGTCATCGACGCGTCGGCGGCGGTTTGGGCGCTCGGACGGGGCGATCGGTACCGCTCCCTTCGGGATGAGGATCTGGTCGCGCCAAGCCTGATGTGGTCCGAGGCTGCCTCGGCGCTGCACTCCCTCACATGGAGGCGTGAGCTCCGCCCAGACGACGGGCGCGCCACCCTCGAGCGACTGGCGAGCGCACCGATTCGAAGCCACCCGAGTGCGGATCTGACCCGATCCGCTTGGGAAATCGCCGACGAACTGGGCTGGGCTCGCACGTATGACGCGGAGTACCTGGCTCTTGCTCGCCGTCTCCAGTGTCGGGTCGTAACCGTCGACCTCCGCTTTCGTCGCGGAGCCAATCGCACGGGCCAGGTCGTCACGCCGGACGAGCTCTGAGTGAACGTCTGCGTCGTCGCCGAGTTCTACCCCTCGGCCGGGCCTAGTCGATCAGTCGCTGGTACGCCGCCCGAGCGAAGCGCAGACGTGCCTCATCGAAGCTCTCGGTCAGCGCCGGGTCGTCGAGGGCGAGCCCTGTCTCGATTCGACGCAGCCAGCCGCGCTCCGTTCCCGAGAGCTCCTCGCGCGCCGCACCCGGATCATCAAGCAGCGCGAGGAGGCTGACCAGGTCGTGGCGCTGGTCCTCTGGCTGACTGTGCACCGGCAGCGCGCGGGCCTTGAGCAGGATCGCGCCGATCAGCGTCGGCCGACGGAGGAGGACCGGCTTCTCACCCGCGACGCGAAGCTCCACGAGCTCCGTCCGCTTGAGTGCCTGCGAACCACCCGGGATCTGGATCGTCTTCATGTTGCTGCCTGTGCGAGCTGGGTTGCGAGCACTCAGGCCGTCGGGAGCGAGCACGTCGACGATCTGGTCATCGACGTGAAAGCGGAAGCCGTGGTCCTTGTCGAACCCGCCGACGCTGACCACTCTGCCCCGAAGGCGCTCTTCAGGCGTCCTCGTGAAGCGCATCGATCTCGATCACTGGGACCGACTCGGGCATCAGCCGCTTCGTCCTTCCGACTCGAGGCGACGGATCAGCTCGTCGCCTGCCCGCCTCGATCGCGGGTCGGCGTACTCCACAAGGTCGAGGGCAACCGCGGCGGCCGGGGCGATCGGACGGCCATCGAGCAACCAGGCGTCGTCCTCGACGCCGCGGAGGATCACGTTCGCGTCCACGGCCGAAGCGGGCTGCAGTGCGTGCTTGCGCACGAAACGCGCGAGGTCTGCGGCGGAGATGTAGCCGTCGACTACGTCGGGAGCGACGAGTCCCATGCCATGGGCGTGTGACGCACTGGCGCCGCTACGGGCGATTTCTGCTCTGTGCAGGACGATCAGCTCTCCCGGCAGGGCCCAGTAGTGCTGTGCCCGACCCCGGCGCACCAACCGAGGCTGCAATCCCCGGAGGCCGTACGTGCGCAGGGACTGGTTGAGTCGCCAGCGAGCGACCGGGTCGAGCTCCATCGAGAGCGACTCGCCTGAGGCAAGCAGCAGGAACGCCCACGCATTGCGGGCGACGAGCGGGCGCCCAGGCGCGGAGGAGCGTCTGCTTCGGTTCGCCACGCTGGCCGCGTCGACGAGCCAGCGACCGCCGATCTTCTCTGCCTCCAACTCACCTGCGGCGATGAGCGAGCGCACCCGGGAGGGATGGACCCCCAGCGCGTGGGCCGCACTCGAGACGTCGAACAGGGAGGGCACCTACGTAATGGTAGCGTATTCAGCTTGATTTCGTAAATCATCGCGATATCGCGATAGATACGCTATCTCGGGGGACGGGCATTTGTCGCCCGGGAGGGGACCAGTCGGCTTGTGCCCTACCGTCCGGCAGGTGAAGGTCTGCGTCGTCGCCGAGTTCTACCCCTCGGCCCGCGACCCGGTGCTCGGCGTCTGGGCGCATCGCCAGGCGGTGGCCGCGCGCGACGCCGGGGCCGACGTGCGGGTGCTCGTCCTTCACCGGCTCGTGCCGCCGCGCGCGTCGCTGCGCGACCGCTCGGCGCTGCGCGAGCTGGCCGCCCGGCTGCGCGAGCCGCGCACGCAGGTGTGCGACGGGATCGAGGTCCGCCACGTGCCCTTCCTCTCCCCGCCGCGCGGGCGCGGGTACGCGCGGTGGGGGGCGTGGGGGGCGCCGCCGCTCGGGCTCGCGCTGCGGCGGCTACGGCGCGACTTCGCCTTCGACCTCATCCACGCCCACAACGCCGTGCCCGCGGGCGATGCCGTCCGCCGCGCGGCGCGGGGCGCGCCGCTCGTGGTCTCCGTCCACGGCGGCGACGTCCTGTTCACCGCGCCCCACGTGCCGGGCGGCGCGGCGGCGGTGGCGCGCACGCTGGCTCACGCGCGGCTCGTGCTGGCGAACTCGGGAGGCATCGAGCGGATGGCGCGCGCGCACGGGGCGCGGACCACGCGCGTGGTCCACCTGGGCACGGACCTGCCCGCGCCCGACGCGAGCCGCGTCCACGAGCCCGACACGCTCGTCACCGTCGGCCATCTCGTCGCGCGCAAGCGCCACGCCGACGTCATCCGCTCGCTGTGGCTGCTGCGCGAGCGCCGTCCGCAGCTGCGCTACGTCGTCATCGGCGACGGCCCCGAGCGCGGCGCGCTGGAGGCGCTCGCCGCCGACCTCGAGGTCGCGGTGGAGTTCCGGGGCCAGCTCGACCCCGCCGAGGCGCTGGCCCAGTCGCGTCGCGCGTCGCTGTTCGTGATGCCGTCGACCGAAGAGGCGTTCGGCGTGGCCTACGTCGAGGCAATGGCCGCCGGCGTTCCGGCGATCGGCGCGCGCGGTGAGCCCGGCCCCGAGGAGATCGGCGACGGCCTCGTGCTCGTGCCGCCCGGCGACGTGGAGGCGCTCGCAGCACAGATCGACGGGCTGCTGGGCGAGCCACGCTACCTGCGCGATCTAGGGCGCCAGGCGCGGGCGACGGTGGCCGAGCGCTTCACCTGGGAGCGCTGCGGCGCCGAGACGGTCGCCGCCTACGAGCAGGCCCTGGCGTGAAGCCGGTCCTGCTGGTCACCGGGCACGCGCCGCCCGACCGCATCGCGCCCTTCGCGGCGCTCAACGAGCGCGAGGGCATCGAGGTCGCGCTGTTCGGCGGGCGGCTGCGCCACGGCGCGACGGGCGGCGGCGAGCTGGCCGTCCCCCACCGCCACGTCGAGCAGAGCGAGATCGGCAAGCTGGCGGCGTCGGGGCGCTACCGCGCCGTCGTCTGCGGCACGGGCGGGCGCCGCGCGCTGCCCGCCGCGTACCGGGGCGCCCGCCGGGCGGGCGTGCCGTTCGTGCTGTGGGCCTCGCTGTGGGCGCACCCACGCACGCCCGGGCACGCCCTGAGCCTGGCGCCGACGCGCTGGCTCTACGCCCACGCCGACGCGGTCGCGACCTACGGGGAGCACGTCTCGGCATACGTGCTGCGCCACGGCGCTCGCAACGTGCACGTCGCGCCCCAGGCGGTCGATCCCGCCTTCTGGGCCGCTCGCACCGGCGACCCCCGCCGCGAGCGCGACTTCCAGGTCCTGTTCGTCGGGCGGCCCGATCCGGAGAAGGGCGCGCACGTCCTGCTCGAGGCCTGGCCCGACGCCGTGATGGTGGGCGATCCGCCCGTCGGGCCGCTGGAGGTGCGCAACTTCCTCGCGGGCTCCGACGTTCTCGTGATGCCATCCCTGCGCACGCGGAGCTTCCGCGAGCCGTGGGGACTGATCGCCAACGAGGCCATGCACCAGGGAACCCCCGTCATCGCCAGCACCGAGGTCGGCGCCGCCGCCGGCGGGCTCGTGCGCCACGAGCGCAACGGCCTGGTCTTCGAGGCGGGCGACGCACGGGCGCTGCGCCGGGCGATCGAGCGTCTGCGCAGCGATCCCGGCCTGCGCCAGACTCTGGGTAGCAACGCCTTGCGCGACGTGTCCGCCTACACTCCCCAGGCCTGGGCCGCGGGCGTTTCGGCGGCCCTCACGTCTGCGGGAGCCGTTTCGGCCGCCCGCTGAACCACACCATGCGCAGGGCTTATCTCCTCATGCTGCTGGTGCTCGTCCCGGCGAGCACCGCACACGCCAGCGGACAGCAGGTCATTCGCGACTGCACGGACGACGGCCGCCTCGAGGGCCACTACTCCCAGAAGGACCTGCGCAGCGCGCAGGCCAACCTGCCCTCCGACGTCGCCGAGTACACCAACTGCGCCGACGTCATCCGCGCCGCACAGCTCGGGACCGCAGGGGGCAGCGCCGGCGGCGGCGGCGCGGCGGGCGCGACCAGCGGCGTGACGTCCGGCGACTTCGGCGGCATCCCCAACCTCGGGCGCAGCCCGCTGGACTCCGCCACGCCGGCCGAGCGGGCGGCCGTCACCGCGGCGGCGACCGTGCGCACACCCGTCGTCATCGACCGGACCCCGATCACGCCCGGCTCGGTCATCCGGCGCACCGGCTTCGCCTCGACCGTGCTGCCCGCGCCGTTGATCGCGGCACTGATCGTCTTGCTCCTCGGCGCGCTCGCCGCGACCTTCAACACCGTCCGAGGCCGTGTCGGCCGACGTCGTCGCTAGGCCGCGCCTGGCGTGGCGCTCCGTCGCCGTCCCGCGCCCCGGCGCGGGCGTATGGACGACGCTCGTCGTCGCCGCGATCCTCAGCGCCGTCTGCTTCGCCGCCCAGGGCGGCTCGTCGCTGGGCTCGACGACGAAGACCGAGCTGGCGCTGCTGCTCGGCGCGGGCGTCGCCGGGGCCGCGACCCTGCTCGCCGCCCCGGCGCGCGGCGCCTGGTGGGGCGCCGGGACGCTCTCGGCGTTCGTGGCCCTCGGCGCCTGGACCGTGCTGTCGATCACGTGGGCCGTCCAGCCCGCGGACGCCTGGCTGGAGGTCAGCCGCACGCTCACGTACGTCGCCGTCTTCGCCGTTGGCATCTGCGCCGTGCGCGTTGCCCCCGAGCGCTGGCCGAGCGTCCTCGCCGGCGTCGCGCTGGCCGGTGTCGTCGTCTGCGGCTACGCGCTGCTGACGAAGGTCTTCCCGGGCGCGCTGAACCCCGACGAGCCCTACGCCCGCCTGCGGGCTCCGTTCGGCTATTGGAACGCGACCGGGCTCGCCGCCGCGCTGGCGGTGCCGAGCCTCGTGTGGCTGGGCGCCCGGCGCCACGGCCACGCCGCGCTCAACGCGCTCGCCTTCCCCGGGCTGGGGATCGTCTTCGTCGCGCTGATGCTGGCCTACTCGCGCGGCGCGCTGCTCGCGGTCGTGATCGGCATGGCGTTCTGGTTCGTGACCGTGCCGCTGCGCCTGCGCGGCGGCGCGGTGCTCGCGTCGAGCGCGCTCATCGCCGCGCCCGTGATCCTGTGGGCCTTCGGGCGCGGGCCGCTGACCACGGACCGCCTGACCGCCGCAGTGCGCGCACCGGCCGGCCACCAGCTGGGGATCCTGCTCGTCGCGATGGTGCTCGTGCTCGGCGCCGTCGGGCTGCTGATCGGCTTCGTCACGGCGGCGCGCCCGCTCGGGGAGGCGCAGCGCCGCAGGACCGGCATCGCGGTGCTGTGCGCGGTGGCGCTCGTCCCGGTGGGCATCGGGATCGGGCTGATGACCACCCACCGCGGCCTGTTCGGCTCGGTCTCGCACGGCTGGCACGCGCTCACCGACCCTCACGCCTCCTCGCCGCCCAACGACCCGAGCCGCCTGACGGCGGTCGGCTCGGTGCGCGCGCGCTACTGGAACGAAGCCCTGAAGGCGTGGAAGGACCACCCGGTCGTCGGCGTGGGCGCGGGCGGCTACGCCACCGTGCGGCCCTTCTACCGCCAGGACACCCTCCAGGTCCGCCACGCGCACGGCTACGTCGTGCAGACGATGGCCGACCTGGGGATCGTCGGCCTGCTGATCTCGCTCGCGCTGGCCGTCGCGTGGCTGATGACGGCCGCGGGCACCGTCGGCCTGCGCCGCGGCGACCGCGGGCGGCCGTACCCGCCGGAGCGCATCGGCCTGCTGACCCTCGTCACCACGGTCATCGTCTTCGCCGTCCACTCGTTCGTCGACTGGACGTGGTTCATCCCCGGCAACGCCCTGCCGGCGCTGCTGTGCGCGGGCTGGGTGGCCGGGCGCGGGCCGCTGGGCCGCCTGGGCGCGCAGCACGCGCCGCTGCGCCTGTCCGCGCGCGACTGGCTCGCCGACCGCCAGGCCCTCGCCGGCGCCGGCGCGGTGCTCGCCATCGCCGTCGTCGTCGCCTGGGCCACCTGGCAGCCCCTGCGCTCGCTCAACGCGTCCAACGACGCGCTGGCGGCCATCGAGAAGGGCAACGTCTCCGCGGCGCAGAGCGATGCGATCCGCGCCCACGACCTCGACCCCGTGGCGCTCGACCCGCTGAGCGTGCTGGCCGTCGCCCAGAGCAGGGCCGGGCGCGACGCCGACGCGCTTGCGACGCTGAAGCGCGAGGTCGTCAGGCAGCCCGCCAACCCCGAGGTCTGGGTGCGCCTCGCCGACTTCCAGCTCAACAGGCTCCACCACTCCCACGACGCGCTGCGCTCGCTCCAGGCCGCGCTGTACCTCGACTCGCACAACCCGGACGTGATCGGCGCCTACCTCGTCGTGTACCGCCAGGTGCACCACATCAAGGCGGTCACCCCGCTGCTGACCGTGCCGACGGGCGGCGGATGAGCCGGCGGCTCGCCGTCCTGGGCGCGACCCTGGCCGCCACGCTCGCCGCCGTGCCCGCGGCGCACGCCTCGACCGACGACGAGTCGAGCTTCCAGGACGACCCGCTGCTCGTCTTCGGCTCGGCCGGCACCGTCGACCAGACGCTCGACACGCTGCGCTCGCTCGGCGTCGATCGCATCCGCGTGTCGCTGTTCTGGCGCGCGGTCGCGCCCGGCGGCACGTCGAAGACCAAGCCGGCGAACTTCGACGCCACCGACCCCGGCGCGTACCGCCAGACCGACTGGTACCGCTACGACCGCCTGATCATCGCCGCGTACACGCGCGGGATCACGGTGAACCTCAACGTCACCGACCCCGCGCCCTCCTGGGCGACGGGCAACCCCAAGCGCGCCGACATCGAGCCGACCTACAACCCGAGCGTTTCGGAGTTCGGCGCGTTCATGAAGGCCGCGGCCATCCGCTACAGCGGCCAGTACGCGGTGCCGGCCACGAGCGCGCTCGTGCCGCCCGCCGCGAAGCCGCCCGGCGGCGGGGGCTTCCCCATCCCGGTCCCGCCGCTGCCGAAGGCGCGCGCGGCGGCCGTCGACGCCACGCAGGAGCCCGCCGGCACGATCCTGCCCCGCGTCGACTACTGGTCGATCTGGAACGAGCCCAACCAGCCGGGCTGGCTGACGCCGCAGTGGACGGCCACCGGGGCGCACGGCCGCTACGTCGAGGCCGCGCCGCGCATCTACCGCAACCTGCTCGACGCGGCCTGGAGCGCGCTCCAGCAGACCGGGCACGGCAAGGACACGATCCTGATCGGCGACACCGCGCCCAAGGGCCTGAACGTCGTCGGCACCACCCGGGCGATCAAGGCGATGCACTTCATCCGCCTCCTCTACTGCCTCGGCGACCGCTACCACCTGCTCCGAGGAGCGCGCGCGACCCAGGTCGGCTGCCCGCCGACGCCGAGACGCGCGGCGTTCCGCGCGGCGCACCCGGCGCTGTTCGAGGCGACCGGGTGGGCGCACCATCCCTACGAGCTGATCTTCTCGCCGTCGATCGCGCCCAAGGACCCCGACTTCGTGACGATCGCGAACCTGCCGCGGCTGACCAACGGCCTGACGCGCGCGCTCGGCGCATGGGGCCGCCACCGCCGCGGCGGCGGGATGCCGCTCTACCTGACGGAGTTCGGCTACCAGACCAACCCGCCCGACCCGACCGGCGTGACCTGGAGCCAGCAGGCCGCCTACCTGGACCAGTCGGAGTTCATCGCCTACGCGAACCCCAACGTGCGCACGCTGTCCCAGTTCCTCCTGCACGACGACGCGCCGGGACCGGGCGGCGACTACGGCGCGACGTTCCAGAGCGGGCTGGAGACCAACGCGGGGGCGGTCAAGCCCTCGTTCTCGGCCTATCGCCTGCCGATCTACCTGCCGCAGACCACGTTCGCCCGCCGGGCCTCGCTGCGCGTCTGGGGCATGCTGCGCGCGGCGCCCAACGGCAAGGCCCAGCAGGTCGCGGTCGAGTTCCGCGCGACGCACGGCACCGGCTGGCGGCGCCTGCGGCTGCTGGCGACCGACGGCGGGCGCGGCTACGTCGACCGGAGGGTGCGCCTGCCCGGCAGCGGCGCGGTGCGCCTCGACTGGCAGGGCACGGTCTCGCGCTCGGTCGGCGTCAGGCGACGCTGAGCACGGGCGGCGGCGCGTCGCTGTCGACCAGCTCGGGCGGCAGCGCGCCCGGGCCGCCGGCGGCCAGGACGTCGCGCAGCAGGCGCTCGTACTGGTCGGTCACCGCCTCCCACGAGTAGCGCTTGGCGCGCTCCAGCGCGCGGCCGCGCATCTCCTCGACGAGCTCGGGCCGGTCGAAGAGCTCGCCCAGCCGCTCCACCAGCGACGGCACGCCCTGCTGGCCCGAGAACGTCAGGCCGGCCTCGCCGACGGTCTCGACGTTGGGGGCGTGGTCGTTGACGAGCACGCAGTTGCCCGCGGCCATCGCCTCGAGGATCACCGGGTGCGTGCCGCCGACCTCGGTGGGGGCGCAGAACGCGTAGGCGTGGTGCTGGAGCTCCCAGTAGCCCTTGCCGAACACGTAGCCCGGGAAGACGACCCGCGGGTCGCCCTTGCGGCGCACATCGCGGATGTACTGGTCGGCGTACGGTGCGCCACCCACGACGACGAGCTTCATGCCCCGCGCTCGCTCCGCCGGGATCCGCGCGAAGGCGTCGACGAGCATATGGGGGTTGTTCTCCGGCTCCAGGCGGCCGACGAAGAGGACGTACTTGCGCGGTTCCAGGCCGAGCTTGGAGAGGGTCTCGGTGCCGTAGTGGCCGGGGTCGTCGACCCCGTAGGGCACGACGCCGATCCGCTCGCCGTAGCGCTCGGCGAAGATGTCGGCGACGGCATGGGAGTCGGTCATCGCCGTGTCGGCCCAGCGCGCCGCGTTGCGCTCGGCGAAGCGCAGGTAGGCCTTCGCCGGGGCCGGCCACTTGGAGCGGTCGGAGTCCAGGCCGTCGACGTTGATCACCGTCGGGATCCCGGCACGCCGGGTGACCAAGCAGATCGGGCTGTTGCCCGCGATGAAGAACAGCGCGACGTCGGGACGCAGCCGGCGCGCGGCGTGCACGGCGCTCAGGCCGGTGTGGACGAACGTGTCGAGGTACTTGTTGCGCACGGTCGGCAGGTGGACCAGCCGCGCGCCGCGCCACTGGCGCAGGCGGCGGTCGACCACATGCGGGCGGCAGTAGACCCAGACCTCGTGGCCGCGGGCCGACAGGCGGCTGGCCAGCTGCTCGGCCGCGGTCTCGAAGCCCGAGTAGGAGGCGGGGATGCCGCGGGTTCCGAGGATGGCGAGCTTCACGATGGAGCGGCGAGCGTATAGGCCTCGATGTGGGCTCTGGCCGACGCCCTCCAGCTGTAACGACGCGCGCGCTCCCGCCCTGTTTCGGGGTTCGGCAGGTGGTCCATGGCCGCCGTCAGCTCGGCCGGGGTCCGGGCGTAGGCGATCGCGTCGCCGCAGACCTCCACGACGGCCGCACTCGGGTAGGCGACCACGGGCACGCCGGCGGCCATGGCCTCGACGCACGGCAGGCCGAAGCCCTCGATCAGAGCCGGGTGCACGAGCGCCAGGGCGTGGCCGTAGAGCTCCGCGAGGTCCGCCGCGTCCCGGTCGCGCGCCTCCACGAGCGGCAGCGGCAGCTGGGCCTCGCGGATCATCGCGAGGTTCTTGCGCGGCTCCTCGTCGCCCACGTAGAGGACGTGACGGGGCTCGCCGCGCTGCACGTCCAGGCGCTGGCCGGGGCCGTGGAGGGCGACGACGATCTTCTCGCGCGGGATCCCCCAGTGCCTCATCGCGGCATCGGCCGTCGTCTGCGAGACGGCCACGACGGCGTCGCCGCGGCGCGCCGCGACCCGGTGGGCCCGGCGCGCCCACAGGGCGTAGCGGCGGTCGAAGAGGTCGGGGCGCTCCTCGAAGGCGACGTCGTGGATCGTCACGACGTTGCGCACGTCCGGGCTGTGCTCGGGGAGCGGGTGGTGCACCACGTCCGCCTCCGCCTCTCGCGCGCGCTTGGGGAGCTCGTCGCGCGCCCAGCCGCGATCGGCGAGGGCGTTGACGATGCTCGCGCCGCCGGGCTCGGCGCGTGACGGGTTGGCCGCCTCGACGACGTCGACGCCCTCCTCGCGCAGCGCGGCGATCAGCTCGCGCACGTAGACCGCCGTCCCGCTGTACGGAGCGCGCTCAGCGTACGTGGTGTCCATGAGGACGCGCATCAGAACCGCGCGCGGGTCGCCTCGGCGAACAGCGTCTCTCCGTCGGAGTGGATGGCGACGTCGGAGAAGCGCAGGTCGTCCAGCAGCTCGCGCAGGGTGTCCGCGGTGAAGAAGCGCACGTGATCGGCGCGCGGGTCGAAGTGCTCGGCGAACGCGGCGGGATCGGCGGCCAGGCGCTCCAGCAGGGCCGGCGGGTGGTCGGGGGTGGTGAGCAGCAGGCGCCCGCCGCTGGTCAGCGCGCGCCGCGCCTCCGACAGCCAGCCCGCCACGTCGACGACGTGCTCGATGACCTCGCCGGCCCAGACGACGTCGAAGGTCGCGTCGTCGGGCACGAGGGGGCCGTCGAACGCCATCAGCTCAAAGTCGAGGCCGGGCCAGCGCTCGCCCGCGCGGCGGACGGGCTCGGCCGCGACGTCGACCCCCGTGGGCCGCGCGCCGTGCTCGCGCAGAGCCGCGGTGAACGCCCCCTCGCCGCAGCCGAGGTCGAGCACGCGCTCGCCCGGACCGACGCGGCCGAGCAGCCAGTCGCGACGGATGGCGAACCGCTCGGGCTCGGCTCCGGGCGGGATCGCCGCCCAGGTGGCGTCGAGCAGGTCGGCGTGGGACACGGACTGAGGCTAGCCTCACCGCTCGTGGGCTGTGTGGTGGCGATCCCGGTCGGCCCGGGCGAGCGCGAAGCCGCCCGGGCACACGAGGCGATCGCGTCCGTGCGCGAGCACGAGCCCCGGGCCGACGAGCCGCAGCGCGCCTTCGACGCCGACGAGGTCGTCGCGAACCCGCGCACCGGACGCGGGCTCGGCTCGATGGGGCCGACATGCGCCGCGACGCTCTGCGCGCTGCGCTGGGCGCACGCGGTCGCGCCCGGGCGCTGGGTCCTGCGCCTGGACGCCGACGCGCGGATCGTCGCGCCGTTCGCGGCCCGGGTCGAGCGCGCGCTCGGGGCGCATCCAGAGGCCGGGGTGCTGGGCGCCTGCGACCACACGCCGGCCGGGGAGCCGCGCGACTTCTCGTCGTGGGTGCCCTTCGTGCGCAAGCACCGCCGCGCGGTGACGGCCTGGCGCGACGGGCGGCCGCACGTGGTCGCCGCGCCGCGCGTCGCCCGCGTCGTGCGTGGCGGCCTGGCGGCCGGGCTGGAGCCGGGGCGCCACTGCGTCGCCGGCGGCTGTGCGGTCTCGGGCGCATTCATCGGCGCGGCCGCGCGCGAGGGGCTGCTCGACGATCCCGCCGGGTGGGCGGGCGCACGGCTGGGCGACGACGTGATGCTCGGCCTCATGGCGGCCTCGCTGGGCTACGAGCTGCGCGACTGCGAGATCTTCGGCGTGTGGCACCGCACGCTCCCCGACGCGCCGGAGCGCCTGGCCCAGCGGGGCTTCGCGGTGGTGCACCCGGTCAAGTGACCCGCGTCCTCGCCGTCTGTGCCGTGGGCCACCCGGGGGGCGCCGAGCTCGGGCTGCTGCGTCTGGCGCGCCGGCGGCCCGACTGGGACGTCACGCTCACGACGCCAGGGCCCGGGCCGCTGCGCGACGCGGCGGTGGCCGAGGGCTGGGCCACCGCGGAGCTGGCGGTCGGCGGCCTGGCGCGCGGCGCGGGGGCCCGGGCCCTGCCGACGTGGCCGCGCGCGCGGCGTCTGGCCGGCGAGGCCGACGTCGTCTACCTCAACGGCACGGTCGCCGCGCGCCTGCTGCCTGCGCTGCGGGGCTTTCGGACGGTGCTGCACGTCCACGACGTCGTGGACCGCGTGCCGCGCTTCTGGGGCCACGCGGACGTCGTGCTGGCCGACTCGCAGGCCGTCGCGGACCGCCTGCCCGGGCTCGACGCCCACGTCGTGTTCTGCCCGGTCGAGCTGGACCCGCCGGCCGTGGAGGCCCCCGCCTGGGCCCGGGGCGGGGGCCCGCTCGTCGGGTTCGTCGGGCGCCTGGAACGGCGCAAGGGACCGGACCTGCTCGTCGCCGCCGCGCCCGCCATCCGGGCCGGGGCGCCGCGCGCCCGGATCGTCCTCGTCGGCGATGATCCGTTCTTCAGCGATCCGGGATACGCTCGGAGCGTGGCCCATTCGAGGGACGTCGAGCATCAGCCCTGGACCGATGACGCCCCCGGGCTGATGGCCCATTTCGACGTCCTCGTCGTTCCCTCGCGCCAGGAGCCCTTCGGCACCGTGGCCGCGGAGGCGATGGCCGCCGGCACGCCCGTGGTCGCCGCGCGCGTGGGCGGCCTGCCCGAGGTCGTGCAGGACGGCGTGACGGGCATCCTGGTCGCGCCCGAGGACCCGGCCGCGCTGGCCGAGGGCGTGCTGGCCGCGCTGGCGCGCTCGGACGAGCTGGGCGCGGCGGCGAGGGCGTCGGCGCGGCGGTTCGACGCGGACGCCTACGCGCAGCGCGTCGGAAGGCTCGTGGCGCCGTGAGACCCTGCGGGTCCTCACTCACAGCCGCTCCGGAC
>DAINCW010000009.1:27192-27458 GCA_036732205.1 Solirubrobacteraceae bacterium | reverse complement strand
GTCCTCGCGCTGGCGCAGGCAGATAACCAACTCGCGGTAGCGCACGCGCGCCTCCGGGACACAGGCGAAGCCGGCGCCCGACGCGACGAGGCGCAGCCACAGGTCCCAGTCCTCGGCGAGCGTGGTCGGCGCCGGGAAGCCGCCCACCGCCTCCAGCGCCGCGCGGCGCACGACGACGCTCGACGTCGGGACGGGGTTGTGGGCGTAGAGCGCCGCGACCGGGTCGGCCAGCGGACCGGCGGGCGGCTCGACCCAGGGCTCACCGG
>DAINCW010000009.1:23825-27182 GCA_036732205.1 Solirubrobacteraceae bacterium | reverse complement strand
GGCGCGTCCGAAGACCACCGCGACGCCGGGGTCGGCTGCGAGCGCCGCGACCTGCGCGGCGAGCTTGCCGGGCTCCCAGGCGTCGTCGGCGTCGCACAGCCCGACGAGGTCCACGCCATCGCCGACCGCCTCGAGCCCGGACTGGCGCGCCGCGGCCGGGCCGCCGCACGCGGTGCGCCGCACGATCCGGCAGGCGGCGTGGTCGCGGTGCAGAGCGATCGGCTCCGGCGAGGCGTCGTCGACGACGATGACCTCGGCCGGCGCCTGCGCCAGCACCGAGTCCAGCGCCTCGGGGAGGTAGGGGGCGAAGCCATGCACGGGGACGATGACGGCGACGGGCACGCCCATAGGATCGCGCCGTGCGCGTACCGACGACCACCAGCCTCGCCGCCGGCGCCTGCGCCGGCGGCGCTGTCGGGCTGTGCGCGCACCCTGAAGTCCGACGACGCGGCGAGCCAGATCACCCAGCGGCTGCGCGCGCGGGGTGCCGGTCGTCAGAACGGGCTGTCCCGAGGTCGAGGCCAAGCGCGGCTCGCGCGTGGTGTGCGACATCCTCCTGCCGCACCGCAGGGTGGTGCACGGGATCCTCATCGTGCTCGACCGCGACGGCCACTACCGGTTCCGGCTCGGCCGTCATTGAGCGTCGCGGCATGGCAGACTCGGCGCCCATGAACACCCTCCCGCCGCTCGACCCCGCCGGCCCCCACCTGCCGGGCTTCCGGCTCGCGGTGCGATTTGCGATGTCGCGGTTCGGCCGCTGGTTCGGGATCCACGTCGCGTCGAGGCTCGACCCGATCCTCATGCGCATCAGCGGGGGGCGCCTGTCGACGTTCCTGGTCGCCCGGCTGGTCATCGTGAGCGTTCCCGGTCGCAAGTCACAGATCGTGCGCACGACGCCGCTTCTGTACTTCACCCAGGGCGACGAGGTGATCATCATCGCCTCCAGCTTCGGCCGCGAGCGCCACCCCGCCTGGTATCGCAACGTCATGGCCCACCCCGAGGTCGAGCTGCGGGCCGGCGGGCGCGGCGGGCCCTACGTCGCACGCGAGACCGAGGGCGAGGAGCGCGAGCGGCTCTACCGGCTCGCGGCCCAGCTGTACCCGGGCTATGACGAGTACGCCATCCGCGCCGCCGGCGCGAACCGCACCATCGCGGTGCTGGCGCTGCGTCCCGCCGCGCAGGGGCGCCACCGGGACGGCTGATCGCCCTAGCCGGCGGCCCGCCGGCGGCCGTTCGCCACGCGCAGCTTGAGGGCGAGCGTCGGGCACGCCGCGGCGGCGCGGCGCGCGTGGTCGACCAGCTCGTCGGGCACCTCGCTCCCCGCGAGCATCGGGTAGCCCCAGTCGTCCAGCTCGATCCACTCGGGCAAGAGCTCGGCGCAGAGCCCGTGGGCCGTGCAGCTGATGGGATCGACACGCAGGTGCGCCGTCATGCTGCCCTCGGGGTGGCGACCGCCGGGGTGGCCAGTACGGGCGGCGCGGCGCACGCGTCGCACATCCCGTGGCGACGGTGATCGTCGAGCTCCTTGCCGAAGACGTGGAACGCGCTGCGAAGGAACCGGACCGCGCCATTGGGGTGGTGACACGCGCCGCGTCCGTCGATCTGGTCGCACCAGCGCGTGAGGCGTTCGGTCATGTCGCGGTCGGCCCGGCCCCCGACGAGACGGGTCAGCCCGTCGGCCAGTGACGCGAGGCCGTTGACGCACGGCCCGCACTGGCCGGCCGTCTCTCCCGCCAGCCAGGCGAGGACGCGCGCCACCTCTGCGGCCGGACAGGCCGATTCAGGCAGCACGACCACGATCCCGGAGCCCAGGCTCGCGCGGTAGGCCACCAGGGACGCGTCGTCGAGGGTCGCCCGCCCCGCGGCGGCGGGGGTCAGCCACGTGCCGAAGTAGCCACCGACGAGCATCGCGCGGTGCTCCTCCGTCGCGCCGCCGGCCGCCGCCAGGACGGCCGTGATCGCTGTGCCGATCGCGACCTCGTACACGCCCGGCCGGTGGACGGCGCCTGCGAGCGTGACGAGGGCCGACCCCGGCGTCTCGGGGGTCCCGATCGAGCGGAACCAGTCCCCGCCATGGCGGGCGATCAGCGCAAGGTGGGCGAGCGTCTCGACGTTCTGGACGAGGGTCGGCCGGCGGTCGACGCCCCGCTCGAACGGCCGCGGAGGCACGAGCGTCGGCTTGACCGGCCCGCCGTTGAGCACGTTGACCAGCGCGCTCTCCTCACCGGCGAGGTAGCGCGCGGGCACGGAGACGATCTCGACGTGCCGCGTGTCGCGGCGCTCCGCCGCCGCCGCCCGCACCGACGCCATCGCCGCGGTCGAGCCGGCCGAAACCGAGATGACGATCCGCCGCGCGCCGACCGCGGCCGCGGCGAGGACGGCGCCGTCGAGGACGAGGTGCGGCACGGTCTCGAACAGCACCCGGTCCTTCGCGCTCATCGGCTCCCCCTCCGAGCCGTTGGCGACGACGACCGCTGTGCCGCGGGCTCGCGCGACCGTCTTCAGCTTGGTCGCGGTCGGGAAGTCCGCGCCGCCGCGGCCCTTCAGCCCGCCGTGGGCGACCTCGGCGATGAGGTCGTCCGGGCGGATCGACGCCGGCAGCCCGCCGTGGACGTCGAGGTGCTCGTCGAGATTGAGCCGCGGAAGGCGATCGAGGCCCATGGTGATCCGCGGCAACCCGGCCGGCGCACTCATCACGCGCTCCCCGTGAGCGGTTGGGCGACGACCCGCCCGGTCACGTTCGCGCCGTTGAGCTGGAGCTGGATGTCGAGCCGCAGCGCGCGGCCGTCAGGCGCGGCCACGAGGGCGCGCACGTCGGTCCCGTTGAGGCTCGCAATGCGCCCCTGGTAGACGCCGCCGCGCGTCAGCGTCACGGCGCTCGTCGACAGCGACACCCCGCCGCCGGCCGCGGGCTGGCCGGCGAGCCGCACGCGCAGGCTGCCGGAGTGCAGGCGCAGAGCGAGGTCGACCACGGCCACACCGCCCGAGCTGAACCCCTGGTGCGCCACGCCGGCGACGCTCGCGGTGAACGCCCGTGCTGGCGGCGGCTGGGCAACGACGACCCGCTGGCGCGCAGGGGTGGCCACGGGGGACGAGAAGGCCAGGAGCTTGGCCGGCGTTCCAGCACGCAGCGCCCAGCCGCGGGCGAGCGGGCCCTGCGGCAGCCATGCGGCGAATGCCGCCGTCGCCGCGACCGTCAGGCCCAGCGCGCCCGCCCGCACGGTCCCGTGACCGGGCCCGGCGCTGACCAGCCGCGTGCCGATCGCCGCAAGCACCGCGGCGATGCACGCGACCGTGAACGCGAGCATCCAGGCGGACTTCGCGTCGCTGCCCGTGCCGGCGCCGTGCAGCACGGCC
>DAINCW010000009.1:23339-23815 GCA_036732205.1 Solirubrobacteraceae bacterium | reverse complement strand
GCCAGCAGGCGTACGCGAGCCAGTGCACCCCGCGCCACGCGCGAAAGCCGAGGCGAGCCCGGAGCAGGCTCGTCACGGCGAGAGCCAGGAGCAGGTCGAACGCCACCGCGCCGAACCCGACCCAGAGCGGCCGGTAGGCCGACGTGAACGGCAGCACCGCGTCGGTCAGGCGCACCGGCGCGAAGCTGTCCAGCACCACGACGACGACGTGGATGACCACCATGGCGACCACGAGCAGCGAAACCGTCCGGTGCGCAGACTCCACGAGCAGCCGCGGAGCCCCGGCCGGACGACGGCGATCAGCGTGGAGGATGCCCAGGACGACGCTGATGGTGAGCAGCAGCAGCGTCACCGCTCCCGTGCCGCGCGCCAGGTACCAATAGACCGACGGGCCGGCGACGGCGATCATGCCGCCAGCGCCTCGGCGGGCCAGCCGGCCGTCGTCACCACGGAGCCGTCGGCGAGCCACGCGTACA
>DAINCW010000009.1:13828-23329 GCA_036732205.1 Solirubrobacteraceae bacterium | reverse complement strand
CTGAGGCGCGGTGGCCCCGCACGATCGCCGCCGTGCTGGCCGTGTTGGCGTCGACGCACGTCGCCGCCGCCACGCTCACGGTGCGCCACACCTCCGCCGCCGGGAGACCACTGCCGGGGTCGATGATGTGATGGGCCTCGTCCCCCCCACGCCGCCAGCGCCGGACCGTCGTGCTCGACGTCGCGAGCCCGCCGTCGAGGATCGCGACGGTCTGGCCCTCCGTGTCCGAGGTCGACCGATGGTCCTCGCACACGCGCACGAGCCAGCCCCCGGCCGGCGGCGGGCCCGCGACCGCGATGTCGCCGCCGAGATTGACCAGCACGCCGCCGCCCGTTCGCTCGGCCGCCGCGCGGGCGGCACGGTCGGCGGCGAGCGCCTTCGCCGTGGCGCCGAGGTCGATCTCGACCCCGCGCGGGACGCGCACGGTGCTCGCCTCGCGGTCGACCACGATCGCCCGCCAGCCGGTCACAGCGGTCGCGCGAAGCGGGGTGCCCGACGGGACGAGCTCTCCGAAGTCGCGGTCGTAGCCCGCGAGGGCGAGCGCGCGGCCGATGGTGAGGTCCACGTCGCCGTCGCTCGCGCGCGCCGCCCACACGGCGGCCTGCACGGCCTCGAGCAGCAGCGGACTCACGCGGACGGCGCGGCCCGCCGAGGCGTTGAGGGCGACCAGCTCGGAGTCGTCGCGAAACCGGCTGCATGCGAGGTCGATCGCTGCCAGCTCGGCCTCGACCACCTCGCGTGCCGCGTCGAGGGCGGCTGCGTCGGAGACACGGATCGCCGCGGTGCTTCCGAGCGCCGGCCAGGCCGCGGCGCCGGGGGCGGCGATCATGAGCCTCCGGAGACCGTCGGCGCCGGCTCGGGGGCGACCGGGACCGCGCCGGCCTGCGCCGCCGCGGCCGCCTGCGCCGCCGCGTCCGTCGGGGCCTGCGCGGGCGCCTGGGGCACGGGCGGCGCGCCCGAGATCTGGGGCACCGGCTGGGGAGCCGGAACCTGGACCGCGCGGCCGGCGCGACGCACCGTGGCCGGCGGCGCGGTGACCCGAGCCCTGGAGCGCTGATGACCCTTGAAGCTCTGTGCCGCGGCGACCGACAGGACGGCCGTCAGGCCCAGCGCGCCGGCCACGGAGCCGCGGACCATCCGCCTGGCGACGCGCAGCGCGCGATCGCGTGCGGCCACGGATGAGGAGGAACGGTTGGAGCGCATGGTGGAAGTCTCACCACGCCCGCGTCAGTCCAACGTATGGACGGAGCAAAGCTTTGGCAAAGACCCGGCTGAATCCGGGCGATCTTTACCTACAGCTGAGGAGCCCAGCTCGACCGCCGGGTTAGCATCGGCGAGTGGCCCGCCTGCTTCTGGCCGAGGACGACGCCGGGATCGTCGAGCCCCTGGTCCGGGCGCTCGTCCGCGAGGGGTACGAGGTGGACGCGGTCGGGGACGGCGCCGACGCCCTGCGCGCCGGGCTGAGCGGAGACCATGACCTCCTCATGCTCGACATCGGGCTGCCGAGCATGAGCGGCCTCGACGTCTGCCGCGAGGTCCGGGCCGAGCGCCCGGACGTGCCGATCCTCATCGTCACCGCGCAGGACGACGAGCTCGACGTCGTCGAGGGCCTCGACGCCGGCGCCGACGACTACGTCACCAAGCCGTTCCGGCTGGCGGAGGTGCTCGCACGCGTGCGCGCGCTGCTGCGCCGGGGAGCGCCCACGACGGCGGCGATGGAGGCGAGTGGCGTGCGCGTCGACCTGCCGTCGCGCCGCGCCTGGCACGACGGCCGCGAGCTCGAGCTGACGCCCAAGGAGTTCGACCTGCTCGCGTTCCTCGTCCGCGAGGCCGGGACGGTCGTGCGGCGCGAGCGGATCATGCGCGAGGTCTGGGACCAGAACTGGTTCGGCTCAACGAAGACCCTTGACATGCACATCTCCTGGCTGCGACGCAAGATCGGCGACGACGCGGCGGCGCCGCGAATCCTCACGACGGTGCGTGGCGTCGGGTTTCGCTTTGAGATGTCGTGCGCCGACGGCTGATCGTCTCCACCGCGCTCATCGCGCTGACCGCCGTCCTCGTCCTCGGGATTCCGCTGGGGATCGTCGAGGCTCGTCGCGCGCATTCGGACGCGACCGCCCGGCTGGAACGGGAGGCCGACGCCGTGGCGGCGGCCGTCGACGACCGTATCGAGGCGCGGCGCCCGATCCGCGCCGCAGACCTACGCCGGTTCGTCCGCAGCGGTCATCGCGTGGTGATCGACGACCGTGGGCAGCGGGTGGTGATCGGCCACATCGCCGCGGGGGCCACGCTCGACGTGGGCTCGGGCCTGGCCCACGAGGCCCGCGTGACCGCGAGCGCCCCGCAGGCCGAGGTTGGCCGCCGCGTGCGCAACATCTGGCTGCTGGTGTTCGCCCTCGGCGTCGGAGGGATCGCGGCGGCCGTGGCCCTCGCCGGGCTCCAGGCGCGACGCCTGGCCCGCCCGCTCGAACGCCTCGCCCGGACCTCGGCCCAGCTGGGCACCGGGGACTTCTCCGCCCGCGCCGGCCACTTCGGCATCCCCGAGATCGACGACGTGGCGGCCGCGCTCGACGCGTCGGCCGCACGCATCGCCCGGCTGCTCGGCCGCGAGCGCGAGTTCTCCGCCAACGTCTCCCATCAGCTGCGCACGCCGCTCACCGGCCTGCGCCTGCGCCTCGAGGAGCTGGCCTCGCTGCGCGACCCAGACCTCGTCGCGCATGAGGCGAGCGGCGCACTCGCCGAGGCCGACCGGCTCGAGCGCACGATCGCCGAGCTGCTGGCCGCGGCGCGCAGCGGTCGCACGGGAGAGCCCGGCGAGCTCGACCTCGACGACCTCGTCCGCCGGCACGTGACGAGCTGGCGTCCCACCTTCGCCGGCGAGGGCCGCACGCTGCGCATCGAGTCCTCCGGAGCCCCGATGCGCGCGTCGGCGACCGCTGGGTCGGTCGGGCAGGCGCTCGACGTGCTGCTCGAGAACGCCCTGCGCCACGGCGCCGGGATCGTCACGGTGACCGTCGCACGCCACCGCGACCAGCCGTGCATCCGCGTCGAGGACGAGGGCGAGGGGATCGCCGCGGGAAGCGAGCGCAAGATCTTCGAGCGCGGTGGATCGCTGGGCGGCGGCACCGGCATCGGGCTGCCGCTCGCGCGCACGCTGATCGAGTCCGACGGCGGGCGGCTCGTCCTCGTTCGCCGGCAGCCCGCGACGCTCGAGATCGTCCTCCAACAGGTCCCTGCGAGAGTGCCGGTGTGGCCAACCGCCGAGTGATGGTTCTCGAGGACCTGACGGACCACATGTTCCTGGTCCGCAAGGCCCTCGAGCACAAGGCGACTCAGCTGGGGCGCAGCGTCGAGTTCATCGAGGTGCACGACGCCCGCACGTGCCTCGCGCAGGTGGAGAGCGCCGACCCCGACGTGATCGTCGTCGACCTCAACCTGCCGGGCATGAACGGGTACGAGCTGCTTCCCCGGCTGCGCGCGCTGGTGCCGGACACCAAGATCGTCGTCCTGACCACCGCCCACAACCTGGACGCGGAGAAAAGGGTCCTCGACCTGGGCGCGGACGCCTTCATCCGCAAGCCGATGCGGATCCTGGAGCTGGGCGACCTGCTGTGCGAGGCGCTCGTGCGCGCTTCCACTTCACCGCTCGGCTAATTTGGATGCGATGAAGGGCATCGTCTTCAACCTGCTGGAGCAGATCGGCGCCAGCCTCCTTCACACGTGACGCGCCGCGATAAGTTCACCGCGTCCTGATGAGCAGCTCAGAGGTTCACCCGACCCACGACCGGCTCGCGAAGCTGATCGAGGTCGGCCGGGCCGTCGTCTCGGAGCTCGACGTGGAGGTCGTGCTGCGCCGCGTGCTCGACGCGGCGCGAGAGCTGACAGGAGCGCAGTACGCCGCCCTCGGCGTGCTCGGCGACGACCGTAAGGAGATCGAGCGCTTCCTCACCGCGGGCCTCGACCCGGAGACGGTTCGCGCGATCGGTGACCTGCCGCGAGGGCGGGGAGTCCTCGGCGTGCTCATCGACGACCCGCGCCCGCTCCGCCTGAGCTCGGTCGGCGACCATGCTCGCTCGTACGGCTTTCCGGCCGGGCACCCGCCGATGACGAGCTTCCTCGGCGTCCCGATCCTGATCCGCGGCGAAGCCTTCGGCAACCTCTACCTGACCAACAAGCAGGACGGCGACTTCGACGAGACGGACGAGGAGACAATCGGCGTCCTCGCCGATTGGGCAGCCGTGGCCATCGTCAACGCGCGGGCATACCAGCGCGAACAGAGCTGGCGCAGGGAGCTCCAGCAGACGGTCGCGGCGCTGGAGGCCACGACCGCGATCAGCCGCTCGGTCGCCGGCGAGACGGACCCGGAGCGCGTCCTCGAGCTCGTGGTCAAGCGGTCGCGCGCCCTGGTCGAGGCGCGTGTCGGCGCGGTGCTGCTCGTTGAGGAGGGCGACCTGCTCATCGCAGGATTCGTCGGGGACGCCGGCCACGACCCCACGGGCACTCTGGTGTCCGTCCGCGAGACCCTCTTCGAGTCGATCCTGGCAGCCCGGCGCCCGCAGTTCATCCAGGACGTCGCGGGCAAGCTCGGGCCCGAGCTCGAGGACCTCGCGCGCGGCGATCACGGTCTGTTCGCGCCGCTCGTCTACCGCGGTCGCACCCTCGGCGTCCTCGTCGCGTTCGACCTGCCGGACCACCGGACCGACGCGCTGGACGAGGTCCTGCAGGTCTTCGAGAGCTTCGCCACCAGCGCCGCCATCGCATTCGGCACGGCGAAGGACGTCGCGTCCGAGGTGCATCGCGGCTCCATCGCCGCCTCGGAGCGCGAGCGGGCGCGGTGGGCGCGAGAGCTGCACGACGACACGCTCCAGGAGTTGGCTGGGCTGAAGCTCGCGCTGGCGGCCGCCCAGCGCTCCGCGCAGGGCGGGGCGCTTCGCACCATGCTGCAGGAGGCGATCGACCGCACCGCCCAGGGCATCACGAACCTGCGCCACCTGATCACCGACCTGCGCCCGGCCGCGCTCGACGACCTGGGCGTGGCCCCGGCGTTGCGCTCGCTCGTGGCACGTATGGCCGCCGAGGGTGAGCTAGAGATCGACACGGACGTCGATCTGGCGTTCGACTCCGGCCGCGAGCCGACCCGGCTCGCCATCGAGCTGGAGAGCACGATCTACCGGGTCATTCAGGAGGCGCTCAACAACGTGACCAAGCACGCGGGCGCCAAGCGCGTCGCCGTCAGCGTCGCCGAGGCCGACGGGAGCGTGAAGATCAGCGTTCGCGACGACGGGGCCGGGTTCGATCGCGAGTCCAGCGAAGGCGGCTTCGGCCTGATCGGCATCCGCGAGCGCGTGGCGCTCGTTGACGGCGACCTCGAGATCTCGTCCGCGCCGGGGCAGGGCACCGAGATCCGGGCCACGATTCCCGTCGCGAGGGAATCGCCCGGCGCCTCGTAGGGCGATCGCTCACCGCCATCGGCCCCGAGCGGGGACGCGAGCCGGAGCGTCGAACATACGACGCGTGCGCCGACCCGTCGGCCGATCGATCCATCACCGGCTCGCGCATCGCGGCCGGCGGTTCGCCGCGAGGCGAGCGAGCGTCATCGCGCTGGCGGCGGTCGTGGGACCGGGCGTGCTCGCAGGCCTGTCGGACGACGACCCCGCGGGCATCACCACCTACTCCGTCCTGGGCGCCGACTACGGCTACCGGCTGCTTTGGGTCCTCGCCCTGTCGACGGCCGCGCTGATCGTCTTCCACGAGATCGGCGTGCGCACGGGCGTCGTCACCGGAAAGGGTCTGACGCGGCTGGTTCGGGAGCGTCGCTGCGCTCGCCGTGTCCGTCCTCGTGCTACGCGGCTCGTTTCACCGCATCGAGCACGTCCTGCTCGCCCTGAGCGCCGTGTTCGTGGCCTACATCGTGTCGGGGTTTCTCGCCCATCCCGACTGGGGCGCCGCGGCACATGGGACGTTCGTGCCGTCCGCAATCGGCACCCGCCACGCCGCGCTCGTCGCCGTCGCGACTCTCGGCACGACGCTCGCGCCCTGGGGGCTTGCGTTCATCCAGTCCTACGCGGTCGACAAGCGCCTGCGCGTCGCGGATCTGGGCTACGAGCGCATCGACGTCGTCGCCGGCGCAGCGATGACCGGCGTCATCGGGCTGTTCATCGTGGTGGTGTGCGCGGCGACGCTCCACGCGCATGGGCAGCACGTGAACGACGCGCGCGACGCAGCCGAGGGCCTGCGGCCCTTCGCCGGGGCCCTTACGTCGACCCTGTTCGGGCTCGGGTTCGTCGGCGCCGCGCTGCTCGCGGCCGCCATCGTGCCGCTCTCGACCGCCTACTCGGTCGCCGAGGGCCTCGACCAGCCCGGCGACCTCGATGACCCCTTCCGCCAGGCGCCCGTCTTCTATGCGTCCTTTCTCGTCATCGGTACGGTCGCGGCCGGGCTCGTGCTGATCCCGGGTGCGCCACTCGTGCAGATCCTCTTTCTGTCGCAGGCCCTCAACGCGATCCTGCTGCTGGCGATCCTGCCCTTCATACGGGCGATTGCGATGGACGAGGCGCTCATGGGCCGGCATCGTCTCGGGCGGGTCGACCGCGCGGTGAGCCTCGCGGTCATCGTCCTCATCGCCGCGTCGGTCGTCGCGCTGGGCGTTCTGTCCGTGGGCTAGTGGTTCCGTCCGTAAGTTCGTTGCGGAACTGGCCCGCGAAAACCGAGGCGGGCAAGGACGCAGGACGGGTGCAATGCCGGCGGCATTGCCCCGTCCGAGGACGCAGACCGGCGACGGTTTGCAGCCGCCAGGTTCGTGACGAAACTTGCGGACGGGGCCACTAGGAGGAGGCGACCGCTCAGCCGGCGAGCAGGCCGTTGTCCATCGCGTAGCGCACCAGCTCCGCGCGGGTGCCGAGCGCCAGCTTCTGCTGGATGTGCGCGCGATGTGACTCGATGGTGCGCACCGAGAGGAACAGCTGGCCGGCGATCTCGTTGTTCGTGTGGCCCAGTGCGATGAGGCGCAGAACCTCGAGCTCGCGTGGAGACAGGTCTCCAGGCGGGCCCGTCGGCGTGGCCGCCAGCTGCGCGCCGAGGCGCGGGTTGAGGTAGGTCTCGCCACGCGCGGCGCGAGCGACCGCCTCGACGAGCTCGTCGTCCGCGGCCTCCTTCAGCACGTAGGCGAGCGCCCCGGCGCCCATCGCCTGCCGGGCGAACTCGGGGTCGTCCTGCATGGTGAGCACGACGACCTTCGTCTCGGGGATCGAGCGAGCAATCTCTTCGACCACCTCGAGGCTCGTGCCGCCGGGCATGTTGAGGTCGAGGACGAGCACGTCGGGCCTGTGGCCCCGTACGTAGCGCAGCGCGGTGTCCGCGTCGCCCGCCTCGGCGACGACCTCGCACCCGGCCTCGCTCTCGAGGAGGAGACGAAGACCACTGCGGACGACGGCGTGGTCGTCGGCGAGGACGACGCGCGCGGTCGCGGCTTCCGGGGGGGTCTCGGTCATGGCGGGGACCGTACCGCCCGACGCGACACCCCCGGTCCGGGCCAACCCGCGGGGGTGTTGCGGGTTTCCCGCACGGCGATCTGCGGGCGCCTGCCGATGAACGCCGAGGCGCGGCGCCGTAGCTTCGCGGCACCTCCTTCCAGCGAGAGGCACCATGTTCCAGACAATCGTCATCGGTTTCGACGGCTCCGGCCAGTCCCACGACGCGCTTGCGCTCGCGCTCAAGCTCGCGGACGCCGGCACGGAGCTGATCGCCGTCTGCGTCCACCCGTTCCAGCCCGTGACCGTCGCCGTGGTGCCCGGCGCCCGCGGGATCGGCGCACGTGCCGGAGCGGAGGCGGTCCTCGCCGAGGCGCGCCGCGCCGCCCGTCCTCGCGCCCTGCGCTGCGTCGCGCAGCCCGCTGCGTCACCCGCGGCCGGCCTGCTCGCCGTCGCCGACGAGGTCACGGCGGACCTCGTCGTCCTCGGTCCGTCGCACCGGGGACGGATCGCACGCCACCTGCCGGGCGACACCATCCTGCGCGTGACCCGCGACACGGCCTGTCCGGTCGCGATCGCCCCGTTGAGCTTCCGCAGTCGCGCCGAGGCTCCCGGCGCAGCGCTCGGAGCGGCCGGATGACCGTCGCCGCCGTCCGTCCAGCCGTCGCCGACGATCGCCCGGCTGCCGAGCGCTTCCTGGCGCCGCACCAGCTGCCCCATGGTCCACGGACCCTGCTGCTCGAGGCGCTCGGGATCGTGGTCGCGGGGAGCGCGATCGGCGATCCGCCGGCGACCGTCGCCCTCGTCGCGGACGACGCGGACGGCGGACTGCTCGGCGTCGGCGCGCTCCAGCGCCTCTACGGACCGTGGGCGGAGGCTGCGGTCGTGGTCGACGACGACGCGGACGCCGAGCAGGCGCTGCTCGACGCCCTGAACGCGGCCGCGCGGCAGCAGGGCGTCACCACGGTCACCGCCACGATCCGTAGAAACCCGCAGTGAGAGTCGCGGAGAGGGCTGATGGCGGCCACGTGCAGCGCACGTACCGTGCCTCCCATGAACTCCACCGCCCCCACTCCCCGCAACGTCGTCATCGCCGGTGGCGGCGTGGCCGCCCTGGAGGCGGCCATGGCCCTTCGCGACTTCGCCGGTGATCGCGTCCGCATCACCCTCGTCACGCCCGAGTCCGACTTCGTCCTGCGCCCGCTGCGCGTGGGCGAGCCGTTCTCGGTGGACCACGTTCGCCGCTACCCGCTGCGCGAGGTGGCGCGAGAGCTCGACGCCGAGCTGGTCATCGACGCGGTGACCCGCGTCGACGAGGCCGACAAGACGATCACGTGCGCGAGCGATCGCGAGCTCCCGTACGACGACCTCATCGTTGCCGTCGGCGGTAAGCCCGTCCCCGCCTTCGAGCATGCGATGACCTTCGGCACCGAGCGGGATCCCGAGGCGCTGAACGGCATCCTCGCCGACCTGGAGGGCGGCTATTCGAAGTCCGTCGCATTCGTCGTGCCGCCGGGTGTCACCTGGCCGCTTCCGCTGTACGAGCTGGCGCTGATGACCGCCCGCCAGGTCCGGTCCATGAACATGGACGACGTGCGCCTGGTGATCGTGACCCCGGAGGGCTCGCCGCTCGCGGTGTTCGGGCCCCAGGCCTCCGATGGCGTCCGCGAGCTGCTGGACGCCGCCGGCATCGAGGTGGTGACGGGCGTCTACGCGTCCGTGATCGCGAACGGGCGGGTCGGGCTCGGGCGCAACGGCGACGAGCTGGCCGTCGACCGGATCGTCGCGCTGCCGCTCGTCGAGGGGCGGCGGATCCCGGGCGTCTCGAGCGATCCGGACGGCTTCATCCCCATCGACGACCACGCCCACGTGGTCGGCATGCAGAACGTGTACGCCGCGGGTGACGGGGCGAACTTCCCCATCAAGCAGGGCGGGATCGCCACCCAGCAGGCCGACGCGGCCGCATCCGCGATCGCCGCGGACGCCGGCGCGGTGGCCGAGCCGGAGCCGTTCCGGCCGGTCCTCCGCG
>DAINCW010000009.1:0-13818 GCA_036732205.1 Solirubrobacteraceae bacterium | reverse complement strand
GTTCATGTGCGCCTGGACCGCGGCGATCAGTCGCCGACGCACGCGAATGACCATCGCGTCGGTCGTGCCGAGATGCTCCTGGCTGCGGTCGTAGATCGGGCCCATGCTGCCGGTCATGGCCGCGTCCTGCATGGCGATGCCACTGATACCGGTATAGCCCGACGAGCCGCTGTTCTGGCCGCCCACCAAGGTCTCCGGCCGCTACCTCTCACCGTGGCTCGCGAGGCAGGAGCGCCCCTCCGAGGTGATCGCGCCGGAGCCGAAGCAGGGCACGCCGGTCGAGGTCGAGCTGCCGCTGGATGCCGAGCGGGTGGAGGCGATGACGCTCGAGACGCTCGGGCCGTCGCCGTTCCGGCACTGAGCGCTCGGTGAGCGCAGCCGACGTCCTCGTCGTCGCAAGCTGTCGTCTTCGCGGATCGGCCTGCCCGCGGCCGCCGCTGGTGGCGCCGTGACGGTGCTGCTCAGCGTCGCCCTCGGAGTCTGATGGCTGCGGGAATCCCGCAGTGCAACCTGCGGGATACGACCGATGGCGCGCCGCTATGCCGATGCCACGCTGCGAGGCATCGCCGCTCAGACACCCACCGATTTCACCGTGCGCTGACGGCAATGCCCCGCAAGGACCGACCCCACGTCGTGATCTCCGGTGGTGGCGTCGCCGCCCTGGAGGCGCTGCTCGCCCTGCGTGTCCTGGTGGGCCACAGCGTGCGGATCACCCTGGTCGCTCCCCAACCGGACTTCGTCGTCCGTCCACTCAGCGTCGCCGAGCCCTTCGACCGCGGCGAGGCGCGAAAGCTCGCGCTCCACGACATCGCCATCGACCAGGGCGCCAGCCTCGTGCCGGACTCGCTTTCGCGGGTTGACGTCGCGGGCCACGCGATCGAGACGCTGGGAGAACGGCGCCTCGAGTACGACGCGCTGATCGTCGCCACCGGCGCCGTTCCGACCGAGCCGCTGCCGGGCGCCACGACCTTCCGAGGCCCTCAGGATGTCGAACCCCTGCGCGGGGTGCTCGACGACATCGTGTCGGGGGCCGCACACTCCGCGGCGTTCGTCGTCCCGGCCGACACCGCGTGGTCACTGCCCCTCTACGAGCTCGCCCTCATGGCCGGAGCACACGTCCGCGCCGAGGGGATCAACAGCGCGGCGCTCACCGTGGTCACGCCCGAAGCCGAACCGCTCCAGGCGTTCGGTCCAGCTGCGGGGCACGCGCTGCGCGAACTGCTGGCCGAACGCGGAATCGCACTGCGCGTCCGCGCGCAACCTGACCGCGTCGATGCGACCGGGCTCGTGCTCGCGGGAGGAGACAGGATCCCCGCCGACCGGGTGGTCACCGTCTCGGTGCTCGAAGGTCCGGGCGTGCCTGGCCTGCCCGCGGATGCGCGTGGCTTTCTGCGCGTGGACGGCCACGGCCGCGTCGAGGGAGCCAAGGATGTCTATGCCGCCGGCGACGTGACCGCTCATCCGCTCAAGCAGGGCGGCCTCGCCGCCCAGCAGGCGGACGCCGTTGCCGAGGCGATCGCCGCCTGGGCCGGCGCGGCGATCGAGCCGCAGCCGTTCCGCCCGGTGCTGCGCGGGCTGCTGCTCACCGGTGGCGTCCCGGTCTACCTGCGGTCCGAGCCTGGCAGAATGGCACCGGAACCGACCGTCGCGACGAAGGCAGCTACGCGTCCTCGCATCCGCCCGGCCTCGTCCGTCAAGTCGACGCAGGCGCTCTGGTGGCCACCGGGCAAGATCGCGGGCCGCTACCTCGCGCCGTACCTCGCAACGGCGCGGCCGCCACGCCTCGGATCGGCGCCGATGATCGACCGCGCCGCGATCGCCGGCTCCTCCGCTTCCGACGCCGGCCGCCAGGATGCGCTCGAGCTCGCCGCGATCCTTGCCGACGAAGACGCGCGTTGGGGGGACTACGCGTCCGCCCTCCGCGCGCTGGAGGCGGTCGAGGCACTCGAGGGAACGCTGCCGCCCGAGTACGAGCACAAGCGCAGGCTCTGGGCGGCGGAGCTCACCGCGGTCGAACGCTGACCACCGCCCAAGCGCAGCAGCTCAGCGCGGGCGATGCCCCGTGAGCTCGATCGTCTGCTGGTAGGTCGGGCGGTTGATCCACGGCAGCATCGGCTGCGCGACCACGCCGACCGCCCGGAAGCCGACGTGGTCGAAGCACGCCTGGTCGTTCGGCTTGCCCGCGGCGGCGCAGTCGGAGTCGTTGTAGAGCTTCGACGCCGGCGTGGCGACGGCCTGGGCCAGCGTGGACAGCAGCATCGCCCGGCAGGCAGCCAGCGAGCCGTTGCCGCAGTAGATGCGCGAGTAGCGCCCGCGCACGTGCGGGCGGTGACGCCGCGGCCCCTTGCGCAGCAGCAGGTCGCGCATGTCCTTCTGGACGAATCCGTACCAGCCGTTGTCATACGCCGACCCAAGGTGCTGCCCCTCGTTGTTGGGGTCGTTGTCCACCGGGACGTCGCTGGTCAGCGCCTTGAAGGCGTCGGCGCCGACCACCGGCTCGAACTCGTTCTTGACCACAAGCGGCCACCACGCGTCGAGGATCCGGATCGCATCGGAGTGCGCGTACGTGCCGGTCTTGGCGAGGTCGCGCCGGTGCGACCCGTCGGCGATCCACGCCGCGAGCTCGGAGACGGCGTTGCCAGCCCGACAACCAGCTGCCCACGGCGACCACGCACGTCATCCCCCCAATCGACGGTGCCGAACAGTAGTCGGGTCGGCCGCCAGCCTGTCGAGGTCGGCTGCCGTCTCGTGACGGGCTCTGGCAAGCGAGTCGCGGGGCGCGGCGACTCTCAGCCGCCACGCAGCGTCTCGAACAGCGACTGCCTGCGCTCCGCGTCGGCGCCGTCGGGAACACCGATGGCGACCCGCGTGGCGACGTCGCCGTAGCGGCGCAGGATCTCCGCGACGGCGCCCTCCGGCGTTCCGATGACCGCGAAGGTGTGGAGAACGTCGTCGTCGATCAGCTCGGGCATCCGGTCCCATTCGCCGCGCTTGGTCATCGCGTTGAGCTCGTCCTGGAGCGCTCCCCAGCCGTGGAGGTCGAGGACCGGGCGGTAGGCCGGCGTGGAGCCGTAGAACGCGATCTGCGCCTTGACGAGTTGCACACCGGCGGCGATCTCCTCCTCCGTGTCGCGCGCGACGATGAACGCGGGGGCGGTGATCTCGAAGTCCTCGAGCGTCCGGCCCGCCTTCGCGCGGCCCCGCTCGAGCGCCGGGATTGTCACCTCGCGTACGTAGCGCTCGGTCGAGAAGCCGTGGCACAGCATGCCGTCGGCGACCTCGCCGGCAGCCTCGGTCATCAGGGGGCCGACCGCGGCGACGTAGACGTCGGGGTTGCCGTGCGGGTTGGGTCCCGGGTTGAAGAACGGCGTCATGAGCGTGTGCGAGTAGAAGTCGCCGCGGAAGTCGAGCGGCGCGCCGGTGGCGAACGTGTCCCAGATCGCGCGCACGGCGAGCACGAACTCGCGCATGCGCGCGGCCGGGCTGGACCACGGCATCGAGAAGCGCTTGGTGATGTGCGGCTTTATCTGTGAGCCCAGGCCCAGCGCGAAGCGCCCGCCGGAGAGCGCGTGCACGTCGTTGGCCTGAATGGCGACGGTCATCGGGTTGCGGGCGAAGGCGACGGCGATCGCCGTGCCGATCTCGACGCGCCGCGTGCGCTCGGCGCCCACCGTGCAGGCGATGAACGGGTCGATCTGCGTCTCCGCCGCCCACCACCCGTCGTAGCCGAACGCCTCAGCGCCGACCGCCTCAGCACCGGCCGCGTCGACCGTCGCCGAGTAGCCCGTCAGGTCCACCTTCATCGCCACGCTGCCTCCACCGTCGGTTCGAGCTTCTGTGTGACCGGGTGGCGCGCAGTATCCCCGAGCCTGGGAACATGGCACTATCGCATGGTGAAAATGCTATGTTTAGCCAGGCAGTGCCACGTTCGTACTCCCGCTGAGTCAATGCACACGTTTCGCGTCCTCGACGAGCAGATCGGACTGGTTCCGGCCGGCATCGCGCGCACGCTCGGCGCGATCGACCTGGCGCGGGGCCGGGAGGAGGCCTTCCGCGAGCAGCATCCCGAGGCGCTCAAGACGCTGACCGAGATCGCGCGGATCCAGAGCACCGAAGCCTCCAACGCGATCGAGCGCGTCACAGCGCCCCACCAGCGCATCCGGGCGCTCGTCGCCGAGACGACGACCCCGCGCGATCGCGCCGAGGAGGAGATCGCCGGCTACCGCGCAGTGCTCGACACGATCCACGCCAGCGCTCAGCACATCCCGTTCACGCCGAGCGTCGTGGAGCAGCTCCACCGCGACCTCTACCAGTTCACCGGCGTGGCGGCGGGGCGCTGGAAGAACGTCGAGAACTCGATCACCGAGGACGCCGGCGACGGCACCACCGTCGTGCGCTTCAAGACCGTCAGCGCGACCGCGACGCCGCGCGCCATGGGCGAGCTCCACGAGCGCTTCGCCGCGGCCCGAAAGGACGACGAGCACCACCGCCTGCTGCTCGTCGGCTGCTACGTCTTCGACTTTCTCGCGATCCACCCGTTCCGCGACGGCAACGGACGCATGAGTCGGCTTCTGACGCTGCTGCTGCTCTACCAGGCCGGCTACGACGTCGGGCGCTTCATCAGCCTCGAGCGGATCGTCGACGACAGCAGGCAGACCTACTACGACGCGTTGCAGGCCGCCGGCCGGCGCTGGCACGAAGACGGCCACGACATCACGCCCTGGCTGGGCTACTTCCTCGGCGTCATCGCCGCTGCCTATGGCCAGTTCGAATCACGCGTCGGTTCCGTGTCAGGCCGTGGCGCCAAGAGCGCGGCGATCAAGCAGTTCATCCGCTCCTCGATCTCCGATGAGTTCACGGTCGCCGAGGTCCGCCGGGCCGCCGCCGGCGCGAGCGACTCCCACATCAACAAGACGCTCGCCAGGCTGCGCGACGAGGGGATGATCGAGTCGCTCGGCACCGGACGCGGCGCGCGGTGGCGCCGGCTGAAGGACGACTTCTGACGGGTACCCTCGTAACCCGAAGGTCGCGGCGCGTCGCCGTCGACGAGGGTGCGTCAATGGCAGGTGCCGCTGCCAGAGTCTGTGAAGCTGCCACCGGCCACCGGCACCCACTGCCAGTCGTAACCCGTGGCGTGGAGCGTGAGCTTCAGCACCCCGAAGGTGGCGTCGTTGTGGACCTCGCTATTGGGCACCGTGGAACCGATGGAGTGGTGGTCCTCGCCCCCCGTTCCCGACACGAACTCCCGGATGCCTCTCGCCGGGTCCAAGGCGCCCGAGGGCGTCTGCGGCGCGAAACGCTCGTAGTCATGAGCGTGCCCGTTGAGAACCACGTCGGAGTTGGCGTCATAGAGGTCTTGCCAGATGGGCTGCATCTCACTGTCGGTCCCCGTGAAGCTCGAGTTGAACAGCGGGCGGTGCCAGTACGCCAACGTGCAGGTGGCGGGGTGGGCGGCGAGATCGGATTTCAACCACTGCTCCTGGGGCGAGCCCACACCGCACCCCCCGACCTGTGAGCACTCGGAGTTCAACGCGACGATGTGCCAACTGCCGATGTCAAAGCTGTAGTAGCCCCGGCTACGGTCACCCGCCGGCCCGGTTGCCGCCCCAATGCCGTCGAAGTAGTCGAAGTACCCGGCCGCACCGGCGGTGTTGTACTCGTGGTTGCCCACCGCCGGGTGGGTGATCGCCTTGACCCGTCCCCAGGTGGGGTCGTAGGCAGTCTGAAACTCGCTGAGCGTGCCGTTGTCGTACTGGGTGTCACCCAGCGGAAGCACGGCCGCGAGGCCCTGGGCGACCACCAGGTTGGACGTGGCGAGCTGCTGACAGGCAGAGGCGACGCCGGTTCCGCCGTTGTAGTTGGGGTTGGTCGGAGCGCAGGAGATGTCGCCCGCGGCCGCGATGACCGGGTCGCTGCTGGTGGAGGACGAGCTGATGGCCGCCGAGTAGTGCTGGGAGATCGTGGCTGCCGGGAGGGCGCCGCCGTAGACCGCGATCTCGTCGACCGCACCCTGGAAGAACGCTCCCCCGGCGCTCTCGCCGATGGCCAGCGGCAGGGTGTTGTCGACCATCGTCTGGTTGGAGACCGTACCCGTGACGTCCTGGCCGTCGATGTAAAGGTGGACGTCGCCGCCGCTCTTGGTCGCCGCGACGTAGTGCCAGGCGCTGGTGTCGGCGAGCTTGAGCGTCGAGGCGACGACGTCGGCGACCCCGGAGCGCCTGAGCACCAGAGCGTTGGACGAGTTGAGCATCAGCACCCACGATCCGTTCTGCTTGGAGGCGATCACCTGGTCGGCCGTGGTGCTGACCGCTCCCCGCTTGACCCAGGCCTCGACGCTGACGTTGTCGCCGAAGGTCAGCGACGAGCTGCTGGGAACACTCACGTAGCCACTCGAGCCGTCGAGCGAGACGGCCGTGTTGCCATCTCCGGCGATCGCGCCGGGCACTCCCAGCGTGTAACCCCCGGTGTAGGTGCCGGCGTTGGGGCCCTTGCTGTCAGCGGCGGTCGTTCCGGAGGCCTCGCCCAGGCGCCAGTAGGAGACCAGCCCCGTCGTGGCCGCCACGGTGCCGCTGTACGTCGAGGCGGGAGGCGGAGGGGGAGGAGCGATCGGGGTGGCGGAGACGACGTTCGAGGGCGAGCTCTGGTCGCCGGCTGTGGTGTAGGCCGTGACCCGGTAGCTATAGGCGGTCCCGTCGGTGAGCCCGCTGTCCCGGTAGGTCAGCGTCGACCCGGAGGTCGTGCCGATGGGCGTGGCGCTCCACGTGCCAGTCGTGGTCCGGTAGACACGGTAGCCCGCGATGCCGCTGGTGGTGCTCGCGCCCCAGGACAGGCTGACCGTCCCGTCTCCCGCCTGGGCGGTGAGGGAGGACGGCGGCGACGGCGGGCTGGCCTTGTGCGCCTGGACCGGCGCGGCGAGGCAGAGCGACAGCGCCACAGCGGCGATCCAAGCCAGCCGCGCCGCCGCCATGCGGCCGCGGCCCACCAACTCCATTGTCCGAACCATCCTGGCCTCTCCGGTGACTCAGCGGTGCAGCCGAGCTTCAGCATCCCCGTCGAGCGCAGGATACACCAACTAAAGCTGAGGACGTGCGCCAGCCATTCTCGAGCCGGCCGGTGGCGAAGCTGGAGTCAACTGGTCAGTCGGCGTAGCTCGCGTCGTAGACGTGGAGGGAGCGGCCGCGTGAGGTGCGACAGACAAAGACGTACTCCGAGCGTCCGGTGTTGCTTCGCCGTCCATTGCAGCGCCAGGGCGCGGGCACGCGCTGTCGGTGAAGGAAGCGCAGGGCGATGCTCCTGGCACTCGCGCAGGACACCCGCGAGACGGAGTACACGTCGCCGGTGTGGCCCACCGGTAGCCCGTGGCAGTAACCCGAAGCCACCGCTGCCGGGCCGGAGGGCAGCCAGCTGGCCAGGGCGGCGCAGAGGAGGAGCAGGAGGCGCGGAGATCCCGCCACTCTGGCGCGGGTGGTTGTCGGAACTCGCATGACCCCAACGGTAGTGCGTTCGACCCCAGCTCGATGGTCAGCGTGATCGACGAGCAGCCCACGCTTGGAAGGTTCGACTCCTTCGCCGCTCCGTGGCAGGGCGTTTGCGAATGGGCGGTGCAGGGCTCGAACCTGCGACCTCCTGCTTGTAAGGCGCGCCAGACCGCCGCGCACCGTCATCGCTCGGAACCCGTTCGCGCCTGCGGGGTTTGCCGTAGGCACGTAGTGCCCGCGCTCTGTCGTCATGTGCGAACCGGGCGATGTTCGCGTGATGTTCGCCCCGCCACCCCTTGCGCCCTAAGAGTCCAGCATCGCGTCGGGACTTCCTCTCGGCTCAGGGTGTGTAGATGGCGAGGCGGAGCCTGCTGATTCCATTGAACGCGAACCAGACGGCGACAGCGTGTCGAGTGTTCGAAGCGAGTCGAACGGTGGCCTGAAAGGCTCCCGGGAGTACGGCACCCGGCGTGATCGTGCCGTAGGCGCCGATCGTTCTGTAGACGAGTCGGACCGGGGGACGTTCATCCGGGCCGCTTTCTCGCCACACCACCACCGTGCGATCGCCGACAAGGGCACTCGCCGTGTATTCCGCGATGGCACTGGACGGCGACAGAGTTCGAGGGATGTCGAACGTCTGAGATCGCGCGGGACGGAACGCAGCGAGGACCTTGGACTTGCTGACGACGTCGCTGTTGTCCCCATTGGGGGCCTGTGTGATGTCCCAGACGGCGACCGTGGCGCCGCTTTGAGCCTGATTGATGAACGGCCCGAGCAGGAAACCGACCCCGCGGAGGCGAGCTAGGGCGATGTCCTGCGCAGGACCCAGCGAACCGTCCGCGTTCCGAGGGACGAGGCGCAACTGGAGGTTGTTGTGGGCCCTCGGTGATTCATAGCCGTAGCCCGCGCCGCCGGGGCCGGACGCGAACACGAATGACCCGCTCGTGGCCTCGGGCAGCGGGACGGGTTGCGAGAAGGTGGTCGCGTCCGGCGACAGCGACGCCATGAAGTCCTGGTTGCTCTCGCCGGGGTCGCCCAGCGGTGCGACCCAGCCGATCAGCAAGTCGCCGCTCCGCCCATCGACACCCGTTTGGACGCCCGCGTTACCCCACGCCCTGATGCCGCTATCCAGGCCTTGAAACTCGCCATGCCGCGGGCGTAGCGCGTAACGGATCTCCACGCCGTCAGTCTGTGACTGCGCCCAGACCAGCACGGCGCGACCGTTCGCATCGATCGTCAGCCCGCGGATCTCAAGCCTGCCACGTCCCTCGCTGATCGTTTGCGCTGGCGCGAAGCGATGACCCGGCCCCGCCACCGCCACCCGCACACGTTCCCGGCCATGCCCGAGCGTTTCGATCCATCCCACGATCGCCGTCCCGTCAGCCCCCACCGCCACCGCGGGCTGGAGGACCTCAACGCCTCGGCGCGCGAGACGTTGAACCGGAGCCAACCGCCGGCCAACCTGGCCGACGCGGGCCTGCAACTCGTCCCGGATCAGAAGGCGCCCGCGCACGATCCCAGCGATCCACGCGACCGCCAGCCGCCCCTGCTTGTTGATCGCCACCCCGGCACCGTCATCGACCAGTTCGCCCTTCGGAGACACGAACCGCGCCGAGGAAAACCCGCCCGCAGAAGCCCCGACCGGACACAGCAGCCCGAGGACTACGCCGGCCAGGAGAAGGGCGGTTGACATGGCTAGAGCACGCACCACAGCCCCTAACGCGCCAGCCCAGCAAACCGATCGCTCCTGCGACCATCATCCTGACGCCGAGAGCGCCCCATTCGCGCGACGTTCGCCCCCCGGCACCCCCTCGCGGCCTAGGAGTCCCGCTTCGCTTTTGGGACTCCGGCCGCTGTGCGCGTGTCCGCCGCTGACTACGGCGCGCAGACGTTGCCGGGCGCCGGGCGCCCGTTCGCCGCTCCCCACTCGGCTGCCGCCTGCGCAGTGACGCAAGCAGCCGACCCGGCGCGGGGTTTCGCCGGTTTCGCCTCCGACACCTCGTGCCCACTAGCCCAGGGGAGAACGGAGCAGCCCGACCGTCCTTCGTTGACGCAGTTCCGGCGGTGAAGCTCGCCTGCGCCCCACAACACCGAGAGCGCCACGATCGCCGCAGCGATGGTGAGCACTAGCTTCAACGCCGCCGCCCCCAGGGCCTCACACCGGCCGCCAGCGGAAGTACGCGCGCCGTGACTCGCAGTAGCCGCGCCACGTCGTGCCTCGTGACCCGTAGCAGCGCCAGCCGCTCGGAGCTCGAAGCGTGGAGAAGAACACACCAGCAACGTGGGTAGCCGGCGCGCAGCTCACGTGCTCGCGGCCCAGGATCACGCGGCCCGAGACGACGCACGGCCGCGCAGCCGCGTTGTCCGTCCCGAGGGCCGCGAACACGAGCGCGAAGAGTGCGAGTGACAGCGCCATGCAGCACGTCACCGGGCGTCCAACCCTCGCGGGGACGCCGACCCCGGGTGTGCTCATGGCAGCCGTCCGGCCTTCTTCATCGCTCGGCGCGTGATCCGGTCCAGTTCGTTCGGATCGGTGGCCGCTAGGTCTTCCCAGTCGCCGTCTTGGGGGTGCGGGGGTGCGGCTTCGTCGATCGGGTCGTAGTTCGGTGTCCAGTCGGCGGAGACGTTCGCGGCGTTCTGTGGGAAGCGCGCTTTGGCTGCGTTCATCTTCGTCTCGCCGTAGTTGCGCAGCGCGTAGCGCGAGTCGGGCTTCGCGAGCCGGAGCGCCCCGACGAGGTAAAGAGGTCCGTAAACGAGAACGAGTCCCAAGACGGACATGACGCGCTTGCCCTTCGTCCAGCAAACAACGACGGCGTAAACATGCAGGGCGATGATCGGCAAGACCACCGCGATAGCCGCAACCTGGGTCATCCGGAGCCGCGACGTTACCGACTACTTGACGATATGTCTCTTGGCTTCTTGGGCTAGTCGCCTGAGGCTCGCGGGCGGTGAGCCCGCTCGAACGCTTCGCCGCGAACCTCAAGGCGCTACGCGCCGAGCGCGGCTGGTCGCAGGAGGACCTGTCGCGCGCTACGGGCCTTCACACGACGGCGATCTCGAAGATGGAGCGTGCGGACCGGGCGCCCCGATTCCCGACGATCGTTGTGCTCGCGAAGGCGCTCGAAGTTCCGGCTGGCCGGCTGTTCGACGGTATCCCTTGACCCGCGCGTCACGCCGCGTGACGCGCCGTGCGTTGCACGTCAACGCTGCCCGCTCGCAGGCACAACGCTGTGTCTCGGCGTGACACAGCAACGCGCAGCGATACGCCGAGACAAGTCGTGCGCGGCGCCGCGGGTTTCAGACGAACGGGTGTGATGGCAGCCATCACTTTCGGTGGAGGCCGGGATAGCGCGAAGCGGCTGTATCCGTTCCGGATGCGCGCACGAGAATCGCCGCGCCGACCGCGAGCACTGCGAAGATCGCTCTTGCCGGTCCGTCACCCGGCATCCCATTCGGCCTCTTGCCGACAACGTCTCGACGGCCCTGGCAGCTCGCGCTCCGGGGCCGTCGTGCTTTTCGATCCGATGGAAGCGGAACGATGCGGCCACGTTGTCAACCAGGAGACGATGGGCGTGACGGTCCACCGGCAGAGCAGTGCCAGACGCGAATAGCGAGCTGACCGAGCAAGGTCGGGCGGTGCTCGCGCGGCTGCGACGCGGCGACGAATTGAGCGTCGAGGAAGCCGGCGTGTGGCCTTGCGTCGACAGTCTTCCCCGCTTGGTCCGTGCTGGCGAGCTGGACCCGGACGACGAGACGGTGAGGCTTGCCGAGCGCACTCGGAGGTGGCTTCGGAACGTCGCAGGCCATCCGCCTGAGGAGGCACCGTGGCTTCGGGCGCATCGTCTCACCCGCGCTCGTGCACTTCGCGCCTACGACATCGCGTCGATTCGGATGCGGCGGCAAGCGCGTACGCGGCCGGCCAGAACGCACGCACGTACCCGCGAGCATCGGCCGCGCACGGGTACTCGCCGCGCGACACGTGCGACGCGCGCCGGACCTGACGACGGCCCAGGCGAACCAGAACCACACGCGCGCCGCCGAGCCGTTAGGCGGCCGTCGTGACGCGCCGGGCTCACCGCCGGGCCTGGACGCCGATCCCCGATGCACTGACGGAGCACCACGAGCTGCCAGACGGGGCCTACCGCCTCTACGTGCTGCTCGCGACGTATTGCTGGAACGGCGACGACACCTGCTGGCCCTCGAAGGCGACGCTGGCGCACCGGCTCGGTGTCGATCCGCGCACCGTGCACGATCGACTCGACGTCTTGGTCGGGCTGGGCCTGGTCGTCAAGCACCCTCGCCGGGGCAAGTCTTCGGAGTACCAGCTCACGCAGCTCGCACCCCGGAAGCCAGCATCCGGGGTGGGTCGGAACGGTGCTTCCGACGAAGAACACGAACCGCTCTCACGGAAGAACACAGAACGGCTTGCAGTAAGGAGCGGTAGGGACGTAGCGCCACGGCGCGCGCGAGGTGATCGCGCATGACAGACGAGCGGCGCTGCGAGGTCTGCAAGGGCTCGCTCGCGGGACGCCGCGCCGGCACCAAGACGTGCGTCGGGAAGTGCCGCACTCAGGCATGGCGCGACAGGAAAGCCGCTAGCGCCTCCGAGACAGCTCACGCGACCCGGAACCCTCTCGCGGCCGTTGTGACGGTTACAGAGCCGCTGGTGACGCTTACACAGGCCCAAGCGGCTGACGGTGCAGGGCTCGCGCGACTCGTTGGTCCTCTGTGCCCTGACCCGAGCAGGTGCGAGCACAGGTGGCGTCACGCATCGGGACCGTGGACGTGCGAGGCGAACCACCCGCGGGAGGAGGACGCAGCGTGAGCGCGGACGCCTCGATCGCTCGAGCTATGGTCGCCGCGCTGGACGACGCAGCGCTCGACGCGCTCGCCGCCCAGCTCGCCCCACGCATCGCGGCCCTTGCCACAGACGGGGGCGACCGGCGGGCCTACACGGTGGCGACCCTCGCGGCTGAGCTGTCGGTGTCTCCGCGCACCGTCCGTGCCGCGATCGAGCGGGGCGAGCTGCCCGCGGTCAAGCGCGGCGGAAGGTGGATCGTCGGAGCCGACGCTGTTACGGAATGGACACGGCCGATGGAGGCGCCGGCGCCGCGCGTTGCGAGGCGCCGCGCGGCTTCCGGCGGGAGCGGCACCCTTGCGGCGATCGTCGCTGGCCTGGACGGGGAGGCCGCGTGATCCTCGTGGGCGGACTTGACGACCTGCTGTACGCTCGGCGCTCAAGGCAAGTTGGCCCCGGCGGTGCGCTAACACCCCGGGGCCCGGGCCAGGAGGTATGAACTCCATGACCACTCGCGACACTATCGGCGCGCGCTCCGGCGGCGCCTCTCGCCAGACCACCGCTCGGAAGGCCGAGCGATGAGCGTTCATCGGACGCGCCGGAAGGACGGCGCCACCGTGTTCGTCGTCCGCTGGCGGGAAGGCGACACGAACCGGCAGCGCACGTTTGATCGACGCCGTGATGCCGAGCTGTACGACGGCGAGGTTCGGCGCCGTAGGCAGCTCGGATCGCTGCACACGCTCGACGCCGGATCGGAGACGCTGCACGAGTACGTCACCCAGGTCTGGGGACCGGCGTTCCTTCGCGATCTCGCACCTCGGACGCGCGAGCTGTACGCGGATCTCTATGACCGGCTCGTGCAGCCGTACCTCGGCTCGACGTCGTTGCGCGAGCTGACACCGGAGACGATCGCCCGGTGGCAGTCGGACCGGCTCGGCGCCGGGACGGGCCGAGAGTCGGTGCGCAAGGCGTTCACGCTGCTCGGCTCGATCCTCCAGCGCGCACACGAGGCGCAGCGCATCGTGTCCAACCCGCAGCGGCTCGTGCGCAAGGCGAAGGCGTCTCGACGTGAGGAAGTGCGCCCACTCGCTCCGGCCACGGTCGAGGCGATGCGCGCGCACCTGCTCGACGGAGGCTCACGACACCCGCTGCGAGACGCGACCCTGCTCTCGGTGCTCGCCTACGCCGGGTTGCGTCCCGGTGAGGCGCTGGCGCTGCGCTGGGGCGATGTGAGCGAGCACTCGCTGCTCGTGCAGCGCGCCGTGGCGCTCGGAGCGGAGAAGGGGACCAAGACCGGCCGGAACCGCACCGTGCGCCTCCTGGACCCGCTTAGGCGCGACCTCGCCATGTGGCGCCTCGCGTCCGGTCGGCCGGACCACAGGGCGCTCGTGTTCCCGGCGGACGACGGCGGCGTCTGGACGCGGGAGGCGTACGGATCGTGGCGGCGTCGCGCGTTCGCGTCGGCGGCGACCGCGGCCGGAGCGGAGGACGCGCACCCGTACGCGCTGCGCCACTCGTTCGCATCGCTGCTGCTGCACGAGG
>DAINCW010000008.1:2432-28001 GCA_036732205.1 Solirubrobacteraceae bacterium | reverse complement strand
CGGCCGGGCGGCCCCACGGCCCGGCGGCCTACGCTCGCGGCGCGGTCAGCCGGACGCTCGCAGCACCGCGAGGATCCGCGGGTGGCCGTCGATCTCCAGATGGTCGACGATCTCGACGTCGCCGAGGCCGACGATGCGCCCCAATCGCCGCAGACCCTCCGGGGAAAAGCCCCAGTAGACGAAGTCGTCGCGCGCGTACACGTCGCCAGGCTCGTGAACCTCGATCGCCGGGGCATCGGCGGGGAGGTGCGAGCCGTAGGTCTCGAGCACGATTTCGCCGCCCGGCGTCAGCACGTCGGCGAGCGCCTGCAGCAGCGCGATCGGGTCGGTCACCCGGTGCAGGATTCCAAAGCACAACGCAACGTCGAAGCGCTCGCCGAGCTCGTGCACGTCCAGCGCGTCCATGCGGCGGTACTCGACCCCCGATGAGATGAGCCCGGCGATCGCGCGGAAGCCGGCGCCGCCCGGCAGCGTGACGCCGAAGCGGGCATTGACCCAGTCGACGTACTGCTCGTTGTCGATCGCGACAACGCGCTGCGCGCCGCGGACCTCCGCCAGAAAGCTGTAGAAGCCGTCGAACGCGCCGATGTCGAGCACGCTACGCCCGGCAAACCGATCCGCACCGAGCACCGCAAGCCGATAGCCGTGGTCGCGCGCGATGCCCGGCGTGTAGATCCCCGGCGCAAGGGCGAAGGTGTGAAACCACAGCGGAATCGAGTCGCGGACGCGCTCGGCGACCGCTGCCGGCGCGCCGATGGCCTGCACATCGGCGACCACCCGCTCGGCACGGGACGTCTCGGGGATCGGCTCGATCGCATTTGCACGGGCTTCCAACGCATCACCTCCTGTCTGTCTTTCATAGGACGGTCACACCCGTATCACACTCTGGCGCCAGCGCCCGCGCCCGCGCCCGCTACGTCAGGCGTGGATCACGAGGCGTTTCATGAGCGCGATCGCCTCGCGGTCGGACAGACGCTCCTCGCGAACCAGCGACTTCCACGTGGAGAACGCGATTGCGTGACCGAGCACCGCTCGCGTCCGCCGCCGGGCGGCGCCCCGGGCCTTGCGGCCGGCCAAGAGCGCCTCCCGGGCCCGTGCGAGGTAGTCGCGGAAGTGTCCGAAGCGCTCCCGCACGGCCTCCACCGTCTGCTCGTCGCGGAAGAGATTGTCGAGCATCCGCTCCGAGCGACCGTAGAAGGCGTACAGCTCGGCGAGGGCGATCTCGAGGCGCTCGTCCGGGTCCTCGATCGCCGTCCATTGCGCGATGTCGGGCGGAGCGTTGGTGGAGGCCCAGTGGGCGCTGCAGGCGTCGAACAACGCGTCCTCGTCGGGGAAGTGCCGGTACACGGTGGAGCGGCGGACGCCGGCGTGGGCCGCCACGGCGCTGATCGTCGTACGTGACGGCCCGATGGTGCCGTGGAGCTCGACGGCGCTCTCCGTGATGCGCCTGTGGGTCCGGTCCTGAGACTCGGCGCGGCGCTGCATTCGGTAGGGGCGTGGTTGATCGGCCACGGCTGTCCTTCGAATGTTGACAGAGCGCCCGGCCGGCGTATAGTCCGCGCGACACTGCTGTTCGATGAAAAGGGGCAGGATGTACACGACGACGGAGCGGGTGCTGGGGCCGACCGAAGGCAAGGCGGGATTCCTTGGCAGCATCGGAGTGCGGTTCATGATCGGCGGCGACAGAACGGCCGAAGGGTTCTCGCTCGTGGAGCACCCGATGGGGCCCCGCGCCCTGGCCGCGCCGCTGCACCGGCACAGCCGCGAGGACGAGTACAGCTATGTCATCGAGGGCCGGATGGGTGCGCTGCTCGGCGACGACGTGCTCGAGGCCGGGCCGGGCGACCTGATCTTCAAGCCTCGCAACGAGTGGCACACGTTCTGGAACGCCGGTGAGGAGCCCTGTCGGATCCTCGAGATCATCGCTCCCGCGGGGTTCGAGCGGTTCTTCGAGGAGCTGGTCGACCTTGGCGGCGTCATGGACGCGGGGCCCGAGCGCATGGAGGACCTGTGCGCCCGCTACGCGCTCGAGATGGACCCCTCCAGCGTGCCCGGCCTGATCGAGCGCTTCGGCGTGCGCTTCCCGGGGGAGCCGCTCCTTCCCTAGTTGCTATCGAGGTCGCCTGGGACTCCTGCCACTACATGCCCTGCTGAGACCGGCAGGTGCGCGCGGCGGATAGGGTGCGCGCATGCGCCGCACGATGGTCGCCCTCGTCGCCGTCGCCGGCCTCGCGTGCGCATCGCCGGCCATCGGCGCGACGACGCTCCTGCGCCTGGACGGCATCGGGCCGCTGAAGCTCGGCATGACGCGCACCGCCGCGGTGCAGACCGGTTGGCTGGCCTCCCGCCACACGGGCTGTCCGCTCGGCGGGCCGCCGCTGCCGATCGGGTATCGCCTCACCGGGCCGAACGCGCCGCCCGGCACCTCCGGCAATGCCGAGTTCGACCAGGGGAGGCTGCGGGTGCTGTCGTTCACGCGCGGTGTCCGCACCGCCGCCGGCGTCGTCGTGGGGCGCACGACGACGAGCCAGATGGTGGCCGACTACCGCCGCGCCGGATTCGTTGCGACGGCGCAGTTCGACTCGACCTTCCAGGGCACCTTCGTGAACGTGCGACGGCGCGGCCATTCCGCGTCGGTCATCGGCGGCTTCGCGACCCACACGAAGATCACGACCCTCGCCATCCCCGCCGTCGCCGTCTGCGAGTAGCGCGCGCTCTGAGGATCGTCCGCGCCGCGATCCCGCCCCCGGCGGGCGTCTCCGCTCAGGCCGTCACCAGGAACGCCCACACCGCCGCGGCGCACAGCGCCACCACGATCAGGCGCGTCCCGAGGCCGCGATCGACCTGCAGCACCCCGACGATCCCGAGGATCAGTCCGGCTGGCGGCAGCACGACGGCGATCACGAACGGAAACAGCGCAGTCGCCCGGGCACGCACGCGAGCAGCGTACGACGTGTCATGGGCCACTGACCACCGCGACGGTCAGCGTGCTCGTGAAGGTGCCCTTGAAGCTGCTCTGCGGCACCGAGACCTGGAAGGTCGGCGTGACGGTGAACGTCCCCTGCCCCGAGTTCGCGGCCGAGTTGTAGATCTTCCCGGCGGAGCCCGCGGTCAGCGCGACGGGGAAGGTCACCGAGTTGTTGATCGCGGTGCAGATGCCACCGTTGGCGCACGAGTCGGTGACGTCGGTGACGCTCATCGCGCCCTCGCCGCGGGCTGCGTCGCGGCGCCGGCGGCGGACGCCGAGGTCCAGTGGCTGTGCCGGCCCGGCCTGGCCTCGAACCCCTGCCAGAGAACCATCCTCCGTGCAACGACCCCTAGAGACCACGGGGGAAGTCCAATCCCCCGACAACTGTCGGGAGAACATGGAGTCAGTTCAACCTAGTTCAGGCTGGGGAAGGCCACGCCATCCGGCCCCTCAAGAAACTGAAGCCAACCGTCGATATGCTGAAAGATGATGCAGCGCGCCACCCACCTGCTCTCCTTGGCCGCCCTCTCGCTGGTCGCCGCGCTACCCGCCGTGGCGGACGCTCAGCCCATGCCGGGTGCCTCGGGCGCCTACCACCGCGCGGTCTGCCCCGGCCCGAGCGCCCTGGGCACTGCTCGCTGCCATTCGCAGGTCGTAACGAATGCGAAGGGGCAGCCGCTGGTGACCTCCGCCCCCGCCGGCTACGGGCCGGCCGACCTGCAGAGCGCTTACAACCTGACATCCGCGGCCTCCGCCAACGGGGGCGCCAGGACAGTCGCCATCGTCGATGCCTACGACGACCCGAACGCCGAGGCGGACCTTGGCGTCTATCGCGCGCAGTACGGCTTGCCCTCCTGCACCACGGCCAACAACTGCTTCCTGAAGGCGGATCAGAACGGCGGCACGACGAGCTACCCGAGCGCGAACGGCGGCTGGGCGCAGGAGATATCGCTCGACCTCGACATGGTCTCGGCGATCTGCCCCAACTGCAAGATCCTGCTGGTCGAGGCCAAATCCAACTTGTTCTCGGACCTCTCCGCGGCGGTCGACCAGGCCGCAGTGATGGGGGCAACCCAGATCTCCAACAGCTACGGCGGTGGCGAGTACTCGGGCGAGGTCAACGACGAGACCCACTACAAGCACGACGGCATCGACGTCACCGTGAGCTCCGGCGACAACGGCTATGGCGTCGAGTTCCCGGCGGCGTCGCAGTACGTCAGCGCCGTGGGCGGCACCACGCTGAAGCGCGACTCGACGACAGGGGGCTGGTCCGAGACCGCCTGGTCCGGCGCCGGCAGCGGCTGCTCGGCCTACATCACGAAGCCTTCCTGGCAGACGGACGCCGGCTGTGCGAGTCGCACGGTGGCGGACCTCTCGGCCGACGCCGATCCGAACACGGGCGTGGCGGTCTACGACAGCTACGCCTATCAGGGCGTGAGCGGCTGGCTGGTCTTTGGCGGCACATCCGTCGCAGCGCCGGTCATCGCCAGCGTCGACGCGCTCGCGGGCGGTCGCTCCCCCGGCACAGACTACGGCTCGTTCCCGTATATGAACCTCAGCTTCTTCTACGACATCGTCGGGGGCAGCAACGGCAGCTGCAGCAGCGCCTACCCCTACCTATGCAACGCGGTGACGGGGTTCGACGGTCCGACCGGCATCGGCACCCCACAAGGGGTCGCGCCGCCCACGTCGTCGCCGCCTGCCAACACCGCTTTGCCGACGATCTCCGGCACCACAACCGAGGGACAGACCCTGGCCGCCAACCCCGGCTCGTGGAGCGGGTACCCGAGCCCCACCTACAGCTATCAGTGGCAGCAGTGCAGCACCACTTGTACTGTCGTTGCCGGCGCCACGGCGCAGACCTACACGCTCCAGAGCGCGGACGTCGGCAAGACGATCGACGTCGTGGTGACAGCGACGAGCAGCTCCGGTTCCTCGAATGCGACGTCGGCCCAGACGACGACTCCGATCGCCGCCGCGGCGGCGGACTTCTCGCTCAGCGCCGATCCGCCGAACGCGAGCATGGCCCGAAACGGCTCGACGCGCTACACGGTCACGATCAAGGCGCTTAACGGCTTCACCGGGCGGGTGACGCTAAGCATCAGCGGCTTGGGCTCGGGAGTCACTCCGACATGGAGCGCCAACCCCGCTACGATTTTGACTTCCACGACTTCGACTTCCTCGGTCCTGACACTCACCGGTTCTAAGGCCCAGTTGGGCACGCGCACGCTGACGATCACGGGCAAGGACGGCACCAACACGCACTCAACGACCGTCGTTCTCGTGGTCACCCAGCACTAGCAGGTAGGGCGCGGGCGACCGCTCGGGCCTCGCTGTGTCCCTTCGAGTGACGTAGGGGGTGGGCGTCAGCCAGCGGCGTTCGCCAGGCGCGAGAGCTAGCGGCGGGCACCTGGACTGAGGAGGCGATGTGGAACTCCATTCAGCCACACTGGACAGGATGCGCCTCTCGATGCGATCCCTGCTGCCCATCGTCCTGGTCTGCGTGTCCGCTCCCTCGCTGTTCGCCTGCGGATCAGGCGCGGCCCGCGCTGTCGCGCCCGACCGACAGGCCCGCTTCTCCCCCTACGTCGACGTCAGCCTTCAGCCGCCGCCGGACTTCGCCGCCGCGTCGCGCTCGGCCGGCCTGCGCTCGGTGACCCTGGCGTTCATCGTGGCCGGCGATCACCGGCGCTGCCGGCCCGTGTGGGGCGGAGGCACGCCGGTCGACAGCGCCCCGCTGGTCCGCACGATCGCCCGCATGCGCTCGCTCGGCGGCGACGTCCGCGCCTCGTTCGGAGGCCGTGCGGGAACCGAGCTCGCCTCGGCCTGCGCCACGTCTGGCGCACTCGCCTCCGCCTACCGCTCGGTGGTCGATCGCCTCGACCTGCGCACCGTCGACTTCGACATCGAGGGTGCGTCCCTCTCGGATCCAGCCACGGTGGACCGGCGCTGGACGGCCGTCGCCGCGCTGCAGTCCGCGCGGCGCGCAGCGCGGCGGCCGCTCTCGGTCCAGGTGACGCTGTCCGTGTCCCCGACCGGACTGACCGCCGATGGTGTCGCCGCGCTGCGCCGCGCGCTGACCAATGGCGTTGTGGTCCGCACCGTGAACCTGCTGACCATGGACTACGGGGACGGCCCGGCTCCCGCACCCCGCGGCCGCATGGCCACGCTGGCGGCCGGTGCTGCCACGGCCGCCCACGCCCAGCTCGCCCGGCTCTGGCCGCGGCGCTCGAGCGCCGCCGTGTGGTCGGCGATGAGCCTCACCCCCATGATCGGCGTCAACGACGTCGCTGACGAGGTCTTCTCGATCGCCGACGTCCGCTCGCTCCTCGCCTTCGCCCGAGGCAGACACCTGGGTGGTTTGGCGATGTGGGAGCTGCCACGCGACCGCCCGTGCCCGCCCGGGGTGGACCCGTCGATCGCCCAACCGAACTGCAGCGGCCTCGCCCAGCGCTCGCTGGAGTTCGCCGGGGTCCTCGCCCGCTTCGCCGGCTGACCGACCGCCGACCGCCCTCCGGTCCCCCGGCCGGCCCGGTCGGACCGGGCATCACTCGGATCCGGCGCCGGGGTGTGCACGGGCGCGCGCTGGGCGCGCCGGCCCGAGTTGTCCGTCAGCCCGGCCAGCTCACGGGGGGCGCCGACGTGCTCAAGGGCCTCGCCGGGTCGCGGCGACCGCTCTCGTGACGAGCGCAGCCGGCGCTGGCGGGGCGAGCGCCATGTGCTCCGACGCTCGGGCGACAACATGCCGCCCGAGCGCCCGTGGAGCTAGTGCCTGACGGTGTCGTCAGGCAGATACGTCGAACGTCAGTCGCCGCCCTGGTCGCCCTGGTCGTTGTTGTCGCCCTGGTCGCCCTGGTCGCCCTGGTCGTTGTTGTCGGCCTGGTCGCCTTGGTCGGTGTTGTCGGCCTCGTTGTTGTCGTCGGCCTCGTTGTTGTCGTCGGCCTGCTCGGTCGGATCGTTGGCGTCGGCCTTGTCGGTCGTGCCGGCCTGGTCCTCGCCCTGCTCGGTGACGGCGGACTCGTTCTCAGCGACGGCTGCCTGATGGATGGCGGCCCTGGAGAGCTTGGCCTTGTGCTTCTTGGTGCAGGTCTTGCCCACTGCCTTGGTGTGCTTGGTGTGGCCCTTGCCGCAATGGTTGCCGGCGTTGGTCTGGCCCAGTGCAAAGGCGGGAACGGCGACCGCGAGCATCAGCGCGCCGAGGACGGTGAGCGCGCGAGCACGGGAGCTGAGGAGCTTCATGGCGGGACGATCCCTTCGTAGAGTTGCGGACCTGCACTGTGTGTAACCCGGGCGGGACCCCAAAATCACTGCGGGAACCCAAAAGGTTGGCGTGACCGGACGAAAGGTGCCTGCAAGCGACCTCCAGCACAGCGCTGACGTTCATTGCGAAAAGCGCGCCTCTCATTGCCTATCGGCTCCCATGCCGCCCCACTTGAAGAGCGAAGGGCCTGGGCAGTGACGTAGGGCGATTGAAAGCCTCGGCGCCCGCGCGCCGATCCGGCTCATCGGGCACCCGCTGAAGGCGGGTCGGGCAGCGCAGGCGCCGCCGTGCCCGTCTCCTCGAGCGCCGCGGCGAGCCGCTCGTGCAGCCGGCGGCGCTCGCGCTCGGCCGCCGGCGTCCGGCCGCGCCCCGACCGCTTGTCGACCAGGTTGCGGGCCTCGACCGGGTCCGCCTCGAGGTCGTAGAGCTCGTACTCCGGCGTCGCCCGGCCGGACGGGTCGAGGTAGACCGCGTACTTGAAGCGCCGGTCGCGCACGCAGCGGATCCGGTTGGGCTGGCCGGGAGCCTCCTGGAACGCCGTGCCCGCCTGGTGGTCGTCGTAGGTGAAGAGGACGTCGTCGCGCAGCGACTGCGCCGTCGCGGGAGCGTCGGTGACCGCGGGGATCGAGACTCCGAGCCGGTCGAGGGCCTCGCGACCCGGGCTCGCATGGTGGGCGAGCACGGGCGTGAGGTCGACGCCGTCGAGGACCGCGCCGCCCGCGTCCGCACCGGCCAGCGAGAGCAGCGTGGGCACGACGTCGACCAGCGACACCGGCGCTGCGCTGGTGGCTGCCGCCGGGAACAGGACCGGGTTCGAGACGACCAGCGGGACCCGGATCGTCTCCTCGTAGGCGTTGAACATCTTCTGGCGCAGGCCCCCGTGGGCAAGACCCAGCTCGCCGTGGTCGGAGAAGCGCACGATCATGGTCCGCGCCCGCAGCGAGCCCGGGTCGCCGGAGTCCCCCAGCGCCGAGACGATCCGCCCGAGCTTCTCGTCGACGACCCGGTGCAGGTACGCGTAGAAGTTCACGTAGTCGAGCCGCGCGCCGTCGTCGCGCAGTGCCCCGAGGTACGCCGCCTGGCCGAGCTGGGCGAGCGCCTGGACACCCGGCTTGTCGCGGAGGTTCTCGTCGACGGTCGGCGGCAGCCCGACGCCGAGGTCGCGGAACTCGGCGTCGGCGTAGCCGCCCGCCGCGTAGGAGGCGGGGTAGCCGAGCACGTCGTGCGGGTTGATCAGCGAGACGATCAGGCAGAACGGCTCGGGCAGGTCCGCCTGGGCGAGCCAGCGCTCGGCCTGCCGCGTGTAGTCCTCGTCCCAGCCCTCACCGGAGCGTCCCGCGGTGCCGCCGCCGAAGTGGTGCGCCTTGGCGGTGCCGCCGGCGTCGGGCGGCTCCCAGCCGGCGAAGCCGTAGTCCCGTTCGAGCCGCGCGCTGTCGGCGGGCCCGAACTCCTGGCCATCGACGGGCTTCGTGAGGTGCCACTTGCCCTTGAGCACCACCTCGTAGCCGTGTGCGCGCAGCATCCGCGCGATCGTCGGCACGGCCGTGGGGAGCTCGGGCTCGCTGCCGCTCTTGGGCCCGAGCCGCAGCGTGCTGCGCCCGAACGCCTTCAGCAGCCGCCCGCGGGGGGCGTCGCCGCTGGCCAGCAGCCGCCCGGCCGTGCGCAGCACGTCGGGAACCGTCGCGGGGTCCGGCCACAGGTCGCCGTACGTGAGCGTGAGCGGGACCCCGTGGCGGGAGGGGAACGTGCCCGTCAGGAACGACGCACGGCTCGGCGAGCACATGCACGTCGCGATGAACGCCTGCTCGAAGGACACCCCGCTGCGGCGGAGCTCCGCGTCGGTGGGCGCGAGCGCGTCCAGCCACCCCGGCTCCGTGGGCCAGTGCATCGGCGCGCGCTGCTGGTCGGTGATCAGCAGCAGCAGGTTGGGAGGGCTCAAGGACGGCGCCATCAGGCTCGACCGACCCTATGCGACGACGACACGGGCGATCGTCGTCAGGGATTGGTAGTAGACGTCACGCTGGAAGCCCGGCGCCGGGAACAGGAACGCCTGCGATGGCGACGGGACGGCGACCCGCGCCTTGTCGGCACCGGTGTCGAGGTCGAGGACGACGAGCTGGTCGCTGCCGCTGCGCAGCGAGGCCCGGCGGGCTGTCGCGGACTGCGCCAGCGCCTCGAACGCGGGCCGCAGCGCCCGCCGCACGAGCGGCCGGCGCAGCAGGGCGCTGTCGGTGAAGTCCTGGGCGACGAGCTCGCGGGTGTCGGGGTAGAGGATCAGGTGCCCGGCATGGGCGAAGTCGTCGCGGCGCCACAGCGGCTCGAGGGCGTCGCCCTCAAGGCGCCAGGCCCGCAGCACGGCGTTGCCCGCGTCGAACGCCACGACCGTGCCACGCTCGGGATCCCAGGCCGGCGGGTTGGACTCGGTGCCGAACGGCAGCCCGCTGATCTCGACGGAGCGCACCGCTTGCGCGTCGTCGTGACGTGCCCACCACAGGCGCACCGGGCCCGGCTGCTCGCCGGAGCCGCGCATCGTGCGGTCGGTGCGGTTGCGGCCGTTGTCCATCCACAGGACATGCGAGCCGGTGAGCACCGGGTCCCAGCCGTAGCTGCGGTCCGGGTCGGGCCCGTAGCGCGGCCGCCAGCGATCGTCGAGGACGACGCGGCCGGCGTCGCGGTCCAGGCGCAGCCGGTAGACCACGGTCGTCCCGACCGCGATCACCGACTCGCCGTCGGAGGACAGGCGGGCGATGCAGGGCTCGTCGAGGCGCAGCGGCGGGGCGACGGGCAGCAGCGTCTCGGGGTCCAGCACGGAGACCGTCGACGGCTCGCGGCCGGCGGGCGCGTCGCAGTCCTTCGTCACGAGCTCCCCACCGTCGAGCACGACGAACGAGTTGTGCGGCCGCTCGACCGGCAGCCGGTGCGAGGCGAGGACGTCGAGATCCGGCGTCATGCGGTGCGCCCAGCACCCGAAGACCATGTGCAGGTCGCCGTTGGCGTGCGCGGCGAGACCGCCGGGCCAGAACGCACCGCCCGGCAGCCGCGGCGTGGATGCCGTGACCGCGAGGGTCGCCGGGTCCAGCCGCTCGACCCAGCCCTCGACGGAGGTGGACTGGGGGCCGCCGCGCGGGATGTCGTGGCGCAGCGCATACAGCTCCCCCGGCTCGCGGTGCACGAGCGCATCGGTCGCGAAGGCGTCGCGGACGGCGGCGACCTCCAGGCCCTCGCCCGGGCGGATGCCGAGTCCGGGCACGCCGGTCGCGCTTCCCCACCGGCGCGGGCCGCCGTCCTCGCAGGTCCACGGCCGCGGCCAGTACGCGCCGGCCATCAGCCGTGAATGACCGATTCCCAGATCTCGGTCAGCGTCTGTACGGCGGTCTCCGGCGAGACGCGCGGGTCGTGGCCGAACGCGTCGAGCAGGTAGTGCTCGTTCATGAGGTTCAGCGCCCGCGCGGTCTGCGCCACGTCCGCGTGGGGGCGGCTCGACAGGTCGGCGACGCCGCGCAGGGACTGCTCGAGGAAGTCGTCGAAGCGCGCGCGCATGGCCTCGTAGTTCTCGGCGATCTGCGGATCGCCGGCGGCCGCCTCGGCCACCGCGCGCAGCAGCGGCCCGTGCTGCGCGTACACGTCGACCGCCGACCGCAGCGCCCGCCGTACCGCGTCGGCATCCTCGTCGGGCCGCACCTGCCCGAGCGCCCGCTGGGCCTCGTAGAGCTCGTTGATTGCCTCGCGGCAGGCGCGCACGAGCAGGTCGGCGAGGTCGTCGAAGTGCCGGTAGAAGATCGTGCGCCCGAAGCCGGCCTCGGCCATCACCTGCTCGACGCTGAGCTCGGCGTAGGACTGCCGCCGCACGAGCCGCTCGGTGGCCGCGACGATCTGCGCGCGGCTCTCCTGGCGGGTCTGGCGAACGCGAACACGATGGTCGGTGGCGGCCACGGCGGGCACGATACAGCAAAGTTGACACGGTGTGACACGCATTGTACGTTCACACCGTGTCTCGACACCTCTCGTCCCTGGCGATGGCCGCCGTGACGGCGCTCGCCGTCCTGGCGACCGGCGGCGCTGCTCAGGCTCGGCCGGTCACCGCCGCAACGGATGGCCGCCCCAACATCCTCGTTGTGATGACCGACGACATGGCCGCCTCCGACGTGGCGCACATGCCGAACGTCAGGCACCTGCTCGCCGCCCAGGGCACGTCGTTCGCCGACGCGGTCGACTCCTTCCCGCTGTGCTGCCCGGCGCGCGCGACCTTCATCACCGGCCAGTACGCCCACAACCACGGCGTCGGCGGCAACTTCTTCCCCTACGGCTGGTACGGCATGAAGGACCGCTCCAACATCCTGCCGACGTGGCTCCAGAAGGTCGGCTACCACACGGCGATGATCGGCAAGTGGCTCAACGGCTACGGCGCGCGGGACGCCCATGGCGAGGTCCCCAAGGGCTTCAACGACTGGCGCGGGCTGCTGGACGTCTCGGCCTATGACTACTTCAACTTCGTGATGAACGACAACGGCAACCTGCGCACGTGGGGGGACGCCGACTTCGCGCGCAAGCTCGTCAAGTTCGCGAAGATCGAGGTGACCATGCAGAAGGTGCATGGCCTCGCGAACGTCCTGAGCCACCTGACCAGGGTCATGGGTCCCGCCCCGTATCACTATTGGGGGACCGCGAAGACCGCCGACTACTCACCCGACGTCACGGGCAAGATCGCCGAGGACCTCGTCGCCGCGCAGAAGACGGCGAAGAAGCCGTTCTTCATCTGGTGGTCACCGGCCGCACCGCACCGCGAGGACGTCTCGACGACGCTCATGGGCCGGCCGGGCCGCGATCCCCGTCCGGCGCCCCGCTACGCGAACCGTCTCTCTCAGTACAAGCTGCCCAAGCCGCCGAGCTTCAACGAGGCCGACATCTCCGACAAGCCGTCGAACCTCAGCAACGCGCTGCCGGCGCCGCTCGACGCCGCGAGGGTTCACCAGCTCCAGCTCGACTACGAAGGGCGCGCCGGCTCGCTGCTGGCGGTCGACGACCACGTCAAGCGGCTCGTCGACATCCTGCGCAAGACCAACCAGCTGAAGGACACGCTGATCGTGTTCGTGTCCGACAACGGCTGGCTCCAGGGCCAGCATCGTGTCCCCGGCGACAAGTTCCTGCCCTACGAGGAGTCCCTGCGCGTCCCGTTCATCCTGCGCGGGCCCGGCATCCCCGCCGGGCGGACGATCCACGGCCAGGTCGCCAACATCGACTTCGCGCCCACGCTCGTCGCCGCCGCCCGTGCCAAGCCCGGTCGTGTGATGGACGGCGTCTCGCTGTTGCCGACCGTGCGCGACCCGAGCAAGCGGCCGAACCGCGCGATCGAGCTCGAGGCGCTCGCCCGGCTGCTCGAGGGCGACTTCCCGGTCATGAACAACGGCTGGGACCGCCCGTACAAGGGCGTGCGCACCGACCGCTACACCTACGTCGTCTACACCGAGACCGGCGAACAGGAGCTCTACGACCGCCAGAAGGACCCGTACGAGCTGCGCAACGTCGCCGCCGCCCCGGCGTATCGGGGGATCAAGGCCCACCTGGCGGCCAAGCTCGTCAAGCTCAACCGGTGCAAGGGCCAGTGGTGCGACGTCGCCCCCTGATCCGGCGCGGCGCGGCGATCGCCGTCGCGCTGGCCACGACCCTCGCGTCGCCCGGTGTCGCCGCCGCCAGGCACGGCGCCGCCCAGGGCCTGCACGACGCCCGCTACTGCGAGATCATCGAGATCAAGGGGAGCCTCCCGAACATCACCGCGGTCGTCTGGAACACGATCACGCTCAACGGCTGCCCCGCCGCTCAGTGGAACGCGCTCGACGCCACCGCTCTGGCCAAGGAGCTGGGAGACACGGCGGTCGTCCTCAACGGCCCGCGCCACTTCCTCGTTGACTCAGTCACCGCCACGGTGGGGCGGGTGCGCGCGTTCCACGGCATCCGCACGACGCGGGTCGCGACGATTCCGATCCACACCGCTGCGGAGCTCACGCAGACGCCCTACACGGACCGGACGATCGCGCGCATCAACACGTGGCACTGGAACAGGGGCCGCACCGTCTACGAGCTCGTCGCCCCCGGAGGCGACACGTACGTGATGCAGAGCTACGCGCAGATCTCCGATCCGACGCTGACGATCGGCAAGCTGGCGGCGCTCGGCCGCCGCCTCAAGCCGCCCCCCGGCTGGCACTACCGCACGCGCAGGCTCAGTGGCCCCTACACGCTGACCGCGCATGGCAGCGCGACGATCATCCAGGACGACCTGCAGGACACCTACCAGCTGGCGACCACGACGCGCCCACCGGGCAAGCCGGCTCGCCGCGCCGTGCACGTCGACGGCCGCACCCGCGAGGTCAAGGCGTCAATGCCCGGCACCATCGAGGACCACGGCACGCTCACGGGCTCGCCGTTCGGGCCCGGCTCGATCGTGCTCGTGGGCAAGTTCGACAACGGCCACTTCGACGGCACGTTCCAGCTGCTCTTCGCCCGGGGATCGGTGTCGGGCGACGCCTCGTTGCCGTTCACCGTCAGCGGCAACGAGATCGACTTCGTCGGCACGGCCCACTTCACGCGGGGGACCGGCGCGTACCGCGGGATCTCCAGCGGCGACCTGAGGGTTCACGACCACAACACGCTGGACGGCCAGAACGGCGTCCTGACCGTCGACGGGGCCGCGACCTACTGAGCCGGCGAGACCTCGAGGCCCGCACCGTCGGGCGCGGGTCGGGCCGGCGTGGGCCGGTCGGTCCTGTCGTCAGGCGAGGGTGCCGGGATCCGTTGGGACGTCGACGGCGTGCTGGTGGAGCGTGGCGAGGGGAACGATCTCGAGCGCCCGTTCGTGCGTGGAGGCCAGCACGACGTAGGCGGCCGCGCCGTCCTCGTGCGCCCGCAGCCAGTTCGCCGCGGTCACACACCAGCGGTCGCCGGGCGTGAGCCCCGGGAAGTGGTAGAGCGGCATCGGAGTGGTGAGGTCGTTCCCGATGCCACGCTGGTGCTCGAGGAACTCCTCCGTCACCACCGCGCAGATCGTGTGGCTTCCCAGGTCTTCGGGGCCCGTGTGGCAGCACCCGTCCCGATAGAAGCCGGTAACCGGGTCGGTGCCACAGGCCTCGAGCTCTTCACCAAGCACGTTGCGGTCGGTCACGACGCCAGTATCGCTTCGCTGACCGGAGTCGGCGATTGGGAATCCGTTTGCCGGTGTGACACCCTCGTAGGTGCTCGCGGCCTGGTCGTTCTCCCTGTGTTGCCGCGGCCTTGAAGGGATCTCCATGCGCCGTCGCCTCGTCCTCTCGCTGCTCGCCCTCGGCCTGCTGGTCGCGCCGGCCTCCGCGTCGGCGAAGGTGACCCCGACCGCGCTGACGTTCAACGTCAAGGTTGGGGCGGCCAACGACCAGATGTGCATCGTCGACGCGGACCTCTACAAGCCCGCCGACGTGACCGCGGCCAATCCGGCTCCCGCGGTGCTCATGACCAACGGCTTCGGCGGGAACAAGGGCGACCTGGCCGCTTTCGCCCAGGCGCTCGTGGCGCGCGGCTACGTCGCGCTGGCCTACTCCGGCCTGGGCTTCGGCAACAGCGGCTGCAAGATCAGCCTCGACGCGCCCGACCCCGACGGCAAGGCCGGCAAGCAGCTCGTCTCGTTCCTCGGCGGCAGCAAGGCCGCGACGGACGGCACCAAGGTCAACTACGTCGTCCACGACCCGGTCGCACACGACGGGACGTCGTATCCCGACGACCCGCGGGTCGGCATGATCGGCGGCTCGTACGGCGGGCAGATCCAGTACGCGATCGCCGGCCAGGATCCGCGCGTGGACACGATCATCCCGATCATCACGTGGAACGACCTGGCGTACTCGCTCGCGCCGAACAACTCGGACTTCACCAGCGGCGTCACCTACAACACGCCGGGCACCGAGAAGCAGATCTGGACGTCGCTGTTCTTCGGGGTGGGCATCATGGATGGCATCGAGAACGCGTCGGTCGACCCGATGCGCAACGTCGGCTGCCCGAACTTCGACAACCGCGCCTGCCAGGCCAAGGCGCAGATGGACGCCGTCGGCTACCCGACGGCCGACACGATCGCCCTCGCGCGCAACGCGTCGGTGAGCTCCTACATCGCGAACATCCGCATCCCGACGATGCTCGTCCAGGGCCAGACCGACACCCTCTTCAACCTCAACGAGGCCGTCGCCACCTACAACACCCTGCGCGCGCAGAACGTGCCGGTGAAGATGGTCTGGCGCGACAACGGCCACAGCGGCGGCATCAAGACCGAGACGACGCTTGGCACCCCGGAGACAAGCCCCGTGGGCCGGGACGCCGTGCAGTGGTTCGACTACTACCTGCTCGGTGTCGGCGATCCGCCCGCCCTCGACCTCTCCTACTACCGCGACTACGTCCCGCACGGGGCCAACGACGACCCCACGCCGTCCTACCAGAGCGCGCCCGCCTATCCGGTCGGGACGACGCGCCACTACTTCCTGTCGAGCTCGGACTCGCTCGTGCGCACGGCCGGCGAGGTCAAGGCCGGCACCGCGTCGTTCGCGGCCCCGGCGCATCCGACCGTCACCAGCTACTCCGAGATCTCCGCGGAGGATCCCGGGACCCAGCCGCCCAGCGACGCGCCGGGCTCGTTCGCGGGCTTCACCTCGGCTCCGCTGCCCGACGCCGTCGACGTGGTCGGCATCCCGACCGCCGACGTCACGCTCAGCGCGCCGACGTACGCGGGCACGCAGGGCAGCGACCCCGGGGGCAAGCTCGTGCTGTTCTTCAAGCTCTACGACCTCGACCCCGCGGGCAATCCGACGCTCGTCCGTCGCCTGATCGCGCCGGTGCGCGTCGCCGACGTGACCAAGCCGCTGCACGTCACGTTGCCCGGGATCGTGCACCGCTTCCCCGCGGGCCATCGCTTCCAGCTCGTCATCGCCGGCAGTGACGCCGCGTACCACGGCAACGTCCTGGCCGGCCCCGTGTCGGTGGTGACCGACCCCAAGAGCCCGGGCGTCCTGACCCTTCCGCGGCTGGGCGTGCCCGACGCCACCGACCTGGCCGACGGCAGCGGCATCGCGCCCGGCAAGCCCGGGACGCCCCAGGTGGCCGGCTCCGGCGGCCCGCCGCAGGCCCAGCCGGCGGCGCAGCTGCCGACCTCGCGCCGCTGCGCGAGCCGCCGCACGTTCGTCATTCACCTGCGCCGCGCCCCCAAGGGCGACAAGGTCCTCTCGGCGACGGTCAACGTCAACGGCAAGCGCGTGAAGGTCCTGCGCGGCAAGCGCCTGCATGCGCCGGTGAGCCTGCGCGGGCTGCCGGCCGGGACCGTGCGCGTGTCGATCACCGCCACCACTCGCAAGCACCGCCACCTGCGCAGCGTGCGGATCTACCGCACCTGTGCGAAGAAGAAGGCTCGCACCTAGAGCGCACATCGCGAGACCAAGTCGACACTGATGTCGCTTCGGAAGCCCGCGAGGCTCGCCGGGCGACAGCGCCACGTTCATGGTCGACGGCCAGACGATCACGATCGCGCAGTCGGGTCGGGCGTCGATCGCGGTCGGCACGCCGCAGCTCGACCACAACGGGCCGCTCGGCTGCAGGGGGCGCTACTTCACCGGGTCATTCACCGAGCACATCGACTTCTTCTTCCACTACAGCTCGCGCGACGCGTACTTCCAGATCGGGGTCACTCCCGCCAAGGTCTTCCACTTCCGCCACGCGCCGAAGCGCCGCGGCGGGGCGCTGGTGTGGGACCAGACCTTCGGCGGCCGCCGTGCCGCCGTGAGCGTCAACTGCCCGCCGCCACCGCCCTCCGGCCCGCTCGGAGGCTGAGGGCGCCGGTCACGGCACGTTCGTGACGTGCTCGCAGTCGCCGCGCGCGGTGTGGGATAGTCGCCGCATGCCGCCCGCCAAACGCCTCGTCGCGGTCGACGACCTCGGCGACCCGCAGGTCACGGTCGTCCAGACGCCGCACGGCGCGCTCGCGGTCGGCCTCAGCGCGGGCAAGCCGTTCGCCGTCTCCAACCGCTGCCGCCATCTGTTCGCCTCGCTGGGCGAGGGGAAGGTGGCCGACGACGGCTGCCTGGAGTGCCCGTGGCACGGCGCGCGCTACGACGTCGCCACCGGCGAGATGGTGCGAGGCCCGCAGGGCGCGTTTCGGCCGCTGGCGGGCGTGGTCAAGGCGACGACCGGGGCGCGGGCGCTGAAGACCTTCCCGGTCGAGCTCCGGGAGGGCGCGATCTGGCTGGTCGGCTGACCGGCCGCCCGCCTAGAGGCCCGAATACGGCACGTCAGGACACGCCCCTGAGGGGTACCTTGGAAGGCGATGGCGACGGCGCCGACCCTCGAACCCGCGCTGGACGAACCCGCGCTGGACGTCCAGCCGCCGGGTGACTACGACCTCGCGGGCCGGATCGCCACGGCGATCGTCACCTTCGTCCCCCTCATCGCACTGGGCTTCGCGATCTGGCTGGCCTGGAACAGCGTTCTCGGCCTGAGCGACGTGCTCGTGTTCGTGGTCATGTACGTCCCGGTCGGGCTCGGGGTCACCGTCGGCTTCCATCGCCTGTTCACCCACCGCAGCTTCAGCACGGGCCGGGTCACGCGCGGCGTCCTCGGCGCCCTCGGCTCGGCGGCGCTCGAGGGTCCCGTCATCGAGTGGGTCGCCAACCATCGCAAGCACCACGCGTTCGCGGACGTCGAGGGCGATCCGCACAGCCCGCACGTCGATCACGGTGGCGGGCTCGCGGGCGCGCTGCGCGGCCTGTACCACGCGCACGTCGGCTGGCTGTTCAGCTCGGACTTCGCCAACGAGCAGCGCTACGCGCCCGACCTGCTGGCCGATCCGACGGTCCGTCTGATCGACCGCACGTTCATCCTCTGGGCTCTGCTCGGCCTCGCGATCCCGTTCGGGCTCGGCGTCGCGCTGACGGGGACGGTCGTGGGCGGGCTGACCGCCCTGCTGTGGGGCGGAGCCGTGCGGATCGCGCTCCTGCACCACGTCACCTTCAGCATCAACTCGCTGTGTCACTTCTTCGGGCGCCGGCGCTTCGACACGGACGACGAGTCGCGCAACCTGCGCTGGCTGGCGCCGCTCTCGTTCGGCGAGGCGTGGCACAACAACCACCACGCCTTCCCCACGTCCGCCGCGCACGGCCTGGGCCGCGGCGAGCTCGACTTCTCCGCGCTGGTCATCCGCGGCCTCGAGCGACTCGGCCTGGCCTGGGACGTCGTCCGCGTCGCGCCGGAGCGCGTCGAGGCCAAGACGCTCACGTAAGACGACCGCCCCGGGCAGAAACTGGCCAGGCAGCCAGTCACGAAGTAGCATCGCCCGCGTCCCCGCCGCGTGAACCCGGAGGCCCGCCTTGGCATCGACCGAAACCGATCTGGACGACGTCATCGTCATCGAGCGCGAGACGTGGAAGGACGGGCCGCCGCACCCGCTGTTCAAGCAGCTGCGCAGCGAGTGCCCCGTGCACTGGTCGAACCATCTGGACGACTACCCCGAGGAGGCCGGCTACTGGTCGGTCACGACGTGGGACGACGTCCACACCGTCAGCCGCGACTGGCAGACCTACTCCTCGGAGAAGGGCGGGATCACCGCGGCGGCGGGGGTCTTCCCGCTCGAGCTGGTGCGCGCGATGTTCATCGGGATGGACCCGCCCAAGCACGATCGCGTCAAGGCGCTGTTCCAGGCCGGCTTCACGCCGAAGCGCATCGCCGCGCACGAGGACGAGATCCGCGCGATCGCCAACGACGTCCTCGACCGCGTCAAGGGACGCGAGACGATCGACCTCGTCTCCGACGTCGCACAGCCCGTCGTCGCGCGCGTGATCGGGAGCTTCATGGGCATCCCGCCCGAGGATGACGTGGTCTGGGCCAACCTCATGAACTCCGCGCTGGGGGCGAGCGACCCGGACCTCAACCCGGGGGGCATCGAGGGCGTCGTCGAGAAGGACATTCCCGAGATCTTCGAGCGCTGCGGCAAGCTCATCGCGGAGCGCCGCGAGAACCCGTCGGACGACCTGACGAGCGTGCTCGTGCACGCCGAGGTCGACGGACAGAAGCTCGAGGAGCACGAGATCGTCATGGGCTTCTTCCTGCTCGTCGCCGCCGGCAACGATTCGACGAAGGCGACCTACTGCTCGGGCATGCGCGCGCTGATGAAGGATCGCGAGCAGCTGCAGATGGTCGTCGACGACCCGTCGCTGGTCCCGGGCGTGGTCGAGGAGGCGCTGCGCATGTTCCCGGCGTTCGCGCACTTCCGCCGCACCGCGACGCGCGACGTCGAGCTCAACGGCGCGCAGATCAAGGAGGGCCAGAAGGTCGTCCTCTGGTACGTGTCGTCCAACCGCGACGAGACGCGCTACTCCGACCCCGACCGCTTCGACGTGAAGCGCAACCCCGAGCACCAGGCGTTCGGCGCGGGCGGCCGGCACTTCTGCCTCGGCACGGCGCTGGCGCGCCTCGAGCTGAAGATCCTGTTCGAGGAGACGCTGAAGCGCTATCCGAACATGGAGATCGCCGGCGCGCCGCTGTTCGCGGAGTCGCCGTTCATCAACCAGCTCAAGACGCTGCCGGTGCGGCTGGCGCCGTAGTGCCGCGCGCCGCCGCGCGCCGCTAGGAGCTGGCCTTCAGCGCCTTCTTGACCGAGTCGGGCTCGCGGAAGATGTGGTGCGGGCGGGTGGATCGTCCGGGTCGGGGCTCGTGCGGAGCCCGGCCGGGCCGGTGGCGATCTCGATCGCGTCGACCTTCGCGCAATCGGTGTCGGCCGCCGAGTAGTCCCACGGGCAGCCGCGGCAGAAGCTCGAGAACGTCGGGACCGTCGACGGGAAGATCGACGGGTGGTTGATCTGCGTCCACCCGCCCGCGGCGTGGATGGCGTCGAAGATCGCGCTCGGAGGTGTCGGCCCGCGCACCTGCTGGAGCGAGCCGTCGTCGCGGCGCTCGTAGATCGGCCCCGTGCGGTAGTCGACGAACGTGTGGCTGCCGTGGTTGTTGAGGTGCCCGTGGTAGGTGATCACCTCGGCGCTGCGCTCGATGAGGTGGCCGGGGTAGTCGGCCTGGAAGTGGCCGATCTCGGGCCAGGCCGTGCCGCCGACGTAGTCCGACAGCGTGATGAAGTCGAGTCCCGCGCCGCCCTGGCTCAGCGGCTTGAACGCGTAGTCGAACGTCTGGCGCATGCTCGACGCGCCGAGGTTGGAGTGCTCGGCGTGCACGTGCATGTCGCCCGCGTACCAGCTCGGCGCCGGGTTCGCGGGCGTCGTGTCGTAGCTCGCCGGCTGGTACGGGCTGGCGGCGTACGCCGGGTCGAACGAGAACGCGAGCTCGATGCGCCACGCGACCTTCCCGTCCGCGTCGCCCTGCGATTGCGGAGTGACCGAGGCGACGCCGAGCTCGGCGGCCCAACGGCCGGCGGGGATCGGACCCGGCTTGAAGCCGCGCGTCGTCAGTCATCCCGGTACAAGGGTACGAGCGCGCGGGCGCTGGCGAGGATGGTTTTCGGCCGGTATCCTCGGCGGCCATGGGGGGAGTTGCCGAGGCCAACGCAGAGGCCGTCGAGGCGTGGAACGGCGTTCTGTTCGACCGCTTCGTCCAGTTTCGCCACGTCATGACGACCGGGTTGGGCATGCACGGCGACGCCGCGATGCGCGTCCATCCGCCGGCGCCCGGCGATCGCGTGCTCGACATCGGCTGCGGCTTCGGCGACACGACCCAGCAGCTGGGGGCGCTCGTCGGGCCCGAGGGCTCCGCCGTCGGCGTCGACGCCGCGGAGCGCTTCGTCGAGGTGGCAGCCGCCGAGGCCGACGAGGCGGGCGTGGACAACGTGCGCTTTCTCGCGGCGGACGTCCAGACGACGCGGTTCGAGGATCGCTTCGACTACGCGTTCTCGCGCTTCGGGACGATGTTCTTCGCCGCGCCGGTTCCCGCCCTGCGCAACGTGCGCGAGGCACTCGAGCCGGGCGGGCAGCTGGTCATGGTCGTCTGGCGCAACAAGCTCGACAACCCATGGATGCACAACGCCGAGCTGCTCGTCGAGCGCTACGTCGAGCACAACGACGAGTCCGACGAGCCGACCTGCGGCCCCGGCCCGTTCTCGATGGCGAACGCCGACACGACGAGCGGCGTCCTCGACGCCGCGGGCTTCACGGACATCGTCCTGCAGCGCTGCGACCTGGACATCCTGGTGGGCCGGTCCGTCGAGGAGGCGGTCGACCTCGTCATGGCCCTCGGGCCGGCTGCCGAGCTCCTGCGCCTCGCGGGCGACAAGGCCGACCACCTGCGCCCGCAGCTCCAGCAGCAGCTGACGGAGCTGGTGTCGGGCTACGCCACGGCCGACGACGGCGTGCGCGCCCGCGCGTCGAGCTGGATCATCTCGGCGACGGCTCCGTAGCGCGCCGGAAGGCTGGAGTGGTTGCCGTGGGTAGCATCGCCGGGCATGACCTCCCTCCGCCGCCTGCTGCCCGTCGTCCTCGCCGTCGCCGTGTCGGCCCTCGCTCTGTCCGCAACGCCCGCCGGGGCCGCGACGCCGGCGGTGTGGCTCTGCAACCCGGTCACCAAGACGACCGACCCGTGCCGCACCAGCCTCACGGCGACGATCGTCGACGGCAAGGGCAAGACGCTCGACACCGAGCACCACCTCAACGCGCGCAAGCCGCCGGTCGACTGCTTCTACGTCTACCCGACGGTCAGCGGCCAGCAGACCGACCAGGCGGACCTGACGATCGACCCCGAGCAGAGGGCGATCGCCCGCTACCAGGCATCGCGGTACTCGGAGACCTGCCGGGTCTTCGCGCCGATGTACCGCCAGCTCACGCTCCTCGGGCTGCTGGAGCCCGACAAGATCACGCCGGAGATGCGCGCGTCGACCTACCAGGACGTCGTCGACGCCTGGCATCAGTACCTGTCGAAGTACAACAGGGGTCGCGGGGTCATCTTCATCGGCCACTCGCAGGGCTCGTTCGTGCTGCGCCAGCTGCTGCACGACGAGGTCGACCCCAAGCCGTCGGTGCTGAGCCGCCTCGTCGCGGCCGACCTGATCGGCGGCAACGTCCTCGTCGCGAAGGGCAAGGACGTCGGCGGCGACTTCAAGCACATCCCCGCCTGCCACACCATCACCCAGGTGGCCTGCGTGATCGCGTACTCGTCGTTCAACGCCACGCCTCCGGCCGGCGCGCTGTTCGGCCGGCCCGGGGGCGCAGGGATCACGATGACCGGCGACCCGGCGAAGAACGACGTGCTGTGCGTCAACCCGGCCAACCTGCGCGGCGGCAAGGGCCTGCTCCTGAGCTATCAGCCCACGTCGCCGTTCCCAGGCGTGCTCGGGACGCTCATCCCGAAGCTCGAGGGCCCGCTGCCCAAGGTGTCGACGCCGTGGATCGAGCAGACGTCGTACTTCGCCCGCTGCTCGAGCGCGGCCAACGCCCATGTGCTCCAGGTCACGGCGACGGGCGGCGCGCGCAAGTTCGTCCCGCAGCCCGACGCGACATGGGGCCTGCACCTCGCCGACATGAACGTCGCGATGGGCAACCTCGTCCTGGTGTCCAAGGCGGAGGCGGCGGCGTTCGTCCGCGGCGCTCCGTGAGGCGCCGCGGCTAGGCCAGCGGCTGCCCGGGCGGCGTCAGGCCGTCGCCCGGGAGCATGTCCAGCTCGGCCGTGTGCAGCGGCAGGCAGACGTTGGCGAAGTCCGCGCCGAAAGGGGTGAGGAGGATCGAGCGGCGCACGGTCTTGCTGCGCCCCCGGCTGCGCATCGCCTCGAGGACCTCGGGCTGGGCCTCGAGCACCTGGTAGCGCAGCGGGTCCTCCAGCGGCTCGCGCGAGAACCAGATCAGGCCCAGGCGATACAGGTTGTTGAGGTAGGCGGGGACGCGGTCGAGATAGCGGGCGCCCGCCTGGGCGCCGATCATCGACAGGCCCGGCGCGATGAGCTGCGTGCTCGCGATGACCGTTCGACTCACCCGCACGTCGACGGCGGGCTGCGCGCCCTCGAGCGCGAGCAGCCGCAGGATGCGCCCCTCGTCGGGCGCGAGCTCGCCGAGGATCCGGTCGTACGCCGGGTGGGCGTCCTCCTGGTAGCGGATGTCCGCCGAGCGGCGCAACAGCTCCTCGCCGCGCGCGCGCAGCGTGTTCGTGCTCGCGGGCTGTCCGCCCTCGGCAGCCGCGGCGGTGGCCGGGAACGGGTCGACCTCCGGCTCGGGCTGCGCGGAGCCCGGGTCCACGATGTCCAGCGCGCGGCGGACGTAGTGGCGCAGCTCGCTCCCCGCGTCCGTCAGCAGCGACGTGACGGACTCGCCGGCGGTCGCCGCCCGCAGGATGCGGTTGCCGGCCTGCATCGAGCGCTCGAGCGTCCAGCCGGCTGTGCGCCACCACACGCCCGCGCCGATACGCGCGAGGCCCGGGAAGGCCTCGAACAGGCTGGCGCGGTCATTCGGGGGCGGAGGCGTCGCCGAGTCGGTCATGGCGTGCCGAAGATCGCGAGGTGGACGAGGCCGGCGCCGAAGCCGAGCACCGCGCCGTGGGCGTAGAGCATCCACTCGTCCTCGTGGATCGCCGCGCGCAGGAGCTCGACGAAGTCCTGGTGCGACATCGTCCGCATCCGCTCGGCGAGCAGGTCGCGCACCGCGCGGCTCTGCTCGCGGTTGAACGCCGGGTCGGTGAGCGGCGTGACCGCGTACTCGACCGACTCGACGGCCAGCGAGTCGCGGATCGCGTCGTACTGCGCGGTGCCCACCGCGACGCGGACCGCCCCGGCGGCCGGGCCGAGCGACCGGTCGATGACGGGGTGGATGAGGTTCTCGAGCATGGTGCGCGTGCGGTCGCCGCGCGGGGGGAGCATGAGCTCGGCGCCGATGTTCTGCAGGTTGACGATGTCGTCGGCGATGATCGCGGAATAGACGTCGGCGACCTGCTGCTGGCGGCGCAGGAACAGCCCGTGGATGAGGAAGGGACCGATCCGCCGGGGCTCGACCGGCTCGAAGATGAGCTTGATCGCGAGCACGTTGGTGATCCACCCGACGATCACGCCGCAGATCGGCAGCACCCACCAGGACGGGAACAAGTGGGTGACGAATACGACCGGGATGCCGAGGACGAAGCCGAAGAGGAAGCCGCAGTTGACCATCAGCCGCAGCTCGCGCTTGCCGACGTCCTGGAACACGCGGTTGGCGAGCTCGGGGTGCTCCTCCATGCGCCGGATGACCATCAGCTTCACGTCGAGCAGCGCGTCGATGTTGCGCCCGATCTCGTCGGTCAGCTCGCGTACGATGCCCGGCAGCTCGCGCTGCACGCGAGCGTGGACCGCCTCGCGCAGGCGCGGCGGCAGGTCGTTCCACAGCTGCCCGTGCTCGCGCTCCATGACCCGCTCGACGAGCTCGCGGATGTCGTGCTTGGCCGTCGCGAGGATGTGCTCGGCGATCTTCTCCGGGTCGAGCCTGGCGTAGAACTCCGAGGCGCTGCCGAGCTTCGCGATCCCCTTGTCGACCGCGATGCTGCCCATCTTCGCCGCGCGCGACGGGACGATCCCCTGCCAGCCGATGCCGCCGTGCATGATGCCCGGGATGTTCTGGAGGCGGCGGGGGAGGATCCCCGCGAGCGGCGCGAGCCCGGGAACACGGTGGCCCCTGAAGTGGACCGGCTGGAACAGCATCAGCACGCCGGTCCAGTTGATGACGTAGCCGATCGCGCCCGTGAAGAGCGGGATCGAGATGAGATCGACGAGAAAGCGACTCATGGCCCGGCGCGCCGGACCCTAGCTGCGCACCCGCACGGCCACCAGACGGGAGCGCGCTACGTGGCGCGTGCCCTTGACGCGATGGACGCGTGCGACGCGGTGGCGACCGAGCCGCGGCAGGACGCGCAGGACACGTGGAACGCCTCGGTCCAGAGCCGGATGGCGGGCACCGTCTGGACGTCGGGCGGCTGCGCGAGCTGGTACATCGACCGCAACGGGCGCAACACGACACTGTGGCCGGACTACACGTTCCGCTTCCGTGCGGAGATGCGGCGCTTCGAGGCGGGCGAGTACCACCTCATCGGCGCCACCGTGCCCGAGCCCGAGCCCGCGCGTGTCGAGCGCGTGGCGGTGCCGGCGTGAGGCCCCGCGTGATCATCACCGGCGAACGACGGGCTTCGAGGGAGCGGGCAGCGGGGTTGCCGCTGCCGCACTCGTGGGTTCTCGGCGCAATTGGTGCCTGGGGGTCGTATACCAACCCTCAGATACCAATCGCGCGAAGATCACCCTGCCCGGGCAAGTATCTCCCTCCTTCGAAGATGCCTTTCGTCGCGCCCGAAGGGGCGCCCAACCGCCTCCCACGGCAGCCCGCCCGGCGCTGGCGCGTGCGCG
>DAINCW010000008.1:0-2422 GCA_036732205.1 Solirubrobacteraceae bacterium | reverse complement strand
ACAGGGCCGGCGCCCGCGGACGGCGCGAGCTCGCTCGCCGCGAAGGCCGCCCGCGAGGCGCGGGCGCTCAGCGCGGTGTCCGGCGACCTCGCCGCGGCGCAGCAGCGCCTGAACGCGCTGGACGCGGACCTGGCCACGCGGCGCGCGCGCCTGAACGCGCTCCAGACTGAGCTCGCGCGGGCCCGGGCACGGCTGGTCCGCCTGCGGCTGCGCCTCGAGGTCGACCAGCAGCTCCTCGCCCAGGTGCTCGTCGCCGACTACGAGGCCGACCGGCCCGACCTCATGCACGTGATCCTCAACGCCCGCGGCTTCGCCGACCTCGTCGAGCGCATCGACAACGCGAAGCGGGTGGCGAAGTCCGACGCGCACGTCGTCGGCGACACGCGCAAGGCCCGTGCGCAGGTCGACCGCGAGGCAACGACGCTGGCTCGTCTCCAGCGCATCCAGCAGCGCCAGCTCGAGCAGGTCGTCGCGCGCCAAGAGGCCGCGGCGACGATCCGCGCCCGGCTCGCGCAGCAGCGCCTGGTGATCGCCCAGTCCCACGCGCGGACCGTGGGCCAGATCCAGGCGATCCGCGCTCGGCAGCGCCGGGTCCAGGCGCGTCTGGCGGCCGCGCAGCGCTCCGGCGCCCGGTCGCTCGCGCCCCCCGCGGGCCAGGTGCTGAGCGGCGGCGGCTTCACCTTCCCGATGCCCGGCGGCACGGCGATCGGGCCCGGCTCGTGGAGCCTGGACCAGGGCGTCGACATCTCCGCTCCGGGCCACACTCCGCTGCTCGCGGTGCGCAGCGGCACGATCGTCGGGCACGGCATCGGCGGCTTCGGCAACGACGCGCCGATCCTGCATCTCGACGACGGGCGCTACGTGTACTACGGGCACGCGGGCCCGGGCAACGCCGTCACGATCGGCACCCACGTGAGCGCCGGGCAGGTCATCAGCGAGGTCGGCGCCGGGATCGTCGGCATCTCTACCGGCCCGCATCTCGAGATCGGCTTCTCCGGCTCCTCGGGTGGACCGCTGGGCCCGAGCACCGCGCCCCAGATGATGGCGCTGCTGCGCGGCGCGTACCACGGCTGACGCCGCGTGAAGGCCGCGGCCTCGCGGCGCACGTCGTCGACGAGGTTGCCGAGCAGCAGGTTGACGTCGACGACGTGCAGGCCCCAGATCGGGCCGAGGGACTCCTCCACGCGCGGGCGCGGGTCGTCGGCGGCGCCCGCGGCGTCGATCTGGAGCCAGCTCGCGTCGCCGGACTTCGCGCAGTGCGCGGTGTACAGCCCGGGGTACGTGATCCACGCGGGCGTGCCGGCCTGGCGGAAGAACGGCTGGAGCGCGCCCGTGCCGCCGCCCAGGGCGGCCGGGTTGGTGCACAGCACGCCGAGCGTCGCACTGCCGCCGGGCACGCGCCCGAACAGGCTCGGGTTCGGGGGCTTCTCGAGGTAGGTGGAGTACGCGATGACGCACCCCGTCTGCGCGGGTGCGCGGCAGGCGGGGACGTGGTGGAAGTCGCCGCCGACGCCGCGACCCTTCGCGACGGTCACGTCTCCGCCGATGAGCAGCGCCGAGACGAGGAGCCGGCGCACGTCGGGCCGGTCGTCGATCTTGTCCTTGACGAGCGCCTTGAGCACGCTCGTGCCCTGCGAGTGGCCGATGAGCACGACCCCGCGCCCGTGGTTGTCGTGGGCGAGGTAATCGGTCCAGGCGGCCGCGACGTCCTCGTAGGGGATCCGGCGGCCGCGCTTCGTCACGGGCCCGGCGCGGCCGAAGATGCCGGCGAGCGTGATCTGACGGTACATGGGCGCGAAGACGCGGCAGTCGGCCGAGAAGCGCCCGGCCTGCACGCTGGCGACCGTGCGCTCGGCGGGCTCGACCTCGAGGTTGGCGTTCAGCGTCTGCTGCGGGCTGATCGTCGGGTAGACGTAGAAGCAGTCGATGGGCGGGTGCGCCGCGATCGCGCCGGCGACCGGTGTGCTGCTGCCGTCGGCCGCGAGCGCGGTGGCGGCCAGCGGCGCCGTGCAGGGGTTGTCGGCCAGGCCGGGGCGGCACAGCCAGACCGTCTTCGCGTGCGCGCTCGCCGGGACGAGCGCCGCCGTGAGCGCGGCGAGCGCCGCGGCGCGCCTCAGGTGACGGGCCACGATGACAGTGTGCCCTACGGGCATGTGCCCGCGGCGCGCGTCTGGTAGTCCATGCCCCGTGGACCCGCGGCTCCCCGTTCTCGTCGGCGCCGGGCAGGTCGGCGGCCGAGCGGGCGCGCCGCCGCTCGATCGCCATCCGCTCGACCTGGTCGAGGACGCCGCGCGCGCCGCGGAGACCGACGCCGGCGGAGCCGGGCTGCTCGCCCGGCTCGATGCGGTCGCCGTCGCGATGCCGCTGTCATGGCCGGCGGGCGACCCGGCCCGGCTGCTCGCCGAGCGCCTCGGCGCCGCGC